>CAJLTE010000019.1 GCA_905209435.1 uncultured Blautia sp. | reverse complement strand
GAGGTTCAAAAAACATTATGGCAAAACAGGCAAAAATGGTAGTGGACAAAGCATTTTCCATTTCCAAGATCGACAAAAGAATTTATGGTTCCTTTATTGAACATCTGGGAAGAGCTGTATACGATGGAATTTATCAGCCAGGACATCCACTTTCCAATGCTGACGGATTCCGTAAGGATGTCATTGATCTGGTAAAAGAGCTGGACGTGCCGATCGTACGTTATCCGGGCGGAAACTTTGTATCTAACTTTTACTGGGAAGACAGTGTAGGACCGGTTGAGGAAAGACCTCACAGACTGGAGCTTGCATGGAGAAGCCTGGAAAAGAACGAGGTAGGACTCCATGAATTTAAGAAATGGGCAGATGCAGCCAACTCAGAAGTAATGATGGCAGTCAACCTGGGAACAAGAGGGATTACAGATGCCTGCAACCTTCTGGAATACTGCAACCATCCGGGCGGAACCAAATACAGTGATCTCCGTATCAAACACGGACAGAAAGATCCATACGGATTCAAGACCTGGTGCCTTGGAAACGAAATGGATGGTCCATGGCAGATCGGCCACAAGACTATGGATGAGTATGGAAGACTGGCAGAAGAGACAGCCAAAGCAATGAAACTGATCGATCCGTCTATCGAGTTTGTTGTATGCGGAAGTTCCAATAAAGATATGCCAACCTTTGCACTCTGGGAAGATCACGTGCTGAGCCACACTTATGATTATGTAGATTATTTATCTCTTCATACATACTATGGAAACCGTTCTGATGACAGCAACGATTTTCTTGCAAAATCTGATGATATGGATGAATTTATCCGCACCATTATTGCAACCTGCGACTATGTAAAGGCGAAAAAACGCAGCAAAAAGAATATGTATCTTAGCTTTGACGAATGGAATGTATGGTATCATTCCAATGATGCAGACAATGATATCACAGAAAACCATCCATGGCAGGTGGCACCGCCGCTTCTTGAAGACATTTACAATTTTGAAGATGCCCTGCTGGTAGGTCTGATGCTGATCGTTCTGATCCGTCATTCCGACAGAGTAAAAGTAGCATGCCTTGCACAGCTTATCAACGTTATCGCTCCGATCATGACAGACCCGAACGGTGGCGGTTCCTGGAAGCAGACTATTTTCTATCCATTCATGCACGCATCTAAATATGGTCGTGGTGTTGCGCTCCAGCCGGTAATTTCTTCCACAGAGCATGAGACAAGTGGACATGGAAGCATCACGGATATTGAAGCAGTTGCAGTTTATAATGAAGAAAAAGAAGAAGTTACCATCTTCGCAGTAAACAGAAATCTGAAAGAAGATGTAGTTCTTAACACAGATGTAAGAAGTTTTGAAGGTTATAAAGTTGCCGAGCATATCGTACTTGAAAGTGATGACCTGAAAGTAGTCAACGCATTCGGACAGGAAAACGTTAAACCAAAAACAACACAGCAGACAACTATGGACAATGGAGAACTGACAAGTATGCTTCATAAAGCATCCTGGAACGTGATCCGTCTTGTAAAAGAAAATAAATAAAACACAAAAAGGATCTCAGAGTTACAAAACTCAAGAGATCCTTTTTTGGTAATTTTTTATTCAATGTATTGTAAACTGTTATCCTGGCTGTGCGAGACAGGACTGTCAATTATTTGATCAGATAAGGCTGAAGTGTCTGGATGGTATATTCATGCAGTGCTTCTTTCTTACTTCTGTCGATCTGCAGATAATGTGCATAAAGCACATCCAGTACCAACAGAATCGGGAACTGAGGGGAAATAATATTTCCATATTCCAGATGTTCCATACTCGCAAAGATCAGTGTCTCGTCACAGAACTCCTGATAGGATTTATCCTGTCTGGCAGTCATAAGAAGAGTATAGGCTCCACGCTGGTGAGCAGCTTTCAGAGAAGAAATAATATCATCTGTCTGTCCGCTGACACTGATTCCAATGACCAGACAACTCTCATCCAGAATAACAGAATTTACCTTCATAATATGGCTGTCTGTAACTGCTTCGATATTCAATCCGATACGCATGAAGCGAAGCTTCATTTCCTGCGCTACAAGTCCGGAACTGCCTCTGCCATAAACATAAACGCGAGGTTTGGAAACCAGCAGATTTGTGATCCGCGCGATCTGTGCCTTGTCCAGCAGTGCATTAGATTTATTCAGAAGTTCCTGGTAAGTATTAAATTCTGACACCTCAAAATTCGGAATATTTTCCTCAGGACCTGGAGTCAGACTCTGTTTATATTCATAAATAAATTCCCGGTATCCATGAAATCCGCACTTCTGAGCAAAACGTGAGAGCGAAGCCTCTGATACATACAGAAGGCTGGAAATGTTTTTGGAAGAAAAATCCTGTTCTTCTGTATTGTGAATAAAGAAATCAGCAATCGTTCTCTCCAGAGGAGTAAATGTATGATAATAAGATTCGATCAATGGAATGATCTTATGCTTGTTCAGTGACATATAAAATCCTTTCTTTAATCAGGCTAAAAGTCTGAGCTGGTATTTGGCAGATATCTATCTGATTAAAATTATATTTGTATAAAAAGTCCGGCCGAAATGTCTGCCAGAAAAAAGTAATAATAATTCTAAGATTACTATATCATCACAAAAATAATTTCTCAAGAAAAATGTAAATATTTTCATGAAAAACATAAATGAAGAAAGTAATTTCAACATGGCGATTAAAATTAATTCCAAAGAAGAAGAAAATAACAAAATATGAAAGAAGATTCTAAAGACTATACATTCGTTGAAAATAGAACCAAGGAGAATTATAATAAATTCACAACTAAGGGCCAAAAGGTATTTTGCCCCTAACTTGATATCTGCGAATTGAAAGCGTCAGATAACCCCCAGGAGAAGGAGAATAACTATGATCATTTATGTAGGCAAAGATTATCAGGATGTAAGCAGAAAGGCAGCAAATATCATGTCTGCCCAGATTATTATGAAACCAAACGCAGTTCTCGGACTGGCAACAGGATCCACACCGGTCGGATTGTATAAACAGCTGATTGAATGGTACAACAAAGGTGACCTTGATTTCTCACAGATTACATCTGTGAATCTGGATGAATATAAAGGGCTGTCCGGTGACAATGACCAAAGCTACCGCTATTTCATGAATACAAACCTGTTCGATCATGTAAACATTGACAAAACCAGAACCTATGTACCAAACGGTCTGGAAGAAGACAGTGACAAAGCATGTGCAGATTACAATGAGATCATTCGCAGCGTAGGCGGAATCGATATCCAGCTTCTCGGAATTGGCGGAAACGGACATATCGGATTTAATGAGCCTGGTGAAGCTTTTGAGAAAGAGACCCATTGTGTGGACCTTACAGAGAGCACTATTAAAGCAAATGCCAGATTCTTTGAAAGCATGGACGAAGTTCCGAAACAGGCATACACCATGGGAATTAAGAACATCATGGCAGCAAAGAAGATCCTTCTTGTAGCAACAGGAAGTGCCAAAGCAGATGCCCTGTATAAATCCCTGTACGGACCGATTACACCAAACGTACCGGCATCTATCCTCCAGCTCCATCAGGATGTAACAGTGGTAGCAGACGAAGAAGCATTAAGTATTATCAAAGAAAAGGGACTTTTGTAATACCTGCTCCTGTGTGATAATGATAGTATACAGTTGAACTGTCTGACAGGAATTGCCATAAGTCAGAACATACTTGAATTCAGGGAGAAAAGAGGCAGAATTAAATGATTATAAAGAATGGAAAAGTTTTTCAGGAAGATGGCAGTTATAAAGTAACAGATCTATATATAGAAAGAGGCAGAATTGTGGCTTCCGCAGAAGAGGTGACAGATAAAACAGAACTGGATGCATCAGGGTTGAAGGTTTTACCTGGTCTGGTAGATATTCACAGCCACGGTGCAGTCAGACATGATTTCTCAGATGCAGATGTTGAAGGATTAAGAACAATTCTTCAGTACGAAAAATCTCAGGGAATCACATCCTATTGTCCAACATCTATGACTCTTCCGAAAGAGGAATTACTTAAGATTTTTCAGACAGCAAAGGATGTAGAACAGGACGAAACCTGTGCCCGCATCGTTGGCATTAATATGGAAGGGCCATTTCTCGATCCTGCGAAAAAGGGAGCACATGTAGAGGAATATATCCGTAAACCGGATGTTGAATTTTTCCGTGCATGCAATGAAGCAGCAGGCGGATTAATTAAACTGGTAACTCTTGCGCCGAACATGGAAGGGGCAGAGGAGTTTATCAGGGAGTTACATAATGAAGTAGTTATTTCTATCGGACATACTGCAGCAGGCTATGACTGTGCGGCAGAAGCTATGAAAGAGGGAGCACTTCATGTAACTCATCTTTATAATGCAATGAATCCTATGGGACACAGAGAACCGGGGGTGATCGGCGCTGCAGCAGATAATCAGGACTGCATGGTAGAAATGATCGGAGATGGTATACATATTCATCCGGTAACTGTGCGCAATACGTTCCGGCTGTTTGGAGACAGCAGAGTGATTCTTATCAGTGATTCTATGATGGCAACTGGTATGGAGAACGGAATGTATGAACTGGGTGGCCAGCAAGTAACCATGAAAGACAGAAAAGCAACACTGGCAGATGGAACTATTGCCGGTTCTGCGACTTGCCTTTTCGACTGCATGAGAACTGTTATTTCCATGGGAGTACCGGAGAGAGAAGCTATTCTCGCAGCAACAGCAAACCCTGCAAAAAGTATTGGGATTTATGATGAAGTTGGTTCTCTTGCCCCTGGAAAATGCGCTGATGTTGTTCTCACAGATGAAGAACTGAATATTGTAAAAGTATTGTGATTTTGAGGAGATAGAATATGACTAAAAAAGAGATTTTAGATGCAATTCATGGAAAAATGATTATTTCCTGTCAGGCTGTAGAAGGTGAGCCTTTATATGTAGAAGAGAAATCCATTATGTATCTTATGGCCCGGGCTGCAAAACAGGCAGGTACACCTGCAATCCGTACCAGCAGCATTCGTGATGTAGTTGCGATTAAAGAAGAGACCGGACTTCCGGTAATCGGACTTGTAAAAATCCAGTATCCTGGATACGAAGCATATATCACTCCTACTATGAAAGAAGTAGACGATCTGGTTGCTGCGGGATCTGATGTAGTAGCTCTGGACTGTACGCTTCGCAAACGTGGCGATGGTACAACTATTAATGAATTTATCGCACAGATTAAAGAAAAATATCCGGATATTATCCTGATGGCGGATATTTCTAATTATGAAGAGGGTATTAATGCATGGAAATGTGGTGTGGACATTGTAGGAACCACTATGAGTGGATATACAGCTTACACATCCAAGAAAGATGAGCCGGATTATGAACTGATGGAAAGACTGGCAAAAGATACAGACATTCCGGTTATTGGCGAAGGTAAGATCCACTATCCGGATCAGGCTGTAAAAGCTTTACAGACAGGTGCATGGGCAATCGTAGTAGGCGGAGCGATCACACGTCCTCTGGAAATCGCGCAGAGATTCCAGAATGCGATTGAAGCAAGTAAATAAGACAGGAACAGTGAAGCGGAAACGAATCAGATAACGGATATCGGAAGAAGGCATAAAAGAAAAGGGGATGTATCATAGTGGTTACATCCCCTTTTCAAAAAATTATAAAAGTTTATTGGTGATAGCCTGAGCTGTTGCGGAACGTGCTGCGGATCTGAGTTCCGGTTTCTGACAGCAGAATCCATAGAACAGACAGTCAACCAGAAAAAGCTGACCTACTTTTGCAGCAACTGATCCGGACTGCAGAGGACTTTCATTACATCCACACTGCAGGACAACTGTTGCGAATTCAGCACCAGCAGATTTTGGAAAATGTGTGATCAGAATTACAGATACATTACGCTGGGAAGCAATATTTAAAGTGTCACACATATCTTTTGTAGATCCGGAATATGAGAAGAAAAGGATCGCGTCCTCTGAATCTGCCAGAGAAATTGCGCTGGCCTGCATATGTGAATCGCTGATATGTATGAAATTAGGGGCAGCAGTTGAAAAACGTGCCCATGCTTCCATTGCCATAACCATGCTCCCGCCTTGACCAAAACAGTATACCCGGCGGGCTTTGGAAAGAATAGAAACTGCTCTTGTCATACTTTCTTCATCAAAGAGTTCATAACTTTCATTGAGAGAAAGAATGTTGGCGGCGTGTACCTTTGCACCGATTGTTGCAATGGAATCTTCGGAAGATACAGGTTCAGCAGAGTTGCCGGAATCTCCTAAGTCAGTGGTGCGGTCTGCCTGTGCTAATGCAAGTTTGAACGCATTATAACCGGAAAGGCCAAGGCCTCGGCAGAAACGGGTGATAGTAGCTTCGGATACATCGCAGTTTTCGGCAAGGGATGTGATTGACAGGTATTGAGTCTCTGCTGTATGGGAAAATACATAATCTGCCAGTTTCTTTCCGGATTTGGTAAGGGAATGATATTGTTCTGTGATAGAATCAAGAATATTATCTGCCATAAATAAACCTCCGTTAGAATCTGTTAGATATCAGGATTGCGGGAGCGTAGCAATCCGTGGATATCAAGTCAGGGGCAAAATATTTTTGACCCTGACACCCTTACAAATATTATAAAACAAGATGTAACGTGATGCAAGTAAAGTGAAAATAATTATTATAAATTTTCAAAGTGAAAATATATTTCGTTGTTGCGGATTGCAAATATCCGTTTGACAATGCCAGAAGGAGGAAATAGAAATGATCTATACTGAAATTAAACATATAACCCGATATAAAGGACTGGGTGAACACATGGATAAACTGATCGACTATCTGACCAGTCATTCCCTGGAAGAACTGAGTGACGGACGCAATGAGGTAGATGGAGATTTCGCATACATCAATTGTTTTGAATATGAAACTCTGCCTGAAGAAGAAACCATATTCGAGGCTCATGAGAAATATGCAGATATTCATATGATGATCTCCGGCGAAGAAAAAATGGGAGTCAGTGATGTCTCTTTACTGACAATCACTAAAGAGGACAAAGAAGCTGATTATGTATTGGGGAATGGTCCGATAGAGAATTATGTTACATTAAAACCTGGAGCAGCACTGATCGTATTTCCTGAAGATGCTCATAAGGTAAAAATTATGGCAGATAGCGCGGAACATGTAAGAAAAGCAGTAGGGAAAGTTCTTGTAAAATAGCAGACAATAAATTCTGCATAAAACTGGTAGAAAGAAAACCGGATTCTGAAGCCGTAAGGTTTCACAGAATCCGGTTTCTTATATATAAGTGTGAATAGCATTAAGTAGAATGACGGAAATTATTTTTTATCTGAAAGATCAGACATTTCAAACTTCTGAGCCGCGAGATAATAAGCACCCAAAAGGCCGGCGGAATTTCCAAGCTTCGCACTGGAAATCTGTACGTGAGAAAAACTGGCCATAACCATTTGGGGAATGCGTGTATTAATCTGTTCCAGAATATATGGCTGAACCATAATACCGCCGCCAAGAACAATGCAGGAAGGGTTAAAGATGTGGATCAGGGTAGTAAGTCCAAGAACGATCTCATCAATCCATTTATTCACAACTGCTTTGATCTCCGGACGCTCAAGATTTGCAAAAATCTGCCGTCCATTGGTAAGGGAAGGATCAATCTCGGAAACCATTTTTACTAATGCAGTAGCAGAAGCATAGCGCTCATAACATCCGTCAAAAGGATCTGTACCGGAAAGCTTTTCTTCTGCATGTGTGATAACTGCTCCAAATTCTCCGGCAGAGAAAGAAGAACCATGGTAAACCTGTCCGCTTTCTATAATAGCGCCGCCGACACCGGTTCCGTAAGTGAGGCAAAGAAAAGATTTCCTGCCTTTTCCGGCACCAAAGACGGCTTCTCCAAGGGCGGCGCTGTTGACATCGTTTTCTACTGCGACAGGAACATGGAAGCGTTTCTGAAGGATTTTTCGAAATTGTGTGCCTGCGTAATCAGGGATGTTGCTGTTGGCGTAAATGATAGAACCTTCTTCTGGATTGACCTGACCAGCAGTGCTGATGCCGATGGCATCAAAAGGAAGATATTGATCTGCAAGGCAACAGATAGTATTCAGAATGTGTGGACCGCCTTTGAAGGCTTCGGTTGGGCATTCTTTGGTTTCTTCGAGCTGTCCGTCCTGGCAGATTCCGTATTTAATTGCGGTTCCACCAATGTCAAAGACTAAAATTTTCATAAGTGGCTCCTTTCCTTTTAATGTTAAGCCTGTGATATAGTTAAATATTTGTTATTAAAGTCAGTATAGCACACGAGAATGGTAAAATCATTATAAAATGAAAAAAAATTTCACAACGCAATAATAATTAAAATTTACAACAAATAAAACTCCTGATAGATAATCAGATGCAAATTTATGTTGCTGTAGAGAGTATCTCTGTTACTATTCACAATCTATTATTAAGCGAGATATTTTGCCATGTATATGCCAAGTTTTTGCAAAGAATAGCCAATCTGGGATATTGGAATGTAGATACCGGGGGTATATAATAAAAACAAAAGTATTATTTCAAAACATAAAAAATTACGGAAAAAAGGAGAAGAAAATGGGTGTGAATTTTATACTGCAGGGTGCAGAAGAGGATATCATCAGAATTGAGAAGGGAACGAAAATTCTGCAGGAAGAATGGAATGCTGAAAGCCAGGAAAAAGGGGATATTTTTTCTGAGATTAAGATAAATGTGAGATTCCATGAAGGAATGGAACTGAAAGTAAAATGCGAGAACAAAGGTGTGGAAATTTGCTGCCATGAACCGGCGCATTTTTTCAGAGCATTGAATTGGGTTCAGAAGCATTTGAAAGATACAGAAGGCAAATCTGAGAAGAATGAAACTGCATATTTCACAGGAAATGGACTAATGTTGGACTGTTCCCGAAATGCGGTGTTTACTGTAGAAAAAGTAAAAGAGATGATCCACATTCTGGCAAAGCTTGGGCTGAACAGGCTGTTGCTTTACACAGAGGATACTTATGAGGTGCCGGAACTTCCGTATTTTGGTATTTACAGAGGAAGATACAGCAGGGAAGAAATCAGAGAAATTGATGAATATGCGCAGATATTTGGAATAGAACTGATTCCATGTATTCAGACACTTGCACATCTTCATAATGCGCTGAAGTGGCCGGCAGCAGAAAAAATCGTAGATACACCGGACATTCTGCAGGTAGGAAAAGAAGGGACATATGTATTCATTGAGGAGCTTCTGACAGCAGTAAAAGATAGCTTCCATACAAGAAAAATCCATCTGGGAATGGATGAAGCGGTGCAACTTGGACTGGGAAATTATCTGAAGGAAAATGGTTATAAAAACAGTTCTGAGCTGATTAAAGAACATTGCACAAGGGTTCTGAAAATCTGCAGGAAACTGGGTTTGGAGCCTATGATCTGGAGTGATATGTATATCACTTCCAATACCGGAAAAAGTTATTACGAAGTACCGGAAGATGCAGACTGCAGTGAATGGAAGAAACCGGATTCGGGACTTGGTCTGGTATATTGGGATTATTATAATGCGGATGCAAAGGTTTATGAAAAAATGCTGAACGTACATAAACAGCTTTCGGACAAGATTATATTTGCGGGAGGATGCTGGATCTGGAACGGAATTGCACCGAATTATTCCAGAAGCTTTGCCTGTACGAAGGCAGCACTTGCCACCTGTAAGAAATTTGAGGTTCAGGAGGTGTTCTGTACAGCATGGCTGGATAACGGTGCGGAGACACCTGTGGATGCAATTCTGCCGGGAGCAGCATTATTTGCACATCTGGGATTCCACAAAGAATTTGACGAAGCAGCGGTGGAAGAAGAGTTTCAGGACGCTGTGGGAAGCAGCCTGAACGAGTTTCTGAAACTCGACAAATTTGACCGGCTGTTTCTGGGAGATCAGGCGAATATGAAGTCCGAAAATCCATCCAAATATTTACTGTATCAGGATGCATTACTGGGAATTTTTGATTATCATCTGAAGGATGCAGAAGCTTCAGCATATTATAAAAAGCTGGAAGAAGAACTGAAAAACAGTGTAGAAATATGTAAAAATCATGCAAGATTTTTTGAATATTATCATTGTCTGGCAGAGGTTCTCGTGCAGAAAGCAGACCTTGGTTTGAAGATAAAAACAGCATACGATACACAGGATTTATCCACACAGAGACAGCTTTATGAGAAAATCATTCCACGTCTCACAGAGGAACTGTGGAAATTAAAAGAACTCAGAGAAGACCTGTGGATGGCAGATGCAAAACCGTTCGGATATGAACTGATTGACCTGAGAATGGGCGGTGTGATCACCCGTCTGGACAGCACAAAACGCAGACTTCACAAATATGTGGAAGGTAAGATTTCCAGATTGGAAGAACTGGAAACAAAGAGGTTTCCGTATTTTGCAGAAGGGGAACCTGCTATTGAAAATCACTGGCAGAGAGCGGTCAGTGGGGCAGATTTTACGGATACAATTTGAGAAAAACAGCGGATTATGTTTGCAGCGTGGGAGAACAAAGAGTGGTATCACAAGTGACAGAAGGAAAAATTTCACCTGATATTTTAAGAAAAAAGGGTATTGAAAAAACAAAAAATGATGTTATAATACATTCAACGACAACGGAGTCATTGCAGTTATGCAATGGCTCTTTTTTGTTTCCATTTTCAGGAAGGGAGAAAGGTCTATGGAGAATTACGTGATCACGATTGCGCGCGGATTCGGCAGTGGTGGTAAAGAAATTGGGAAAATGCTCTCGAAAGAACTGGGGATTCCATGTTATGAGAATCAGATTCTGGAGATGGCATCGGACTATAGTGGAATTGATAAGGATGAATTTATGCAGGTAGATGAGAAGCTGAGAGGAACTTACGTTTCCAATTGGCTGGAGAAAGTTCCGATACTGAAAAATGCAGTTCCGATGGAATCAGAGTTTGTATCAGATCTTCATCTGTTTCAGATTCAGGCAGAAATTATCCGTGATCTTGCCATGACACAATCCTGCATAATTGTTGGAAAATGTGCGGATCATGTCCTGAGAAATTTCAATAATGTGATCAGTGTTTACATTGAAGCACCACGTCATGCCTGTGTGGACAGAATTTGTAAAAGACTGAATGTAACTCCGAAACGAGCAGAAGAACTGATCAAAAAAACAGATAAATACAGGTATGAATATTATAAATGCTATGCAGGTGGGGACTGGAGAAATCCAATCAATTATGACTTTACATTAAACAGTGACAGAATTGGATGGGAGCGTTGTGTAGAGCTGATCAAGCAGTATGTAACTATCCGTTTTGGCATAGATACAGAACATTCTGAAGATGAGAGTGAAGAGTAAAATCAGTAAATAATAAGTAAAAAAGTATATTATTAAAGAATATAAGATGTTTATAAGAAATAACAAAATAATGATAAAATTATAAAAAAGTGCTTGACAATAAAAAACACTTGTGATAATTTATCATCAATAAAAAAATTGAATACGGCAAATATTTAAGGTCTCCGTGATTAATTTATAAATTGGAATAAATTGATTGTACATCCTGTCCTGCGTGAAGGGAGTGACACCGGTGTGTCAGAATTCACATAGAATATGGCATGTGCTTTTTTTGTACAATTTTTGATTAAAAGAAGGGCGTTTTGATAGAAATGAATATCAAAACGCCCTTCTTTTTTTGCACAGAGTTTGCCGGGAATCTGAAGAAAAGCAAAGATATCGAGGAGGAAGAACAATGAACATCAAGAAAATTTTGAAACCTGTATTGTCGATTGTGCTTGCTCTGGTGCTTGGGGCAGTCGTGATCGCATTGGTAGGAGAGAATCCGCTGAGCGTTTACAAATCTATGCTGCTTGGAGCATTTGGAAGCAAAAATGCGACAGCAGGAACTTTTGTGAAAACGACAACCATGATTTTTGTAGGTCTGAGTTATGGATTTGCTTATAAGTGCGGGCTGATCAATATTGGAATTGAAGGTCAGCTTTATATGGGCGGACTGTTCAGCGCCATAGCCGGTATTTATCTGAAACTTCCTATGGCACTTCACATTCTGGTCTGTCTGGCAGCAGGATTTATCGGCGGAGCATTCTGGGGTGGGATCGTAGGATGGCTCAAGAACAGATTTAAGGCCAGTGAGATGATCACAACCGTTATGATGAACTACATCGCAATCTATATTGTACAGTACATGGTAAATGGTCCGATCAAAGAAGAGAAAGGTACTTATCCACAGAGCGAAAACATTCTGGAAAGTGCACAGCTTCCACTTCTGGTTCCAAAGACACAGCTTACCATTGGAATCCTGATCGCTGTTGCAGCATATGCAGGAATGCCGGTGAAAAAAATGGTTATGGTGGCAATGCTTGTGTCCGGTGGCCTTGGAGGACTTGCAGGAAGCATGGAAGTTCTTGGTGTACAGCATAAGATTATGGATGGTCTGTCAGCAGGATGAAGAACTGCCTTTTTATCTGGATCCGGAAGAAGCGGCGAAAGAAGAGGCCTGTCCCATTCATGAACATGGAAATATCCTGGAAGAAGTAGACTTAAGCTGTGGAAATCTGGAAGAAGGATTTGCACAGGCAGATGAAATTTATGAAGATGTATTTGAAGTTCCGGCAATTCATCATGCGCCTATGGAACCACATGTATCTTTATGTGATTATGATATGGACGGAAAACTTACTGTCTATACACCATCTCAGGATGTATTTGGACAGAGAAAAAATCTGGCAAAGATTTTTCATATGCCAATGAATAAGGTACGGGTATTAAGTCCTGCAATGGGAGGTGGATTTGGCGGAAAGATTGACCTGGTGACAGAGCCGGTATGCGCGCTCCTTGCTATGAAAACCGGACATCCCGTGAAGATCGTTTATACCAGAAGAGAGGATATCCAGTCAGGAACTACCCGACATGCAGAAAGGATTTATGTCCGGACAGGAGTAAAAAAAGACGGACATATTACAGCCTGCGATTATAAAGTTTATCTCAGTGCAGGGGCACAGACAGGAGCTACCATGAGCGTTGCCTGGGCGGCGGGTGGAAAATTTTTCAAGATATTTTCTATCCCGAATATGCATTATCATGCAATTCCTGTTTACACCAATCGTTCCATTGCGGGAGCTATGAGAGGGTTCGGATCTCCACAGCTCTTTTTTGCGTTAAATAACCAGTTTAACCAGATTGCCAATAGACTTGGAATGGATTTCTGTACATTTGAAAAGATGAATATGCATGATCCAAAGACCTGCGATCAGAATGGAGAAAAGCTTGGAAATCTGCGGATCAAAGACTGTGTGGAAGAAGGAAAACGCCTGTTTGAATGGGAAGAAGCTGTGCAGGAACAGAAAAGATCAGCAAAAGAAAACGGAAGATACCGGATCGGTGTGGGGATGGCAGCAGCTCCTCACGGAAGCAGCCTTTTTGGAATCATGCCGGATACCTGTGGAGCCAAGAGTGTGGGAGAATGTGCCACAGTTCCAAGTGCAGCAGCTGTGTGCAATGCAGTAAGCAATGCTACAGGAATATATTTTCACAAACTGCCGATAAGAAAGGAAGATATTTTATGTCAGAACAGGCAATTATAAATGCAAAGATCGTAACCCCGGATGAAATATTCCGGGGCTGTGTTATTTATGATGATCATACTGGAAAAATTAAAGCAGTACAGAAAGAACTGCCGTCAGATTTTCCACAGGAAAATGTCACGGACGCCGAAGAGTCCTGGGTAGTTCCGGGAGGGTTTGACGCGCATGTACATTTGGGAGGATTTGGAGAAATCCTGATAGAAGACGATTTTTATACGGGTTCTCTTGGGGCACTTGCAGGAGGAACAACTACAGTTATTGATTTCTGCGAATCAGAGAAAGGTGAATCACCGTCACATTGCATAGAAAAAAGAATGCAGGAAGCTAAAGCTTCGGCAGTGGACTATGCGTTTCATTTTGTGATCACCAGGGACTATGAAAGACAGTTAGAAGAATTACAGAAAATCCTGGATTACGGGATCACAGATTTCAAACTGTTCACAGTATATGACAATACAGACCTTACCATGAAGGAAATAGAGTATGCGATAAAAGAACTATACGGGAAGATTCCGGATAAAAACAAAATCACTTTTCTGGTACATGCAGAAGAAAAAGATATTATAGAGAAGCAGAAGAAACAGGTAAAAAATCCTTCAGATATGTCCATGCTGGCGTTTACCAGACCGGATATTTCTGAAAGAAAAGCAGTAGAACAATTGCAGAAAATTGCAGAGAATACAGGTGTAAATCTTTGCATCGCCCATACATCTGCCGGAGCAACCGTTGCCTTGCAGTCAGAGCAGAGAACAGCCGGTAAACATACGGAAGGATTTCTTCTGGAAACCTGTCCCCATTATCTGGAATTTACAGATGAGAAACTGGAAGGAAAACAGGGGGCATTGTATACAATGACTCCTCCTTTGCGAAAACAGCAGGATGTGGAACAATTGTGGAGAGGAATCCTGAATGGAAAGATAGATATTTTTTCTACAGATCATTGCCCGTATTCAAAATATGACAAATATGGAAAAACCTATGAGACAGTGCCCTGCGGTGTAGATGGAATTCAGACAAGGATGCTGTATCTTTTCTCAGAAGGTGTGAAGAAAAGAGGACTGTCTATGAAGAGATTTGTAGAACTTACATCGGAAAATGCGGCCAGATTTTATCACAGATTTCCGCAGAAGGGATGCATCCAGCCGGGAAGCGATGCAGATCTTGTACTGATCACAGAAAGAGAAAATACGGAAATTCATGTGGAAAACAGAAAAAGTAATCTGGATTATACCATTTATGAAGGGAAACAGCTGGAAGGAAAAATTCAGATGGTAATCAAGTCTGGACAAACAGTATATAAGAATGGTAAGCTGAATGCAGAAAAAGGTTCCGGGAAATATCTTGGATAATATTGATTCTGTGCATCGCGAAGCGTATTACTGAGGTAAACAGTAACAACTATTGTGTTCCTGACAGGGATTATAAGCAGACAAAAGATAAGAGAAAGGAACAGGCGGATAAAATGAATTATTTTGACTGTCATGTAGATACACTGACTGAAATTGTAAAACCAGGAGATACACTGGAAGAGAATTCCTGTGATCTGGACCTGAAGAGAATTGGAGATTTTGTAGAAAATTATACACAGATTTTTGCAATATGGAAGGATGCAGTTAAGCTGGACAAAGAAAATCCTGACAAAGATTTCCTGCGGATTTATAACCTTGCCATGGCTTATCTTGCAGAAGAAAATCGTAAGATTGCCCTTTGTCTGAGCGGAGAGGAAATGGAGAAAGCCTGCAGACAGAGAAAAGCAGCGGCATTTTTGTCGATTGAGGATATATCTATCATGGGTAAGTATGTGGAGAAGATCCGTGAGATGGGATTTCGTTTTGCAATGCTGACCTGGAATTATGAAAATGAATATGCCTGCGGAGCAACCGCAGATCAGACAAAAGGGCTGACATCCAGAGGCAAAAAAATGGTAAAAACCCTGACGGATCAGGAAATTGTCATGGATATTTCCCACCTGTCAGATCAGGGAGTAGAAGATCTGTTTCAACTGACAGACAGATCGGTAATGGCTTCTCACTCTGATATCAGAGAAGTATGGAATGCACCGAGAAATCTGCAAAAAGAACACTTGAAAGAACTGATCCGCAGAAAAGGAATCATAGGAATGAATTTCTTTGCCCCATTTGTAGGAGAGAAACCACAGATTTCTGATCTTATGAAGCATATGGATACAGTATTGGAGATGGGCGGAGAGGACTGCCTTGCTATTGGAAGTGACTTTGATGGATGCGACGGACTTTTCCCGGCAGGAATAGAAGGGGTTCAGTCTATTCCGTTTCTGAGAGAAGAACTTCTGAAACATGGCTTTACAGAAGAACTGACAGAGAAGATTTTCTATGGAAATGCACACAGATTTGTGATGGAAAATGTGAAATAAAATTGGAAAGGAAATAATACAAATGAGATTATTGATCGTACGACATGGAGACCCGGATTATTCTATTGATTCGCTTACTGAGAAGGGATGGAAGGAAGTAGAATATCTGTCAGAAAGACTGTCAAAACTTGACGTCAAAGATTTTTATGTTTCACCTCTTGGAAGAGCAAAGGACACGGCATCCCTTACATTAAAGAAGATGAACCGTACAGCAGTAGAATGTGACTGGCTCCAGGAATTTGATGTTCTGATCAACCGTCCGGACGTTTCTGACAGACAGAAAAGAGTATGGGACTGGCTGCCGCAGGACTGGACACAGGATGAACGTTTCTATCAGTACGATCACTGGTATGAAAATGAAAGATTACAGAAATCAGATGCAAAGGGTTATTATGACTATGTAACAGGAAAGTTTGATAAACTCCTGGCAGAGCATGGATATGTGCGAGAAGGACATTATTACAGAGTAGAGAAACCAAATGAAGATACACTGGTCTTCTTCTGCCATTTTGGTCTGGAATGTGTGCTTCTTGCTCATCTGATCGGTGCTTCTCCGATGGTACTGTGGCATGGATTTTGCGCAGCACCGAGCTCCGTGACAACTGTCAACACAGAGGAGAGAAGAGAGGGAATCGCAAGTTTTCGTATCAGTGCATTTGGTGATATTTCCCATTTATATGTGCATGAGGAACCGCCTGCATTTGCAGCAAGATTCTGCGAAATGTACAGTAATAAGGATGAGCGCCACGATTAACTAACCGGATTGGGTAAGTACCCATGTTTCAATTGCGAAAAGTAATAAGCAGCAGGTGAGGATAGAACGACAGAACTGAAAGGAAATATAGAATATTGATATCAAAGACAATGAAAGCAATTCTGCATGCGCTGTCATATGGAAATATCGAGCTGGAATCCTCCAGAAGAATGGCAGATCTGAAGCAACTGGATGCTATGCGGATTTTTGCAAAAAAGCTGGATGCCAGAGTTTATAATGGAGAACATGAGGTGCCACTCAGGATGTATTTTCCAACAGAAGAGGCAATGCAGGCGGGAATCGTAGAGGGAAATACGTTCCCGATTCTCTTGTTTTTCCATGGAGGTGGCTGGGTAACTGAGAGCGTGGAGAATTATGACCGTGTATGTGCCAGAATGGCACAGGCAACTGCGCATATTGTAGTCTCTGTTGAATACAGACTGGCACCGGAACATAAGTTTCCGATTCCTCTGGAGGATTGTTATGCAGCGGCGAAAGCACTTTATACCAATCAGCTGATCTTAAATACTGATCCGGAGAAAATCACGATCATCGGGGACAGTGCAGGAGGAAATCTGACAGCAGCAGTATGTCTGATGGCAAGAGACAAAGGTGAGTTTACACCACGACGTCAGATTTTGATCTATCCGGCACTTGGAAATTGTTATACAGAGGAATCTCCGTACAGATCTGTACAGGAGAATGGCAGTGATTATCTTCTTACGTCAGTAAAAATGGAAGATTATCTGAATCTTTATCAGAGTTCGGTAAAAGACAGACAGAATCCTTATTTTGCTCCGATACTGGAGAAAGATCTGAGAAATTTGCCTGAAACATTAATTCTTACAGCAGAATATGACCCTTTGCGTGATGAGGGAGAAGTGTATGGCAGGAAACTTCAGGCAGCAGGAAATCATGTAAAAGTGCACAGGATTTATGGGGCATTTCATGGATTCTTTGCACTGGGAATCAAATTTCTGCATGTGCAGGAGAGTTTTAAATATATTAATCAGTTTCTGAATAAGAGTTATGAGAAAATCATATAGTGGTTCTCACGTGGATTGCTATAGGACAAAAGAAAAGTAAGCAGAAACGAAAAAGAAGGCAGGAAAATTATGGATACAGGATACTCAAAATGGAGAAAACTGGATAATGCAGCACTGGCATTTCCACTGGTAACAGGAAAGAATGACACCAGAGTGTTTCGTTTCTACTGTCAGTTAAAAGAAGAGGTCAACGGGGAAATCCTTCAGGCAGCGCTTGATCAGACAATGGAGAAATATCCTCTGTTTCAGGCGGTTCTGAGAAAAGGACTGTTCTGGTTTTATCTTGAGCACAGAGATATCAGAGCAGTTGTAAAGCCGGAGACAGAACCACCATGCAGTCGTCTGTATATTCCAGATAAGAAATCCCTTTTATTTCAGGTAACTTATGACAAAAACAGGATTAATTTTGAGGTATTTCATGCATTGACAGATGGTACCGGGGCCATGCATTTCCTGCAGGAACTGGTGCAGAATTATCTGATCCTGGCACATCCACAGGAGAATCTGCCACATATAGAGAGCACAGAAGAAATCACTCACGGGGATAAAGAAGAGGATAGTTTCTCCCAATATTATTCTTCGGATACACCAAAGGATAAAGAGAAGAAAGAGACGGCTGTAAAGCTTAAGGGAGAAAAACTGGTTCATTCAGACATGCACATTACAGAAGTAGCTTTTTCTGTAAAAGATATTCATCAGAAGGCGCGGTCTTATGGGGTCTCTATTACAGTACTGCTGACTGCAATGATGCTGTGTTCTATCCGTGAGGAAATTCCTAAGAATCAACAGAAACGTCCTGTGACACTGATGATTCCGGTAAATCTGAGAAATTATTTTCCGTCTCAGTCTATGGCAAACTTCTTTGGATGGATTGAAGTTGGATATAAATTTTCGGATACCACAACTTTCGAAAAGGTTCTGGAGTCAATGAAGCAGCAGTTTGAACAGGAACTTGTAAAAGAGAAGATTGCCATGCACATGAGCGGATATGTGCGCATTGAGAAGAACCTGTTTGTTCGTGTTGTTCCGCTGGAAATTAAGAAGTATTTTCTGATGATCGGAGCCAATCTGGGCAGCAGGAGTATTACGGCAGTTTATTCCAACATTGGCATTATCCGCCTGCCGGAGGAGTACAGGGAATATATTCAGCATTTTGGTATTTTTGCAAGTACGAATTCTCTGCAGATGTGTTCCTGCTCTTACGGAGACGAGATGGTACTGGGATTTACTTCCAAGATACCGGATGATAGCATTCAGAGAAACTTCCAGCGGATGCTCAGCGAGGAGAAAGTTTCCCACAGAGAGTTGAAGAATGATTTTCCGGCATATGGAGAGAGGCAGAAACTGGAGAAGAAAGAGAACCAGAGAGTTGTACAGACATTCAGTTTTCTGTGCCTTGCGGTCGCTGTGATCTGTGGAATGATCAATTTCATGACGGCAGGAACATTAGACTGGTTCTGGTTTGCAAGTGCAGGATGTGCCTGTGCATGGCTGGTAGTTATGGTAGCGTATTTCAAACGCAGAAATATACTGAAGAACGAAATGTGGCAGTTATTGATCATATCTGTGATCGCGATCCTGTGGGATCGGTTCATTGGCTGGCGAGGCTGGTCTGTAGAGTTTGTTCTTCCATTTGGTGCTTTGGCAGTACAGTTTTCAATTCCAGTGATCGCAAAAGTGAACCGCCTGGAGAGAGAAGAATATCTGTTTTATCTTGTACAGGCAGGCGTTGCAGGACTGATTCCGATGATACTTATCTGGGTTGGAATCGTGAAATTTGTGTACCCGTCTGTCGTATGTACAGGCATCAGTTTCCTGACGTTGGCAGCATTATTTATTTTCTGTCAGAAGGATACACTGCGGGAATTTCATAAGAAATTAAGAATGTAGAGACTCCAGATATAGCATAAAATTGAAAATAAAAATCCATAGTTTAACCAGATTAAACAAGTTGCAAAGCAGATAATTTTATCCGCCTGGTCAGTTGAAATAAAGGGTTAAACTATGGATTTTTTATGCTTTCAGAGAGATAAAAACTATGGCAAAATTATCTTTATAAAAGCAAATCGAATATATGGTATGTTATATGTAATACTGTATTGTGTTTGCTATATTTACAGCAGAAAGTATTATTACTGATAATCTCTTAAATATAAAAAATATCAGAATTATTTAGGAAATCATTCGTCAAAAATAGTAACAATCTCCCCATCCAGAATACGGTTTGTATTCTTAACAGCGCAGAAGTTACCACACATACTGCAGGTATCTTCTTTCTCTGGCTTTGCCTCGGCACGGTAGCGTCTTGCTTTCTCCGGGTCCATACTGAGCTTGAACATTTCTTCCCAGTCAAGGCGCTTTCTTGCTTCACTCATCTTATAATCCCAGTCAGCTGCACCAGGAATTCCCTTGGCAATATCAGCAGCATGAGCAGCAATCTTTGCGGCAATAATTCCCTCTTTGACATCTGCAGCATTTGGCAGACGGAGATGTTCAGCAGGGGTTACATAGCACAAAAATGCAGCGCCTGAGTATGCAGCGATTGCACCTCCAATCGCAGAAGTGATGTGGTCATATCCCGGAGCAACATCAGTTACAAGCGGTCCAAGTACATAAAATGGTGCACCGTGACACAGTGTTTTTTGAATCTCCATATTAGCTGCTATCTGGTTTATCGGCATATGTCCAGGTCCTTCGATCATAACCTGAACATCTTTTTCCCATGCACGTTTAGTGAGCTCTCCAAGAGTGATCAGTTCTTCAATCTGTGCGGTATCTGTAGCATCTGCAAGACATCCCGGACGGCATGCATCACCCAGACTTAAAGTAATATCATACTCTCTGCAGATATCCAGAATCTCATCGAAATGTTCGTAAAAAGGATTTTCTTTTCCTGTCATTTCCATCCATGCAAACATAATGGAGCCACCCCTGGAAACAATGTTCATAAGGCGTTTATTCTGCTTGAAACGTGCTGCGGTTGCACGGTTCATTCCGCAGTGAATTGTCATGAAATCAACACCATCTTCTGCATGCATACGAACAATATCAATCCATTCTTCAGAAGTGATCTTGCCAAGCGCCTTGTGATAATATACTACTGCATCATAGATCGGAACAGTACCGATCATTGCCGGACATTCAGAAGTAAGTTTGCGGCGGAAGCTTCTGGTATCACCGTAAGAACTGAGATCCATGATTGCTTCTGCGCCCATTTCTACTGCAGAATGTACCTTCTCATATTCCATATCAACGTCTTTCCAGTCTCTGGAAACACCTAAGTTTACATTGATCTTTGTTGTCAGCTTTGCACCGACACCACTGGGACTGATGCATTTATGGTTCTTATTACAGGGAATGATAACCTGCCCTTTTGCGATCAGTTCTCTTAATTCTTCCACATCAAAATGTTCTTTTTCTGCTACGATTTCCATCTGCGGTGTGATGATTCCTTGACGTGCTGCGTCCATCTGTGTTGTATAATGTGTCATTTTTTCCTCCTTGCCCTGCACTGCGGGCTGCTAAATGAACTGCGCCTCCTGCATATAGCAGGGACTTGCACCTGCGCATATTCGTAAGTTTTTGAGTAAACTACTTGGTTAACAGAGAGTGGTGCCCCCGGTCTGTTATGACAATAGAAACAATATTTTGATTGCCTGAAAAGTAATTTTCAAGATGAGAAATAATGAGTTTTATTGTCTGATGATAGTTAAGAATGGGAGCGTCGGATAACGACAGATGAAAGTGAAACTATCCGAAAAGATATTTACAATATCAGAATTTCAAAGGATATACAAAATTCCAGGACCAGAGAAAAACAGATCAAATCAAGAGGGATAAAACTTCTTAAATCTGGAAAAATATCTGAGATATATTCTGATATTTTCGGATAAAAAAGGAAAAACTGCAATACGCCAACAAGCATATTGCAGTCCGGAAGAACTATAACTTTCCCTACGTTGGCATTATCCAAATCAGGTTATGGGTTAAAGCAATACAGCTTACTCTCAGCCTGTTTACACAAGCTCCCCTTGTCTTAATTGTTCACATTGTAACACTCTGATGTGAGAAAGTCAATATGCACAAATAAGTTTTCATTTTGTTTTATGTATTTATTTTGGCTTAGTGATAACAAACAGACCCAGTTTTTTATTTCACAGGGCTGTCTTCTGAAGGATTAAAATGCTCCTGAATAACATTATTATCAGGGTTTACGATAATAATTTCGATTCCTTTTTCAGCTGCTTTGGTTGCTAATTCCAGAGGAGCTTTATTATCTGTAATAAGAATGTTTAAGTCTGATAATTTCAGCGAGTTACACAGTGAATTTACATTCCACTTGGAGTAATCCAGAAGGAGAATCCTCTTCTGGGCAATAGATGCCAGTGCCCGTTTAGTAGAAGTAAGCGCCTGAGAATGTTCAAATGCTCCGCCAGGAACACGAAAAGAACGGCAGGACATAAAGGCAATATCTGCACGGTACTGAGAGAGCCATTCAGGATCAGAAATCAGTATGGAACGGTTGGAATGATGCATTACTCCGCTTGGAATCAGAACTTGTATATTCGTATTGTCTGATAATGCCAGTGCACCTACAAGACTGGGTGTGATGATTGATAATGGCATGGTCATAGGGAGCATTGTAATAAGCTGCTGGATCGTAGTTCCGGAATCCATACAGATACTCTGGGATGGACGGATATACTGCAGTGCAACAGATGCAATAGCCCGTTTCTCGTGTTCGTGTTCTCCGCTTTCTACATAATAGTCAGTATCTTTTGCTGACTGAAGTAAAACGGCGTATCCCCGTTCTCTCTTTACAAAGTTCATATCCTGAAGTTCATCAAGATTGCGGCGAACGGTCATTTCTGTACAGTTTAATTGTTGTGCAAGATCTTTAATAGTAATAATGTTGTGATTTTGCATAATTTCGATTATTCGAGCGTGCCGTTCTTTTCTCATTAATAAGTACCTACTTTCTAAAAGCCGTTTAGGCATGTTTACTATAGTAATAATATAACAGAAAGAAGTACATATTGCAATGTGGAAATGTGCTTTTTAATATAAAAATGTTTCAAAACGAACAATAAAATGTTCGAAAAAGATAAAAAAGATATTGACAACTTAGAAAATGTGCTATATAATCGCATTAAAGAACAGGAAAAACATAAGAAATAAACAAAAAACATAAGTAAACGAACAAAATAAAACATAAAACGAAAATGACATAGGTAAGGGGAAGGATGAGGATATGAGTTCATTCTACATTCTGGGAATTGACCAGAGCACGCAGGGAACAAAAGCCGTTCTTTTTGACAAAGATGGAAAGATCATTGCCAGAGCAGATGCGGCACATAAGCAGATCGTAAATGACCAGAATTGGGTATCACATGATCTGGAAGAAATTTATGCAAATGTGATCAAAGCTTCCAGACATGTGGTAGAGAAGGCTGGAATAGATAAAAAACAGATCGTCTGTATCGGAATTGACAACCAGAGAGAAACAACAGCAGCGTGGAACCGAAAAACAGGAAAACCTGTTGCAGATGCAATCGTATGGCAGTGCAGCAGGGCAAAAGATATCTGCAGACGGATTGGCGAAGATGGTGTTTCCGGCGAAAAGGTCTACAGACGGACCGGTCTGAAGCTTTCTCCGTATTATCCGGCAGGCAAGATGGCATGGTTCCTTGAGAACATTTCCGGAGCAAGGAAACTTGCAGAGAACGGAGAACTTGCTCTTGGAACAATGGACAGCTGGCTGGTATATAAGCTGACTGGAGGAAAGGAATTCAGGACAGATTACTCCAATGCCAGCAGAACACAGCTTCTGAATATAAAGGATCTGGTATGGGACAAAGAAATGTGTGAACTGTTCGGAATTCCAATGAATGCACTTCCTCAGATCTGTGATTCAGATTCCACATTTGGATGTACAGACCTGGAAGGATACCTGGATAAAGAAATTCCAATCTGCGGAATCCTTGGCGATTCCCATGGAGCCCTTTACGGACATAACTGTAGACAGGCGGGCGGGATTAAAACTACTTACGGAACAGGATCTTCCGTAATGATGAACACAGGTGAGACACCATTTTTCAGTGAACATGGTTTATCCACTTCCCTTGCATGGAGAATTAACGGAAAAGCTTCTTATGTATTAGAAGGAAATATCAATTACACAGGAGCCGTTATTTCCTGGTTGAAAGATAATCTTCACATGATCTCCTCACCGGGAGAAACAGAAGAACTGGCAAGAAAAGCCGATCCGAATGATCATACGTATATTGTACCTGCTTTCTCAGGACTGGGAGCTCCATGGTGGAGAGATGATATTTACGCAAGTATCTCAGGAATGAGCAGAACAACCGGAAGAGAAGAAATCGTAAAAGCAGGATGTGAGTGTATCGCTTATCAGATCAATGATGTAATTGATGCAATGAGAAAAGATTCAAAGATTGATATCTCACAGATGTGTGTAGATGGAGGCCCTACCAGAAATAAATATCTGATGCAGTTCCAGAGCGATATCTCTCAGACAGAGGTAAAGATTCCGGATGCAGAAGAACTTTCAGTGATCGGTGCCGGATATCTGGCAGGAGAATCAGCAGGATATTATGACCCGGACGATATTTATAAGGCAATTACCTATAACTTCTTTGAAACAAAAATGCAGAAGCAGGAAAGATGTGAAAAAGTCCATGGATGGAATGAAGCAGTAGAGATGCTTCTGAAAAAGTAAACAGGAGGTATGAAAAAATGGATGCAGAGAAAAAAAAGAAGCTGATGATACAGGCTTCTGAAATTAGAGAAAAAACAGTGGAACTGATCTATCACGGCGGCGGCGGACACATCGGAGGAGACTTATCAGAGACAGACGTGATGGTTGTTCTGTTTGACAAGATGAAACATGATCCGAAGAACCCGAAATGGGAAGACAGAGATTACTTTATTCTCAGCAAAGGACATTCAGCAGAAACTTATTATTCTCTCTTGAACAGATATGGATATATCGGACAGAAAGAAATGGATGAATTTGGAAGCTTTGGTGCACTTCTTGGAGGACATCCGAACAAGAAAGTAAACGGAGTAGAAGCAAACACAGGATCTCTTGGACATGGACTTGGATTTGCAACAGGTATTGCCATTGCGCTGAAGAAGAATGAAAAAGATAATCATGTTTATGTTATTACCGGTGACGGTGAACTTGCAGAAGGAAGTAACTGGGAAGCATTAATGTCAGCAGCAAAATATAAACTGGATAATCTTACATGGATTGTAGACAGAAACCATTTACAGATCAGTGGAAATACAGAAGACGTAATGCCAATCGAGAACCTGAAAGAAAAGGCAGAATCTTTTGGATTCAAGACAATCGAGATCAATGGTCATGATTATGATGAGATATCAGATGCGCTGGATGCCAGAGAAGAAGGAAAGCCGGTGTGTGTCATTGCAAATACGATTAAAGGAAAAGGACTTGCATGTGCGGAAAACCAGGCAGGATGGCATCACAAGACTCCAAGTCTTGAACAGGTGGAACAGTTAAAAGAAGATATGGCTGAATACAGAAAGGAACTGGCATGATGGGAAAAGAAGCTTTGAGCAGTGCTTTTTCTGAGATGATCCTGGAAGAAGCTAAGAAAGATAAAGATATTGTAGTAGTATGTACGGACTCAAGAGGCTCAGCAAAACTTGGAGCTTATCCGGATGAAGTTCCGGAGCAGTTCGTAGAAATGGGAATCGCAGAACAAAATAGCGTTACAGTTTCCGCAGGTATGGCTTATATGGGAAAGAAAGTATTTACCATTGGCCCGGCAAGCTTTTATAGTATGCGTTCTGCAGAACAGGTAAAAGTAGATGTTGCTTATTCCCATAATAATGTAACAGTTATCGGAATCAGCGGAGGAATCAGCTACGGTGCTCTTGGTGCAACACACCATTCACTTCAGGATATTTCCCTGATGCGTGCAATCCCGGGACTGACAGTAATGATTCCGTCTGATGCAGTACAGATGAGAAAGATCACAAAAGAACTTCTGGAATCTCCGAGACCTACTTATATCAGAATTGCAAGAAGCGGAGTTCCGGTAATCTATGATAAAAATACAGAATTTAAGATTGGAAAAGCCAATCGCCTGACAGATGGTAAAGATGTAGCAATCATTGTATGCGGACAGCTTGTTGCAACAGCACTTCAGGCAGCAGAGGAACTGAAAGAAGAGGGAATTAACGTTTCTGTAGTAGATATGTTTACTATCAAACCACTGGATACAGAAATGATTAAAACAGTAGCAAAAGAATGCGGATGTATCCTTACACTGGAAGAACACAGTATCTACGGCGGACTTGGAGGTGCAGTTGCAGAAGTTGCAGCACAGACAGAAATGGTGCCGTTAGATATCTGCGGAATTCCTGATGAGGACGTGCCGAACGGTACAGATCAGGAAGTATTCAAGTACTATAAGATGGATGTACAGGGAATCAAAGACAGAGTAAAAATTCTGATAAGCAAAAAAAGTAAGTAATAATAACATCATATAAAACAATGTAATGTAGGAGGAAGAAAACAATGGAAGGAACAATGAAAGTCTGTGTACTGACAGGACAGAGACAGCTTGAGTGGACAGAGAGAGAAATTCCGCAGCCGGCAGCAGGGGAACTTCAGATCAAACTGGAGTATGTAGGAATCTGTGGATCTGATCTTCATTTCTATGATCAGGGAAGACTGGCAAATTGGGAACTGGACGGACCTCTTGCTCTTGGTCACGAGCCGGGCGGAGTTGTTACAGCAATTGGTGAAGGTGTAACAGGATTCGAAATCGGTGACAAAGTTGCCATTGAACCAGCAGTACCATGCGGCAAATGTGAAGCCTGCAGAACTGGTCATTACAATCTTTGTCCTGATGTAAAAATGTTGGCAATTCCTCATGAGAGAGACGGGGTTTTTGCAGAATACTGTACACATGATGCAACCATGTGTTTCAAACTTCCTGAAAATATGGACACTATGGAAGGCGGACTTCTGGAACCGTTAACAGTAGGTATGCATGGAACAGAACTTTCAGATGCTAAAATTGGTGAGACTGCAATTGTACTTGGATGTGGATGCATTGGACTCTGCACTATCATGAGCCTGAAAGCAAGAGGTGTAACAGAAATCTATGCAGCAGATGTACTTGATAAACGTCTGGAAATGGCACTGGAAGTAGGTGCAACAAGAGTATTTAACAGTACAAAAGAGAGTATTGAAGAATTTGCCAAAACACTCCCGGGTGGCGGAGCAGATCAGGTTTATGAATGCGCAGGAAACAGAATCACAACATTACAGACCTGCAGACTGATCAAACGTGCAGGAAAAGTTACTTTGACAGGTGTTTCTCCTGAACCTGTACTTGAACTGGATATCGCCACATTAAATGCAATGGAAGGAACCATCTATTCCGTATACAGATACAGAAACCTGTATCCAAAGGCAATCAAAGCAGTATCTGGCGGACTGATTCCGTTAAAGAAAATTGTTTCTCATGTATTTGATTTTAAAGATTGCATTCATGCGATTGAATACAGCAATGATCATAAAGATGAAGTAATCAAGGGCGTAATTAAATTTTAAGGTTACTGAATCAGAAAATAAAATTAAATAAAAGCAAATAAAAAACATTATTTTAAATCCAAGGAGGAAACGAAAATGAAAAAAAGACTTATGGCAATCACATTTGCAGCATTAATGGCAACATCCATGATGGGATCTACAGTATTTGCAGCAACAGACGGCGGCAGTGTAGCAGGAAAAACATCTCTGGCAGATGCAGACTTTGATACAGACTATCAGCCACAGAAAGATGAATATAAGATCTATTGCACATACAAAAACATCCACAGCTGGTATGATGCGATCAAAACTGGTGTAGATGCAGCCGTAGCGGACCTCAAAGATAAAGGTGTTACAATTGACTATGAATGGTATGGACCGGCACAGCCGGATGCAGTTGACCAGGTAAACTCAATTGAAACAGCAGTAGGACAGGGATATGACCTGATCGCTGTAGACGTTAACCAGGCAGATACTACTGCAAAAGCAATTGATACAGCAGTAGATGCAGGCGTTAAAGTTGCAACATTCGGAACTGTTGACGTACCGAACTGCAAGAGAAGCTTCTTTGTAGGAAATGATGATCCGTACGGTGATGGAGAAGCACTTGCAAAAGCAGTATGCGAGAAGATGGGCGGAAAAGGCCAGATCGCACTCCTCGGCGGTACAATGGGTGCAGAATCTCATGAGCAGAGACTTCAGGCATTCAAAGATGTTATTGCTACATATCCGGACATCGAAGTAGTAGATGAGCAGAGAGATGATGACTCTGTAGAAAAAGCAATCAGCTTAACAGAATCCTGGTTACAGGCATATCCGGATCTGGGCGGTATCCTCTGCAATAACATGTCCAACCCGGTTGGTGCATGCCAGGCTGTAACAGATGCAGGTAAAGCAGGCGACATTATCATTGGTGGTATGGATCATGACCTTCGTTCTCTGAACTATCTGAAAGATGGCACATTATATGTAGCTCAGGTTCAGAACTGCTATGATATGGGTTACAAATTAATCTGGAACGCTGTTAAGACTATCGACGGCGAAACAGTAGACGAAGTTACAGACGTTGGATCAACATCCGTATACGCTGATGACGCAGACAATTATATTACCATGCTTTATGGAGAGGATGCAGATACAGATGCAGAATAAGAATGATAATTTTATCATCGAAATGAAGGATATCAGTAAATTTTTCCCAGGCACCAGAGCTCTGGATCATGTAAGCCTGAAACTTAGAAAAGGTGAAATTCATGCACTGGTAGGAGAGAACGGAGCCGGAAAAAGTACTCTTATGAATATCCTTACCGGACAGCTTACAAAAGATGGCGGGGAAGTCTTTATGGAAGGAGAGCCGTTAAGGCTCTCTTCTCCACAGGACGCTTTAAAAAAGAATATCGTATTAGTGCCACAGGAACTGAATCTGATTCCTGAAGCCAGTGTAACTGAGAATATTTTTCTGGGAAATGAATTTTGCGCCAAAGGTATGATCGACTGGAAAAAATCTCATGAAAAAGCAAAAGAACTTCTGAAAGTATTAAATGTAGATATCGATGTGACACAGCCGGTTAAGAAATTATCCGCAGCTTATCAGCAGATGGTATCCATTGCACATGCTCTTACCTATACACCAAAGGTTCTGATCCTGGATGAGCCGACAGCTGTACTGACAAACATAGAGGCACAGAATCTGTTTAATTCCATGCATCGTTTAAAAGAACAAGGAACTGCTATGGTATTTATTACCCATCATCTTGATGAAGTTATGGAAGAAACAGACAGAATTACCATTATGAAGGATGGACAACTAGTAGAAGAAGTTCCGACTTCAGAGATCACAAAAGAAGAAATGATCACAAAAATGGCCGGCAAAAAGGTCAATGTGGCCAAACATATCAAACGTACCTATTCAAATGAGAAGTTCTTTGAAGCTAAAAATCTTACCAGAACAGGTGAATTTGAGAACGTAAGCTTTGACGTGAAAAAAGGCGAGATCCTCTGTGTAGCCGGACTTGTAGGTGCCGGACGTACAGAAATCTTCAAATGCGTATTTGGAATCACAGAAAAAGAACCGGGCGGACAGACTTTTATCGAAGGAAAAGAAGTAAATATCAAATCCCCGATTGAAGCGATCAAATATGGAATGGGATATGTTTCAGAGGAAAGACGTCATGATGGAATTACTCCTGGAATGTCAGTAAAAGAAAATATGATCCTTCCATCTTATGGACAGATGACAAAGAATGGACTGATCGATTATAAAAAGGTTACGGAAATCGTTGACCAGTATATTGATTCTATGTCTATTAAGACCGCATCAAGAGAAACACTGATCAAAAATCTTTCCGGTGGTAACCAGCAGAAAGTTATCGTAGCCAGATGGATGGCAAAGAATGTAAAAATGCTGATCCTGGATGAGCCGACACGAGGTATTGACGTAAATGCAAAGGGTGAGATTTATGACCTTATCCGTACACTTGCAGACAACGGTGTAGCAGTAGTTGTAATCTCTTCAGAAATGGAAGAGGTTCTGGCACTTGCAGACCGTATCATGGTCATTCATGCAGGAAGAGTCAGCGGATTCATTGACCAGGTGGAAACAACTTCACAGGAAGATGTCCTGAAGGTGGCATTTCAATAACAGGGGGATCTCTTATCATGAACAGTTTAAAGAAATTTATAAAATCCACAGCAGGAATGGTATTTATTGTAACCGTTCTTGTTGGAATTGCAGTACATATAGCAACAGGAAACTTCTTTACATCTTATAACATCAGTACACTTTCAAGAGCTGCTTCCTTTGCCATTATCGTTGGCTTCGGACAGACAATTGTACTTCTCACAGGCGGAATCGACCTTTCTGTAGCAACTGTTGGTCAGGTCTGTGGTATGGCAAGTGCAATCTTTATGGTAAATTATGGAATGAATCCATATCTTGCAATTATCATTGCCAGCCTTATGGGTATTGCTCTTGGTGCAGTAAACGGTTTCTTTATTGCTTATTTTAAAATGACACCATTTATCGTAACTCTGGCAACCATGCAGATTTACAAAGGTATTGTATATGTTATCACAAAAGGTATGCCGATCACAGGTATGCCGGAAAATGCACAGAACCTCGCTAATGGAATTATCGGTGGTGTGCTTCCTAAAATCGTTGTTATGATGATTCTGATCTGTGTGATTCTTACAGTTATGCTCAACAGAACAAAATTTGGACGTCATATCTATGCACTTGGCGGTAACCGTAAATGTGCAAAGATCGTAGGTATCCCGACAGAAAAAGTAGAAATGTTAGTATACTGCCTGAGTGGTCTTCTCGCTGCATTTGCAGGTGTTATGATGGCATGTAAGCTTGCATCTTTCCAGGCAAGTATCGGTGAAAGCTGGCAGATGGATTCCATCACAGCAGCAGTACTTGGTGGTACTTCCATGGCAGGTGGTATCGGAACAGTTGTTGGAACTATCTTTGGTGGTCTCTTAAGCAGTGTTATCAGTACATGTATTACATTGCTGAGAATCTCTTCCTACTGGCAGACAATCGTTACAGGTGCAGTTGTACTGATTGCTGTACTCATTGACGCAGTAAAAGATAATCCTGCAATTCAGGAAAAAATTCAGAGAAAACGCAGAAGCAAAGGAAAAAATTAAGATGCGTAGTTACGCAGTGAAATCTAAATTACAGAGAAGAAAAAGGCAGTCGGTTTAAATTCCCGACTGCCTTTTTCACTAACGTCCCGTGAGAAACATGTTATAGGCGTTTGATGCAGATTTCCAGGTTTTTCCCTTTATTTTTTTATTTGCAATAACTTTGATTCCATATTTGACATTCTTTTTCATATTGCTGAGGGTAAAGGAAGTAGCAGTTGTTGTTTTTACCCTTTTATATGAGTTGGTTCCCGGATACTTAACATAAACAGAATAGTTATTTGCACCTGCAACTTTATTCCATTTTACACTCATTGTGCTGTTTGTATTTCCTGCTTTTTGAAGAACGATGCCGAGGGCAATAAATCTGGTAGTGGGAGTGGTGCTTACATAACGTTTATTATTTAAAATAATATATGGATAAATCTTTACCTGATAGAATGTGTTCTTGTTCAATGGCAGGGTAAAGGAATATCTGGTAGAAAAATATCTGGTCATGAGTTTGCGTGTAGCGGAACTCTGATATACAACTTTATATCCTGAAATAGAGTTAGCCGGATTTACAGTGCTCATGTTAAAGGTGTAGTTGCCGGTAGTGGAAGCGTAAGAAGATTTAATCTTTACACTTGCATAAAGGGTTGTGCAACCGGCGATGCGGGATGTAATTGCTTTTCCGGATGATGTTAAAGCTGTAATTTTTATATTATAGGCAGTACCTGCTTTTAATTTGTTAATAGTTGCCCTGTTGAGGGTATTGCCGATATATCCAAGGAAACGATAAGATGAAGTGTTAAAACTGCTGATATTGACAGCATACTTAGCTGCATTTGCAACGGGATTCCACTGGACAGTCACGGAGCTTTCGGAAGCGGCAATCTGGCGGATACCTGAGGATGAGGTAAGGTAAGAGGCGCCTGCAGCCTGTGCTTCCGAAGTATCAACAGAAGGGATATCTGTATCTTCCTGAGACAGTTCAGCAGTCTGCTCTGCCGGCATAAGCTGCGCCGTTGCTGCAAAAGCCGTTGCTGCGGTTGAGAGTGTAAGAACTGCACTGAGAGCAATACTTACAAAGAACTTTTTAAAACTTTTTGCTTTCATAGTAAAAACCTCCTTTTTGAAGCTGCAAAACAGAGTCTTATTTTGCAGAAAGTACGCCGCGGCGTGTTTAGCTTTAAATAAAAAAAGCTTCGTTTATGTTGCTGTTATTGTAACATAGCGAAGCTGTATTTCTGTAATTTTCTGTTAATTATGATGTGATAATGAATTTATTCGTCCCAGCCATCATACATGCGGATATTAACCTGAATATTTCTCACAATGTCGCCTTCCTGCAGGTCGAGATCGGATTCATCAGAGATTGCAGGGAGATCCATTTCATCTTCCATTACTTCTGCATAGATCCAGTTGTAGGCTGCCTCGTTTGCGTTATCAATTGCATCGTCGAGAGTGTCGCCTTCAGCTTCACAACATTCAAGGTCCGGAAAAAATGCCTTGTATCTGCCTTCTTCATTTTTGCGGAAAACCGCAGGATATATAAATTTCATTGGAAAAACTCCCTTCTTCTGTAATGTTTTTATGCATTTTAGTTTACGTTTATACTGAGAATAGTATATAATACATTCATATATTCATCAAGGATAAAAAGTTATCAGGAATGGAAGTTCTGGAAGATGATAACGAAGTAATATATAAAGGAGAATAGGGCATGCTGACAATAGAAATGGACAATTTTGACCTGGGACAGATCTGCAGATCGGGACAGTGCTTCAGGATGGATCAGATTGGTGAGAACCGTTACCGGGTAATTGCGGGAGACAGATATCTGGAACTGACTCAGGAGAGAGGAATTGTCAATTTCTTTTGCCCGGAAGAGGATTTTATCTTTTTCTGGATCCGGTATTTTGACCTGGACTGTGATTATTGTGGTGAATACATAGACAAAATTAATCCCAGAGATAAATATCTGACAGCAGCAAGTGAAATGGGAAATGGGATTCGGATCCTGCAGCAGGATCTGTGGGAGATGATCATTTCATTTCTGATTTCCCAGCAAAATAACATTACAAGAATTAAAAGATGCATTGAAAATATCAGTCAGGAATTCGGAGAAAAGAAAGTAAGCAGTACAGGAGTGGAATATTATACATTTCCAACTGCACAGGCTCTGGCTTCAGCCACTGAAGAACAGTTACGGGAATGTAATCTTGGATACAGAGCAAAATATGTTCTGGATACGGCTAGAAAGGTTTACTTTGGCGATATTTCGCTGGACGGCCTGTATGATATGAAATATAAAGCTGCCCGAAAAGAACTCCTGAAATTGTATGGAGTGGGAGAGAAGGTAGCAGACTGCATCTGTCTTTTTGGACTGCACCAGCTGGATGCATTTCCTGTAGATACTCACATCCGCCAGGCATTGGATGCCCATTATAAACGTGGATTTCCTAACAGGCGTTATAAGGGCTTCAGAGGGGTGATGCAGCAGTATATATTTTATTATGAACTGATGAACAGCAGCAAATAAAGGAGGAATGTTATTATGGAAATTGGAGCAATGTTAGATGAATTAAGAGAAAAAGCACTGAAAGACCGTAACATCTGGCAGGAACTGATGGATACCAGAAAGGCAGAACAGCCGTTGGCTGCTTTTTGTGCAAAATGTCGTGAACTGGGATTTGAGATTTACGAGATGGATCTGATCACGGCAGGAGAAGAATTCTATGCAACAATGCGCAGAAGTACAAATGGTGGCGGTGAAAATTCTCCGAAGCTGGCAGGAGAAGACGATTTCTATGAACTCTTCTTTGCCAGCCTGGAGCAGAATTAGATCAGTCTACACCATTTTTCTCACAGATATCATTCAGGCAGCATCTGTCACAGTATGGTTTCGTACGTGCAGTACAGACATCACGGCCATGATTAACCAGACGGTGACAGAGATCGTTGCCTTCTTCCGGCGGAATGATCTTCCATAAAGCCATTTCCACTTTCTTAGGCTCTTTTATATGATCCACCAGACCAATACGATTAGACAGACGAATACAATGTGTATCTGTAACGATCGCAGGTTTGCCAAACACATCCCCCATGATCAGATTCGCACTCTTTCTCCCCACACCCGGAAGCTTCAAAAGCGCGTCAAAATCCTCGGGAACATTATCGTGATACTGTTCATGCAGAATTTTCATACAGGCACTGATATCCCGCGCTTTACTCTTCCCCAGCCCGCAAGGCCGAACAATCGCTTCAATATCCTCCACATTTGCATTCGCAAGAGCCTCAACAGTAGGAAACTTCGCATACAGATCCTGCACTACCACATTCACCCGTGCATCCGTACACTGCGCCGCCAGCCGCACACTCACCAGCAACTTCCACGCATTATCATAATCCAAAGTACAATCCGCATCCGGATACTCCCTCTTCAACCGATCAATAACCTCAAGAGCCAATTCCTGTTTTGTCATATGTGTATATCTCCATTTCTTAATAATACCTTTTTCAAAGTTATATATTTCAGAGTAATTATATAATCACTCTAAAGTGTAATGATATAATTCATTGAATGATTCAATTGTAACCAAATCAAGTAAATCCCCTGCTTTAATCGCGAATATCCGCATGATTCGTGCAGTCATGATATATGTTATCAAGCCAATAAACAGCACGGGAAGGGTAGAGGCGCCCCAGACACCTCTACCCTTCTCGTGCGTCCCATCTCTCCCCAATATCATAACACAAACAATCCCCCCTTGCATTTCCTATTTTCCTATATTAAAATAAAACCAGCCGTTGTATTTACAACAAAGCGAGAAAAAACATCCGAAAGGAATTCTATGATAGATACAGACTTTTTGTGCAGATCCCGTCTGTTTCGGGGATTTACAAAAGAAGAAATAAAGAGCCTGCTGGAGTGTCTGAATGCTGCTGTTAAGACATACCGTAAAGGAGAATACATTTTTCAGGCAGGAGAAGTGATTGAGCATTTCGGAATGATCCTGGAGGGAAAAGTTCAGGTCGTCAGTGACGATTACTGGGGCGAACGCCAGATTCTTGCAGGATTTGAGAAAGGTCAGCTTTTCGGCGAGGCATATGCGTGCATGGAAAAAATGCCCCTTCTGGTCAGTGCCGTAGCAGTAGAAGAAACACAGGTATTAATGCTGAACGCTCACAGAGTCCTGCAGACCTGTACCTCCGCCTGTGACTTCCACCGCAGGCTGGTAGAAAATCTGGTAGGAATTCTGGCAAAGAAAAACCTTACACTTACCAGAAAAATCGATCAGATCAGTAAGAAGACTATACGGGGCAGAGTGCTGGCTTATTTATCGAACGAGGCCGGACAACAAGGCAGCAATGATATTATTGTCCCATTTAACAGACAGCAACTGGCAGAATACCTTGCTGTAGACAGAAGTGCATTATCAGCAGAATTGTCAAAAATGCAGAAAGACGGCATGATCAGTTATAAGAAAAATCACTTTATTTTGAGTAAAGATCATATAGAATAGATCATAAAAATTGAAGCTATTTATATATATTTGAATCTAATAGATTTCAGATTGGTCATTCAGTGTAGAGCCGCATTGCAAAGAGGATGATTTTATCCATTTGATCATTAACATATAAGAGGGAAAAGAATGAAAGTACGAATGTATAATGTGGGTTTCGGAGACTGCTTCTGCCTCCGGGACAGAAAGAAGAGTCTGCTGGTGGATTTCGGAACCAACAACAGCAGAATAGAGGGACGCCCAAGAAGAGAAATTTTCGATCTGATTATTTCAGATTTATCCACGATCAACAGCAAAAATCTGCTCCTGACACATTTCCATATGGATCATTTATCAGGATTACTCTATATGATGAAGAAGAAGGATATTTCCGTTGATTTCGGAAAGATTTATCTGCCGGATGTTTTTTCAAAAAAAGAAATGAGCAGAACACTGGTATTATTGCTCCTTGCAGATCTGTTGAAAGAATCCGGACTTCCGAGCCGTCAGGTCAGTTTGTTTGCACTGGTGGATGCACTTCTGGAGAATAGGCAGAATGTTGAACTTCTCAGCAGAGGGAAAATCTTCGAGAATAAATATCAGACATTGTGGCCGGATGTAGATATTATTCAGAAAGAAACGGATGAGGTATATGATCAGCTCAGCAGAGACGAGAGATTTAATGAGGTGATGGACGTTCTGCTGGATTTTGCAGAGAAACTGCGCAAGATTATCTGGTCTATGACAGAAGAAGGAAAAATCCAGGTAGAAGAAGCACAGGAGAAGATTTCTCTTGCATATGTGTATGACAGGGAATTCAGAAGAATTAAAGCGATTCCGGCGTTCAAAGAATTGTTGAACGATCTGAATGAAAACAAAGTAAATCTCAGACAGTTCAAACACAAGATAAGTATTGTGTTCCAGAATGCAAAAGACGGAGAACTGAATCTTTTGTTTACGGGAGATGCTCAGCCAGAGCATATGAGGATGATTACAGAGAACTATGATGGAAAACTGCCGTTATATGAACATTACTGGTGTATCAAAGTACCGCATCATGGAACTCAGGGACATTACTTTGACTTCTCCCAGTATGAACCGGAGAATATGCTGATCTCCAACGGAATCCATTTTGCGAACAGTAAAAAAGAGTCAAAGGAATTAAGAACATCACCACTTTATGGCGGATTGTTCTATATTCCGGATACGCATATGTACTGTTCAAACTGTGATTGCTGCGACAGTTATGAGAATGGCTGCTCCTGCAAGGAATCAGATGTGATATCTCCGGCATATTATAAGGACATTTAACCTCATAAGAAACATTTAACCATATAAAAACAGCAGGCATATGTATATATTATTAAATATACATTGCCTGCTGTTTTGTGCGATCAGCATAAGCTCCGCCCATCACAAAGTATGTAAATCTGTTGCAACTGTTACTGAACGGTTATGATCTGTTTATGCGAAGTATTAGAAGATTCTCAGTACAGATAAATATAATATGTAGAAGACTTATCTGACTGCCAGGTTTTACTTCCAACTTTTTTATTGGCTGCTATTTTGATATAGTAACGGGAACCAAGCTTCATGTTATTTACACGATAGGAAGTTGCACCTGTGGTTGTTACTCTTTTATAGGAACTGCTTTTGGGATATTTGATATAAACAGAATAATTCTGTGCACCTGCGACTTTGTTCCATTTTATAGTCATGCTGTTGGAAGTGTTTCCTCCTTTTTTAGGAACGATTCCTCTGGAAACATATCTGGTTGTAGGTGTTGTTCCAGTGAATTTCTTACCATTGAGCGTGACATAAGGATATATCTGAACCTTGTAAAAAATATTCTTACGTAATGGAAGAGAAAAGCTATATCGGTTGTTATAATATTTGGAAACGGATTTTCTGCTCTGACAGTTCGTGTAAACTACCTTGTAGCCGTCAATAGCATTATAAGGATTCACGGACTTCATGTTGAAGGTATAGCCATTGGAAATCTCATAGGAACTCTTGACACTTACAGTTTTGTACAGGGTCGTGCAGACTAATGAGAGATAGTAGGAAGCAGTTTCTGTTGAGTTGGAAGCAAGAACTGCAACGTTATAGGCGGTACCGGCTTTAAGTTTTGTTATAATGCATGAAGTGCCTGTGATCGTGCCGAGAGTGTTATAAGCAGAGTTAGCGGTACCGTAACGTTTAAGCATTACTGTGTATCTGGTTGCATTGGAAACAGGATTCCATTTCACAGAAATAGAAGTTGTAGTGGCTGCAGTCTGGACCATATTGGAAGTGGCTCCGACATACGTTGCGTTATCAACCTGTTCAGTGGAAAGTTCCGGAATGTCAGATGTCTCGCGTTCTTCCGGGACCGATGCGAGTATACCTGTTACAGTGGAAGCGAATGCTGCTGTCGGCAGTCCAAGTGTCAGCACAGCGCTGAGTCCCAAGCTGACGAGTAGTTTTTTAAAACCTTTCATTTTCATAATGTGCCCTCCTTCTGGGTGAATGTGAAAAAACTCCGCATATGCTTATCAGATATTGCCTGCGGAGCAAGCATTAAAATTAATCTGATTATAACACAGCGGAGTTTATTGTAGCAAATTATTTATAACCTGTTATTTTGCAGGTGTCAGATGCCAGATATCGTTGTTGTACTGTTCGATTGTTCTGTCGGATGAGAAGAATCCAGCCTTTGCGATATTAACCAGCATTTTCTTAGCCCATGTTTTTCTGTCTGCGTAATCAGCCAGTGCCTGATCTTTTTTCTCAACATAATCGTTGAAGTCAAGCAGTGTCATGAACCAGTCTTTGCTTACCAGTTCGTGGTGCAGTCTTTCCAGATTTTCTTTGTGGCCAAGTGCCAGCATCTTTTCACTTACAATGAAGTCAACAC
>CAJLTE010000018.1 GCA_905209435.1 uncultured Blautia sp. | reverse complement strand
TAAGGCAAAGGTCTGCAACACCTCTATCCCCGGTTCAAATCCGGGTGGCACCTCTATTAAGCCTCAGATGATATGAAGTTATCTGAGGTATTTTTTTGCTTAAACAAGTAGGAGATATATTGCTTTTGAATATTGGCTTGACACATTTTCAAACTGTGATACAATAAAGCGTAAAACAAAAAATGAAGAGGTGTTTTTGTGCGAAGAAAAAAATTAGTAATAATTACGGGAATACTGGCATTTGCTTTAGCAGGATGTAGCGTGACCGGATGTAGAACAACATCGGGCAGGATTCGTTTTGGAGCTGCCGGTCTGGGTGGAATGTATCATGCATTTGCAGATACATTTACAGATATTGTTCAGGCGGAGAATGAAGATTATAAGATGGAGGTAAAGACGACTGCGGGATCTGCAGCAAATCTGCGGCTTTTATCTGAAGATTATGTGCAGCTTGCAATCGCTCAGGCAGATCTTTCGAATGATGCTTATTACGGCACTGGAATATTCGAAGGAAAAGAATATCAAGGTTACAGTGCAGTAGCAGGACTTTATACAGAAGCTTGCCAGATTGTAGTTCGAGACGATTCGGATATAAAATATATAGATGATCTTCAGGGTAAGAAAATAAGTATAGGTGAAGAAGAGTCCGGTACAGAACAGAATGCAAATCAGATTCTGGCAGCATATGGTTTAACAGACCAGCTGGTTGATAAAGTAAATCTGGATTACACAGAAGCAGCCAGTGAATTGAAAGATGGGGAGATTGATGCTTTCTTCTGTACAGCAGGTATACAGACTACAGTGATAGGAGAACTTTCCAAACAGTGTGACATACGTCTTCTTAACCTGGATGAGAAGGCGAAGGATAAGCTGTTGAAGGCTTATGATTTCTATACAGAATATGAGATTCCGGCGGAGACATATACAGGTCAGACGGAAGCAATAAATACAGTAGGGGTAAAAGCAGTTTTACTTGCAAGCGATAAACTGTCAGAGAAGACAGTAGAAAATCTTACCCGGGCATTATTTGCACATAAACAGGAATTACAGTATTCCCTGTCGGCAGATATTACATTGGACGAAGCAGATGCAATCGAAGGAATTTCGGTTCCATTTCATAAAGGTGCTGTCAAATATTATGAATCTGCAGGTGTGGATGTAACAACAGAGAAAGGGAGCAAATAAGCAGAGCAGGGTAAGAGGAGATGAAAATTGAGTTAGATATGTATCAGACGATAGCTGTTGCAGTTGTCGTATTGATGTTAGGAAAATTTTTAAAAAAGAAATTCAGCATACTTGAGAGATTTTGCATTCCGGCGCCGGTAATTGGTGGAGTGCTTTTTGCAATATTTACCTGCCTGTGTTATGTGACAGGTATTGTAGAATTTTCTTTTGATGACATTCTCAAGGAAGTATGTATGGTATTTTTCTTTACTTCTGTAGGATTTCAGGCAAATCTGAAAGTATTAAAAAGCGGTGGAAAATCACTGATCATATTTCTGGGACTTGTTATTGCATTAATTCTTTCACAGAACTTTCTGGCAGTAGGGCTGGCAAAACTTCTGCATATCAGCCCGCTGGTTGGGTTGTGTACAGGTTCTATTCCAATGGTCGGAGGTCACGGTACTGCGGGCGCATTTGGCCCTGTCCTCGAGGATTTCGGCGTTTCGGGGGCAAGTACTTTATGTACTGCAGGAGCTACATTTGGGTTGATTGCAGGAAGTATGATGGGAGGTCCCATTGGCAAAAGATTAATTGAGAAGAGAAATTTGATGGATACGGTAGTTCAGGAAGACGATAGTCTTCTGATAGAAGAAGAGAAAAAGCATGAGCGTCATACCAGTATGTATCCATCAGCAGTATTTCAGTTGATTATTGCAATCGGTATTGGAACCATTGTATCCAAACTTTTGTCATTGACAGGAATGACTTTTCCGATTTACATTGGTGCGATGATCGCAGCTGCATTTATTCGTAATATCGGAGAATATTCTGGTAAGTTTACGATTTATATGGGTGAGATCAATGACATTGGTGGTATCAGTCTGTCTCTGTTCCTGGGAATCGCAATGATCACACTGAAACTGTGGCAGCTTGCGGATTTGGCATTACCTCTGATTATTCTGCTTGCAGGTCAGACTGTCCTGATGTTTGTATATACTTATTTTGTAGTATTCAATGTGATGGGAAGAGATTATGATGCGGCGGTTCTTTCTTCAGGCGTATGCGGATTTGGTATGGGGGCTACACCAAATGCCATGGCGAATATGCAGGCAATCTGTGAGAAATTTGCACCATCTGTAAAGGCATATCTGTTAGTTCCGCTTGTGGGAAGTTTATTTGCGGATTTCCTGAACAGCCTTGTGATTACATTTTTTATTAATTTTCTTTAATAACTTTTTGACATTCGTATCAGAAGAGGTTAAAATTTTAATCGAATCAGGAAAGTCTTTTATTTCAATTGCGAAAAACAACAGGCAGTACTTCCCTGAGGCTATCAAAGGAAGTGCTGGATAGGACAATCATTGATGGATGAGGAGCGAGAAAGATGTTTGGTAAGAAATTATTTGCAAAAAAGGAAAGAGGAAAAACTACAGAATACAAAGTAGAAAGCGAAAATCTTGCTGTGCCTGAGATACATACCCATAATATTCACTCAGAAGAAGCTTCAGAAGATGAACGAAACAATGAACCAATTACTTATGAAAATGTAGCAATTCCTGAGATACATATTAAAAAGAGAAAAAAATAAATATAAATTAAAAAGTCAGGCATGGAAAGTAATTTTCAGTGCCTGACTTTTTTGTTGAATCAAGTAAGTCTCCTGCTTGAATTGCGAATATCCGCAGAGAAACCTGTCTGTAAGTCTCTCTACGGATATATGAGGTGGAATATACAAATTAAAGAAAAAGGCTTAGTCAAAAACTTTTAATGCATTTGTGAAATCTTTGATCAGGTCATCTGCATCTTCGATTCCGGTGGAAACTCGCATCAGACCGCCGGTAATGTGCATTTTTTTACGGTCTTCTTCCGGAACATGCATATGTGAAGAAAGAAGTGGATAAGAAAGTGTTGTGCGGATACCGCCAAGGGTTGGAGCGTAGTGTGCGATATGAAGCTTATCCATAAATGCATTGATCTTTTCGCGGTCATCCGGCATTTCGAAACTGAACATACCAGTTGCAAGATACGGGGAAGAGAAGAGCTTCTTTCCGAGATCATACTGCGGATGCATGCTTACTGCAGGATGATTAACGACGGATACATGTGGGTTATCTGCCAGAGCCAGAGCCAGTTTTGCAGCATTTTCACACTGCTTTTTGATACGAAGCTCGGCGGTATGGATACCACGGAAAATCAGGAAGGATGCAAATGGGCATCCGGAAGTTCCGGTCAGCATTCTTACAGTATGGATTTTTTCAAAAAGAGCCATATCTTTGACGGTTATGGAACCTGCAAGTGCATCGGAATGTCCATTCAGGAATTTTGTCAGGCTGTTGATTACGATATCAGCACCAAGAGTAAGTGGTTTGATACAGATCGGAGTAGTAAATGTGTTATCAACCATAAGAAGTGCTCCGGCCTCGTGTGCGATTTCTGCAATAGCAGCTACATCACACAGACGGTCTGTCGGATTGCTGGCAACTTCTGTATATAACATTTTTGTGTTTGGCTGAACAGCAGCTTTTACTGCATCCAGATCATCAAACGGAACAAATGTGGTAGTCACTCCATAGTTTTTCACCAGAGAAGTAATCGCATCGAAGGTTTCACCGTAGATGTTTTCATTGCAGATCATATGGTCACCAGGCTGGAGAAGCGCGAAATAAGTAGTAGTGATCGCACCCATACCAGATGAAAAAATCAGAGTATCTTTTCCCTGTTCCAGATAGGTAAGAACATCAGCCAGAGCTTTTCTGTTAGGGTTCCTCGTACGGATATAAGTGTATCCTTTCGTATCGTAGGTGTGTTCTACATCATCAAGATTTCCCATATTAAAAGCACTGGTCATAAATAAAGGAAAAGCTTCAGGTGCCAGATCCATACCGTTTACATGATGTCCCTCGTAGAGAATTCGTGTATCTTCGCTGAAAGAAATGTCATCAAATTCAAATTTTTCCATAATAATTATCCTCCGTTTTGTGAAATAGTGTTACTGATCTGCAATAACGAAATAATTACCGTAATCAGTAAACTGAAATCGCTTTGAAATGTGTTACTTAATGTATAAACCTTGTTATAGAAAGAGAGTCAAGCACTAATTTAATTTTTTTTCACAATTTTTTTCCATAAAATCCGGAAACAGATGTATTGTCCGATAAAAGTAACACCCCAGGAAATCGGATAAGACAGATACAGGGATTCAAGAACAGGATGCACCCGAAAAACAGTCAGTACCCACAAAATACGAAGTCCGCTGACACCGATCACGGAAATGATCATAGGCGGAAGAGAATGCCCGGTTCCACTTAATACAGCACCGACGACTTCCATGAATCCGCACAGAATATAAGGAAGATTTACCAGGCGCAGCCGCAATACTCCCACTGCAAGGGCTTTTTCACCGGATGTGTAGAAATGAAGAAGCGGGATACTGTAAATATTTACCGTAATGCCCAAAAAGAGTGCTGCTATGGAAACATAAATCATACATATGTGAAAGGCATGAATGATACGGCCATTTTTTCCTGCTCCGTAATTCTGACCGGTAACAGTAATAAGAGTCTGCTGGATAGATTCCAGAACAGCATAGATCATGTTTTCCAGGCTGACTGCTGCAGAATTTCCTGCGATGACTACAGCACCGAAGCTGTTGACCGATGACTGGATCAGCACATTGGAAACAGGCATGGCCACACTTCTCAGGCCAATAGGAACTCCAACTTTAAAAATTTCATATCCATATCTGGAAGAAAAATACAGATTTTTCCAGGTAAGCCGAAAGCAGCCTTGATCTTTCCTAAGCCGGTTGATAATAAGCAATGCGGAGATATACTGGGAAATTACCGTTGCCAGCCCGGCCCCTGCAACACTGAGATGGAAGGCACCTACGAAAAGAAAGCTTAGAAGTACATTGACCAGTCCACAGAATGTGAGATAATATAATGGATGCTTGGAATCACCGGAAGCACGCACAAGGGCACTTCCGAAATTGTAAACCATAAATGCGGGCATACAATAGAAGTAACAGCGTAGATACAGGGCTGATAGATCGATAACATCCGCAGGAGAGTTCATAAGGACAAGGATCTGACGGGAAAAGAATTGTCCGATAAAAAGAAGCAAAATTCCCAGAAATACAGACATGATAATAGAAGTATGGACCGTTTCGGAGACAGCGTCTTTATTGCGTGCTCCATAATAATTGGCAGCGATTACTCCGGCTCCTACAGAGACTCCGTTAAAAATACTGACGATCAGTGAAACAAGAGAAGACGTGGAACCAACAGCAGCCAGAGCCTGGTCACCATTAAATTGTCCTACGATGACCATCGCGGTAGCATTAAAAAGAAGCTGAAGTACATTTGTTATGATCACAGGGATGGAAAACAGCAGTATTTTTGTTAACAGAGATCCGGTACAGAAGTCAATCCCTGTTTCAGGGGAAGCTTTTTGAGAGTTAGATGGGTTACGGGAAAATAATTTAATAATACTCATAGTGATTCGCCTCCTGGATTTTTTGTATATTTGTATCTGTTATACAATCTGTTACAGAGTGAGAGTCAAGCATATTTTACAAAAATAAAATTCGCCCTTGACTCTGTTGCAGGAACAGAGTTTATGATAAGCGTGTCGAAAGCAAGAGATGAAAAAAGATAGTGCTTGACAGAAATAAAAAGTTTGTAATAATATGTAAGAAATACGGCAAAGGCGCCTTAAAAAAGGCGTACTTTGCTTTTTTTATTAAGAAAATCAGCAAAGGAAAATCGTTTCTTATATGTATTTATTGCGGACGATATCATACAAGGAGGATTTTGCTATGGTAGGTAGAATTGAAGAAAGCTGGCAGTTTGGGACAAAGCTGCTGAATGAAGGAGCTTATTTCAATCTGGAAACAACCCATCCGGAAGCGCTTCCTATACACATGTCTACTGCACATAATGTAAATGATCTGGAAGATCTGCAGAGAAGATATGATGTAAGCGGATACTGCTATAACAGAAACCGAAATCCAAACAGAACAGCATTAAATGAATTGATCACTTGTCTGGAAGGCGGGGAAGCCTCTGTTTCCTGCTCCTCAGGCATGGCAGCAATTTCAAGTGCGATCATAACGAATACAAAAGCCGGAGATCATATTCTTTCAGACAGAACTTTATATGGAGAATCCATTGAGATATTTGAAGATATCTTAAAGAAGTATAAAGTGGAAACCTCCTATGCAGATTTCACTGATCTGGAAGACGTAAAATCAAAGATTCAGCCGAATACAGTAATGCTGTATACAGAAACAGTATCCAATCCGCTGGTGGAGGTCCCTGATCTTAAGGCAGTTGCAAAGATCGCACATGAGAATCATGCAATACTTATCGTAGACAACACATTTATGACAGGTGCTCTGGTCCAGCCCTTGAAACTGGGAGCTGATATAGTAGTAAACAGTCTTACGAAATTTGCAAACGGCCATTCCGATGCAGTATGCGGGGCAGCAACAGGAAGTGCAGAGATGATCAATAAGATCCATGATCTGCAGGTGCTGTTTGGTTCACAGTCAGATCCGTTCTCATCATGGCTGATCTGCAGAGGAATCCGCACACTGGATCTCAGAATTAAGAAGCAGAGTAAAAATGCGGCAGCTCTTGCAGCAGCACTGGAGAAATCACCTTATGTAAAGAAAGTAAATTATCCTGGACTTGCTTCTCATAAAGAGCACAGCATTGCAGAGAAAGAATTTGGACCATATTATGGCGGAATGCTCAGTTTCGAAATTGATGAAGACAGAGATAAGATGAACCTGTTTCTGAGAAGTATGAATCTTGCACATTATGCAATGACACTTGGAGGATACAGAACAACCCTTTCTTATCCGCCGCTTTCCTCACACGAGAATGTTCCTGAAGAGGAAAGATTAAAGATGGGAATTACCAATGGACTGCTTCGTGTTTCCGTTGGTATTGAAGAGGAAGAAGATATTATTCATGATTTCCTGAATGCACTGGAAATCGCTTATGGTAAATAAATATGGACATAGAAGAAGTCGAAGATGACACCCACGAGGGAGACTCCGGCTTCTTTTTTTACCGTAGAATATCCCCGAACAGGGGGCGGTATAGAGTCACAATCATTAGTGGATAAATCCCATTTATCCCGAAAAAAGGATCAACGAGGAGGAAACGATTATGAAGAAAAGATTATTTGCAGCATTAATGGCTATGGTAGTAGCAGTGAGCATGCCTGTATACGGCGCATCAAAAGATGACGATTCCAGTAGTGATGTAATTAAAGTCAGAGTTGCAGGAACTGCAGACTATGAGCCATATACATATGTAGATGAAGATGACAATATTACTGGTTATGATATCGAAGTGATCAAAGCGATCGATGAACTGGCACCGGAAATCGAATGTGAATACAGCTACACACAGTGGGATACACTTCTTCCTGGTCTTGATGCAGACAAGTTCGATGTGGTAAGCAACCAGCTTGGTGAGACAGATGAAAGAAAAGAAATGTATCTGTATCCCAAATATCCATTCCTTTTTGCAGGATCTGCAGTTATTTCCACTGCTGATGATCCAATGGACAGTTTTGAGGATCTGAAAGGCAAAAAAGTAGGTGCTATCGTAGGAAGCTCTTTCACAACACAGATGGAACAGTACCTGGATGAAAATCCGGATGCATTTACACTGGAATATCTGGATGGAACTCTTCCGCAGATGCTTGATGAGATCGTCAACGGTCGTGTAGATGCAACTGTAAACGATCCGTCCGCAGCATATTCTAAAGCGCAGGTTGCAGGAATTGAAGACAGACTTCATATTTCTGATGATATTTACAATGGCGGCTTCTCCTATTTCCTGTTTGCAAAAACAGACAAAGGACAGCAGATCGCAGACATTTTTGACAAATATCTTCCGGAACTCTACTACAACGGAACATTATCCGAACTTGCAAAGAAATATCTGGGCAGTGACAGCGGCGTAACAAGTATGGCTGAAAATGGTTTCTTTACAGAAGATACACTGGAAGATTTTCAGGCAAACGAAAAATAAGAAACAATAAAAGACGGTAAAGGAGATGACTCTGATGAGCGAGGTAATGGTGAAATGTTCGCAGGTACATAAATCTTTCGGAGACCTTGAAGTACTGAAAGGAGTTGACCTGGAAGTAAAAAAAGGAGAGGTAGTAGCAATCCTGGGCCCCAGCGGCTCAGGAAAGACTACTTTCCTCAGATGCATTAATTTTCTGGAAAGAGGAGATGCGGGCACGATCAGTGTCAATGGTTTCACAGTTCCATGCAAAGAAGGAACAAAAAAAGAAGTTCTGGAACTCAGAAAAAAGACAGCGATGGTATTCCAGAACTACAATCTTTTCAAAAACAAAACAGTGATTCAGAATGTCATGGAAGGCCTTACCATCGTTCAGAAAGTTAACAAACAGGAAGCATACGAAAGAAGCAAGGCAATGCTTGAGAAAGTAGGACTTGGACAGAGACTGGATTACTATCCGATCCAGATGTCCGGCGGCCAGCAGCAGAGAGCCGGCATTGCCAGAGCACTTGTGCTGCAGCCGGACGTCATCCTTTTCGATGAACCAACTTCAGCTCTTGACCCGGAACTTGTAGGAGAAGTACTGGAAACGATGAAAGAGATTGCAGAAACCGGAATTACCATGATCGTTGTTACTCATGAAATTTCCTTTGCCCATGATGTAGCCTCAAAGGTTGTATTCATGGATGGAGGCGTGGTAGTAGAACAGGGAACACCGGAGCAGGTGATCGATCATCCGCAGAATGAACGTACAAGACAGTTCCTGAAAAAGATAAAAGAGTAGGAGTGAGGAAAAATGAGAGCATTAGATATTCAATATATGTGGCAGTGCCTGCCGGAGATCATGAGAGGTATTCCCTATGCATTGCTGATCGCAGTTGTGGCGCTGATCTTTGGAAGCATTCTGGGACTTGTAACAGCCTTGATCCGTATCTTTAAGATACCGGTTTTGAAACAGATTTCAGCTATTTACATTGCAATTATCAGAGGTACTCCTCTGATGGTGCAGATTCTTGTAACTTATTATGGAATTCCACGACTTCTGGAGTGGGTAAATTACAAATGGGGTACCAATGTAAGCATTAACAGCATCCCTGCTATCTATTTTATGTTTTTCTGTTTTTCACTGTATACAGGTTCTTATATGTCAGAAATGTTCCGAAGCTGTATTCAGGCCGTTGATCCGGGACAGCTGGAAGCCTGCTATTCAGTGGGAATGACAACAAATCAGGGTCTGATAAGAGTAGTACTGCCGCAGGCATTTTCTACAGCATTACCGAATATCGGAAACCAGTTTATCGGACTGATCAAGGATGCTTCTCTTGCATTCGCAGTTGCAATTCCGGAGATTCTGGGACGTGCGAAGATCGTGGCAGGACGTTCTTCCAAATTCCTTGAGGCATACATTGTTGCAGCGATCATTTATTTCGTGATCTGCACGATCTGCCAATTTGCTCTGGATTACATTGAAAAAAGAAACGGAAAATATACAAGACGTAAATAATGGATTATGACAGGAGTGGTTGGAAATGGGTAAATATGTGGTAACCATCGCAAGACAGTTCGGAAGTCTGGGACGTCCTATTGCAGCTAGAATGTCCGAGATTCTTGGAATTGAGTATTATGACAGAGATATCGTAGACGCAGCTGCGAAAAAAATGAAACTTCCTGTATCGACGATCAGTGATGCAGATGAAACGGTATCTAACGGTCTGTTTCAGATGATGTTCCCTCTGGGACAGAGTGGCATTCGAATGCAGCATGATGTATTTAATACACAGAGGGAAATTATCTTGAACATTGCAGATAAAGGGAGCTGCATCATAGTGGGAAGATGCGCAGATTATATTCTGGAAAGTGCGAAGAATCACCTGAGAGTTTATATTTATGCATCGTATGACCAGCGCTTGAAAAACTGTGTGGAGACGTTAAAGATGACAGAAGAATCAGCGAAACGTATGATCCGTGAAGTAGATAAAGCAAGGGATGCATACCACAGACATTACGCAGGATATGCTCCGGCAGATGTAAATTACAAAGATATCCTGATCGACAGCGGAATGCTTGGAGTGGAAGGAACAGCACAGTATCTGGCAGAGCTGGTAAGAAAGAGATTTGAAATTGAATAAATTTTCAGGAAGCGGACAAAATCAGAGTCCGTTTTTTCCCGTGTTATGAATTCATATTACAAAAAGATGAGGTGACAGACAAATGGAAAAAACAACAGAAAAGCATTTATATTCAATAGGAGAAACAGCAAGAATGATGGGAATATCAGTGCAGCAGCTGCGAAATTATTCCAATGTCGGTCTGCTGACTCCCTATGTGGTAGATCAGGAAAGTGGATACAGATATTATTCCTTTGAACAGTTTCATTACATAGACAGGATCCGTTACTTAAGAAGTCTGGATATGCCTCTTCCTGACATAGAAGAGATACTGAAAGAAGGAACTGTAGATAAGATGCAGGAACTTCTGGAGAAACAGAAGAAAAGAATCGAGGCAGAAAGAGATCGCATTAATGAGATGTATGAAGATATTGTCTGGTATCAGAAATATTTTTCTTATCTGAAACAATATGATTTTGAAAATGTCCCATATCTTGTACAGTTGGATAAAAGATATATCCTGACAGTAGGTTATGAAGAAGATGATGATGTAGAATCTGTAGAGACCAGACTTGCTACATTAAAGAACAGCGAAGGTCTGAACCAGTCACATTTCAGAAGACAGTATGGATATCTGGCAGACTTTGATGCCCTGTTTCGGGGAGAATTCAAACCTCAGAAATATTTTGTATATCTGAAAGATAAACTCTTTGACCATCCAAATATCATGGAACTCCCGTCAGGAACCTACCTATGTTTCAGATCAAGAATATGTGCCGGAGAATGGGACGTAAATGAATTCAAGAAATACATGAAAAAATATAAAAAGACGGCATATGTCATCGCAAATGAATATGAAGATAATCTGGTAGAATACCACCACTGCCCATATGAGGTCCAGATCCTGCTGGAAAAAGAATAAGAGAAAAAATTAAAAACTCTACTTGACTCTAAAGTTATTTTAGACTTTATGATATACCTGTACAGAAGATATATGATCATAAAGTAAAGATACGGAATTCCGACAATCATTATAAAAGTGGAGGATCAGGATATGGGAAAAATCAGAGTTTTGAATCAGCAGGAAATTATGTCAGTGCTTGATATGCAGAGTGTGATCGAGGCAGTAAAAAAAGCATTTTATTACAAAAGTCACAGCCAGGCAGAAGTATATCCACTGATATGCAAAATGTATGAAAATGGCGGAGAATTTGACATAAAGAGCGGAGAGTGCGCAGGGGCAGACGTGTTTGGACTGAAACTTGTATGCGGATTTCCAGAAAATGTCAGTCTGGGTCTCCCGAGAAGTAATGGAATGATCGTTGTTTATGATCTGAATCATGGACTGGTACAGGGAATTGTAGATGGTGTTTATATTACGAGAATCCGAACAGGTGCAGCCGCCGGAATCGGTGTAGAGTATCTTGCAAGAAAAGATTCAAAAGTTCTGATGATCCTTGGAGCCGGAAGGATTGTTCCCTCACAGATCGCAGCGACGCTTGAGGTAATGAATGAAATAGAAAAAGTGATCATCTGTAATCCACGCCATCCTGAAAAAGCAGAACAACTGGCAGGAAATATAAAGAAGCAGCTGAAAGAAGAATTTATTTCTCTTTATCAGGGAATAACACATTACGAGGAAATGTTGAAGAAAATAAATATAGAATTTGTGTCTGAAGCATCAGTGCAGAAAGCATGTGCAGAGGCAGACATCATTATTACAGCTACCAATGCCAGAGAGGCCGTGATACAGTCCGAATGGATAAAACCTGGTACACATCTCTCCTGCATGGGCGCTGATATGCCGGTAAAACAGGAGATTGATGAGATGCTGACAGCCAGGGCATCTCTGTTTGCAGATGATATTGAACAGGTCACAACAGTAGGAGAATGCAAAATTGCCTATAAAAAAGATATGATCACAAAAGAGCAGATAACAGAAATCGGAAAGGTGATCGCAGGACAGGGAACACTGGGAATTGAAATACTTGAAGCATTGCCAGATGTGGATGCTATTTATGTTCCGGTAGGCGGCGGAGGAATGATCGCGGGAATCGCCATTGCAGTAAAAGAAATATCTCCGGATACCAGAGTAATCGGAGTGGAACCGGAACATATGAATGCAATGTATCGTTCTTTTCATTCAGGGAAAATTGAAATAATTAAAAGGATTCCATCGGTTGCAGACGGACTTGGCGGAGTTTCCCCGTGTGTTCTCCCTTATGAAATTGTGAGCCGCTATGTGGATGATATGATTACTGTCTCAGAAGAAGAGATTAAAGAAGCGACCAGACTGATCCTGCAAAGAACAAAAATGCTCGCAGAACCATCAGGAGCAACTGCACTTGCAGGTCTGCTTTCCGGAAAAGTTTATACAGGAAAGAAAAATGTGTGTATTGTTTCCGGCGGAAATGCAGAACCAGAAGTGCTGGCAGAAATATTAAGTTCAGCGTGCTGTAAATGAATCGATAAGAAACTGTAATTCATAAGGGCAGTATCGGAAATCTTCCAGATTGTCTTCGTATTCATCAGCAATGACAAACGGTGGTACCTTGTGATCAGGGAAAATCTTTCTTAAGGGACTGAGATCAAGTTCATCCAGATGGCGCAGGCGGAACGTGCAGCAGAAATAATCTCCTTCAGGGAGAACAGAAATATCTTCTTCTTTATATTGGGAAGGGAGTTGTGCAAGATAGATAAAATGCTTGTACGGCTCCCATTTTTTATCTAAAACAGAAGAATAGGGAAGAAGATAACCAAACTGCCGCAGGTAACTGGCACCGTATCTGGAATATTGGGTTTTCAGACTGGTAAGACGTACTTCAGTGGCTTCTATATCAACAGGAGAGGAAGAGATATCGGTACTGAGAATGAAGCGCTGTTTCAGATGTCTGATATGGGGATGCTGATTACAGGTATCACCGGTATAATATCTGAAATAACTGGAATACCATTCCAGATCCTGTTTCTTTTTCTGAAGAAGCTGTATCTGATGTTCAAGATTTACGGCCTGCTCAGAAAGAAATTCAGCGATGGCAGCAGGAGAACTGCTGGAAATCAGTTCACGTATCTGAGGAAGAGGAAGATCAAGACTTCGCAGATATTTGATCCGGTCAATGATATGAAACTGATGAAATGCAAAATAACGATATCCGCTTTGTTCATCAATATATGCAGGCGTGATCAGACCGTCGTTAGAGTAATTACGCAGAGTCTGAATGGAGACACCGGTAATCTTTGATGTCTCACCGATGGAATAAAGTTTATTTTCAGGCAATCTTCAACACCTCGATTTTCTTACGCAGGGGAACTGCTTTCATAGCAAAAGCTTTCTTTCGTTCGTCGCTGTCTCCGGGATAGCCGTTTTCGTACATGCATGCCAGCCGGTCAAGTGCTTTGGGGGACGGATTTACATCGTGGACGCGTGTATACTGACCGATACGAAAGCTGAAAAGTTCTCGAATATCATCCTGGTATTCGTAATCTTCATAAGTTTTTTTGCAATGTTCATAATCGTAGAAAAGTGCCTCTTCAAAGTGGAAATCATAGGCTTGTTTCAGTAATCTGTGCTGTTCATCCTTAGTGTGATACATTGCCATTTCAAAAAGAGCAGCACCAACAGGAAGTTTACAGAGATCAACAGGGGAAGAAATATGTGTTCCGCCATCAGAAGTACCTGCATTGGAATAGTCACAGCAGATATTGAAATCATCCGGTGCCAGAGAAGAGTGGAGTTCGACCACATCGTTGAAAAGCTGATATGCAGCGTCCGGATCAGCAACTGTTCCCAGACCGTGGCGGAGAAGAAAACCACGTCGAAATAAAGATTCTCCTTTGGGAAGATATGAATTTTCCGTATCTTCAACGGAATAATAGTTCCATGTATTCTTATAGCAGAGTTCCATGATTTTTGCATCAGATATATTCTTACAGCCGGAATTTTCCTGATATCCGGAGAAGAAATCAGCCGAAATTTCAGAATCGATCAGATCCAGGCGCAGGCATTCTCCGATATCAAACCATGCCTGCTCTACACCATCAGACAGAGCAAGTGTGAACCAGTGAAATGCTGCATTAAAATCTTTCAGGCGATAATGGTAACGTCCGAAAAGATATCGCTGCACAGGGGTGATCGGTGGATGATCAATCCAGTATAAAGTATCTGTAAGAGCAATTGCATGTTCTGCTTCTGTATAAACACTCATAAGTATTCTCCTCCCGACTATAAAATAAATTTGCGGATAAACTTCATTTGATTAAACTGTGAAGTGAATGATTTTGTCCGATTGATCTATAGTGAATATATTGAATAATAGAAAGAATATTCGATATTAAAATCCCTTCAGTGCACACGGACCCAGAGAACACTGCGGGCAGCCCTGCTGCCAGTCATGGATATTTTTTCCTTCAAGATAGGCATCGCATCTTTTCTTATCAATAGTCCCGTCCGGAGAAATAGCTCCGGATGGACAATTCATGATGCATACCTTACATTTTCCATTCTGATGAAACAGGCAGTACTGATGATCCGTACGTCTGGTAGGCGTAATATACGCGTCAGTGACAAGACTATTCATTCTGCCTAGACAGCCTCTTTTGGTGATCAGCAGATGATTCAGTCCAAAAGTCCCGATCCCTGCGATTACGGCATTGGATTTATGTCCCCATCGTGCAGTTTTGGATACGTGGTCAAAATTCTCAGTAGGTGGTTCAGTGACACTATGGTAGCCTTCCAACTCAAGAAGATTCTGAACCTGGCGCATGATATGATCCAGCAGTTCATTGGTATGCATATAGGCATCAGACCAGACGCTGGAGGTTTTGCACTCACCTTTAATATCTTTATAGATTACTTCTGAATAAGGCAGAAACAGCACAAGCACAGTCTGCGCTCCATTCAGCATATCTCTGGGATGGATCTGGGGATTTCCGATCAGATCATCTAACTGATCATAAAGAGGATCAGATACACTGGCAAAACCAATCACCGGTTCACGGTAATAAGCAGATTTCGGGTGATTTTTTACCATTACACAGATCAGTTCCCGTATTTCTTCCTCTAATGTCATGGGATCACTTCCTTAAAATAAATATGAATCTATTATATAATCTGTTCTTGGGATAGAGTCAAGGGAAAACCAGACTTGGCATCTGTACAAAAAAGCGGACTTTTAATCCGAAAAACCAGAATAATGTACAAAAACAGAGCAAAAAAACTATTAAAATCAGGGTTGACTCTCATTCTGAGATAAGGTTTATCTTGTATGCAAACAGTAATAAATAAAACAGATCAGGAGGCAGACCGATGAAAAAAACAATAAAGAAAGTAGTTGTAGCAGGTGGTGGACTCATGGGAGCTGGGATCAGCCTGATGTTTCCGGAGTATGGGATTGAGACAGTCCTTTACAGTGTAGCAGAGAAAGATTTTGATAAAGCAGGAAAAGTGATTGATAAAAGTCTGGCAGCACTGGTTGAGAATGGACGTCTGACCAGTCAGACTGCAGAAGAGATAAAAGAAAAGATCCAGTTTACAGTAGATAAGAAATGTTTTCAGGACGCAGATCTGGTCATCGAAGCAATTCCGGAGATTATGGATCTGAAAAAGAATTTCTATGAGGAAATATCAGAACTTGTACCAGAAGATACGATCCTGGCAAGCAATACATCCGCAATCTCAGTAAATCAGCTCAGCGAATTCGTAAAATTCCCGGAGAGATTCTGCGGAACTCATTTCCTGAATCCGCCCCATATCATTCCACTGGTAGAGATCACAAAAGGGGATAAAACAGATCAGACAGTATGTAAAACTCTCTACACTCTCTTCAAAAATATGGGAAAAGAACCTGTACTTCTGAAAAAAGATGTAAAAGGATTCCTGTCCAACAGACTTCAGTTTGCGCTGCTTCGTGAAGCAACCTATCTGGTAGAACAGGGGGTGGCAGATCCGGAAGATATCGACCGCACGATCAAGTACGGAAATGGATTGCGCTATACCTGTTCCGGTCCATTCAAAATCGCGGATCTGGGAGGCTTGTCTGTCTTTAATTCTGTGGCAAAATATTTATATTCAGATCTGTCTGATGAAAAAAGTGAAAATCATCTTCTCAATGAGCTGGTGCAAGAAGGAAATAACGGAATCTCCACAGGAAAAGGGTTTTATGAATATCAGGAATCAGATCTGGCTGATGAGGAGAAAACAAGGGATGCAATGATTCTTGGTATTTTAAAAACAGAAAAGGAGCTGCTGGCGTAAATCGTCTAGAAGCTCCAGATAATTGCTGATGATTTTATTGTGGTGAAAATTTCGGCGGCTTCTGATCTGACTGATGTTCACCGATAAGTTTTTCCATCCACACCATGTTATACCAACGGTGAAATTTATATCCACATTTATAGAATTCTCCAACAAGACGGTAGCCCATATGACTATGGAATTCTACGCTGTTTTTGTCAAGGTATTCGTCTTCTTTTGGGGGATAGGCGATGCAGGCGTTCATATTCAAGATTCCCATATCCTGCAGGGCATTTTCAAGTGCATCGTGTAATTTTCGGCCGATACCACGATGCTTGATGTTTTGGTCAACGTAAATAGATGTTTCTACTGCCCAGTCGTAGGCTGGTCTGTCGTGAAAAGGACTGGCATAGGCATATCCGAGGAGCTTTCCGTTTTCCTCAGCGACCAGATAAGGGTATTTTTGTAAGGTATGCTCAATTCGGGAGATAAATTCTTCTGTAGAAGGAACTTCATATTCAAAAGTGATTGCAGTGTTTTTTACATAAGGAGTATAAATATTCAGAAGTGCCTGTGCATCTGCAGCAGTAGCAGTACGAATGATGATAGAATCGCTAGTGTTCATTAAATATGTTCCTTTCTTTTTCATATATAACTGTCGGTATTATTAACCAGATCAGGTAATATCCCGCGAAGCGTGTTACTGGGCACGGAGTGAACAGTAACCATTTATCCGCCTGACTATAGAAAAATCTTGACTTAAAGTTAAGTTTATGCTGTATGATAAAAAAGAAGATTCTGTAAGCAGTTATCTGATTCTACAGCACAAATTTTGAATTTCAAGGACAGTATATAACTGACAGGGTGAAGAGTCAATATCGGAAAGAAGATATCCCGAAATCTATTGTAACAGGAGGAAGAACGATGGACAGAATAAAGAAAAACTTTGGTTTTGGATACATGCGTCTGCCAATGTTGGAGAATGGTGAAGTAGATAAAGAGCAGACATGCAAGATGGTTGATACATTTCTGGAAAATGGATTCAACTATTTTGACACAGCCCACGGATACCTGGACGGTAAGAGTGAAATGGCGATCAAAGAGTGCCTGTCAAGCAGACATGACCGCAGTGAATATGTTCTTACCAATAAACTTACCCAGGCTTATTTTAAGAAACAGGAGGATATCCGTCCGTTTTTTGAAAGCCAGCTGGAGATCTGTGGGGTAGATTATTTTGATTTTTATCTGATGCATGCACAGTCTGCTGAGATTTTTCAGCATTTTAAGAAGTGTCATGCTTATGAGACTGCACTTCAGTTAAAAGAAAAGGGAAAGATCAGACATTTCGGTATTTCTTTCCATGACAGAGCAGAAGTTCTGGAAGAAATTCTGAAAGAATATCCGCAGATCGAGGTTGTACAGATCCAGTTTAATTATCTGGATTATGAGGATCCGGCAGTCCAGAGTCGTAAGTGTTACGAGGTCTGTCGTAAATATGGAAAGAAAGTGCTTATCATGGAGCCTGTAAAGGGCGGAAATCTGGTAAAACTTCCTGAGGATGCGAAGAAAATCCTGGATGATCTTCATGGTGGCAGTCCTGCAAGTTATGCACTTCGTTTTGCAGCTGGATTTGATGGAGTACTGATGGTTCTTTCGGGTATGAGCAATCTGGAACAGATGATGGATAACATCAGTTTTATGAAAAATTTTGAGCCGTTGAATGAGAAAGAGCTGGAAGCAGTACATCAGGTGGCTGATATTTTTCATCAGAAACATATGATTCCGTGTACAGCCTGTCGTTATTGTGTTGCAGGATGCCCAAAGCATATTTCTATTCCGGATCTTTTCTCCTGTATGAATGCGAAGATGGTATTCCATGACTGGAACGCAGATTATTATTATAATATGGTACATACAGCCAGAAATGGAAAAGCTTCTGAGTGTGTAAAGTGTGGAAAATGTGAAAAAGTATGTCCGCAGCATCTGAAGATCAGAGAGATCCTTGAAGATGTGGCAAAAGAATTTGAAAAGCCTCAGCAGTCTGAGAAATAAGAGATAAAGAAAAAAGCCTTCCGAACTATATTGGTGTAATCAAAGAATATAGTTCAGGAGGTTTTTTTGAGCAAAAATAAGACAGGTGATTATTCATCAAATTCGGCAGTTACGATAAATCCTCTTGGTGTATGTTCAATGTTTCTTACGATACCTTTTCGGGATTTAATACGCTGGGCATTCGGATAACAGCCGGACATGGCAACAGCCGGCTCAATAATATAGCTGTAATTCATAAAAGACTGATATTCTGAAATTTCTATTTCATCGCCAATCTCGATTAATCCCTGACGTTCCATTTTAAATTTTTCCTGACGCATATGCTACCTTCTTTCTGAAAAATGAAAATGCTCCGCAAAATGATTCAACTTATTGATTTTGACAATTGAAGCAGAGGATTTATCTGATTTGGTTAAATCCTGTATTCGGAATATAGTATACCATGATTTTATTCGTCTGATATAAAAATGTAATATAAAATGAAAAATAAATTAAAAAGTACTTGAATACGTAGGATTGAGCATATATAATAATAGCGACCTATTACGTTTACGGATAAATGCCAGAGTTGCGGGAAAGAGCAGAAGTCTGGCATTTATTTTTATCTCTTTATATTGATGCAGAAAGGAGGCAATGAATGCGGACGATTGTCATTTGTGATGATGTTGAGATCGAGAGACTTCTTTTGAAGGAAATATTGTGTCAGTATTTTGAAGAAATAAATGAGGAGATTTCTATTATAGAGTATGATTCGGGAGAGACATTGGTAGCTGATGTAGAAGAAGGTTACGTTGACATGGAACTTCTGTTTCTGGATATTTATATGAAGAAGCTTAATGGAATGGAAACTGCCCGAAAATTGCGTCAGTTACAGTGCAGGGTTCCGATCATATTTCTGACAGCTTCGCCTGATTATGCAATAGAGAGTTATGAAGTACAGGCATCAGGATATCTGCTGAAACCATTTTCAGAAGAGAAGCTGATGAAAATCCTGAATATGATACTCAAGACTGATATGAAGAGACGTGTTGCGATCAAGAGCAGACGCCAGTACCGTTATCCCTACACGGATGATATTGTATATATTGAAAGCAATAAGCATAATGTTATCCTGCATCTGGCGGATGGATCAGAGATTGTAACAGTAGACAAGCTGGTAGAGCTTGAGAAGAGAATCAATGAGAAACGTTTCCTGCATTGTCACCAGAGTTATCTGGTAAATATGGATTACGTTATGGATGTGCAGAATGATTTTATCATGAAAGATGAAAGCATTGTGCCTATCCGCGTTCGCGGACGGAAAGAAATGCTGGATCTTTATTATAATTATTTTGTAAGCCATTTTACGGATCGGTAGATATAAAACGCGGCGACATTTTTGCAAAATAAATTGAAGAATTTGCACAAAACTAAAAAAGTGAGAAAAAGCTGATATAATACAGGCTAAGGTACAACTGATATAAAAAAGGGCAGAGGTGCTGGGAACGGGGAATGCAAGAGACAGCGCTATTAGCCCGATCAGCTGGCATACCTGACCTATTATCAAAATATGTGAAAAGTGTGTGTGTAAAAGTGTGTGTTAATGTGTAAAAAATCCCCACTGGAATTCAATGTTTCCTCGGCATTGAGTTTCAGTGGGGATTTTTTGCCTTTATTCGATTTAGTTCTGATCAGATTCTGAAGCCTGGTCGTCAGGATTATCAGCAACAGTACTGCTATCGGCAGTGTTGCTGTCGGTTGTACTATCGGTAGTACTTGCATCAGAATCATCTGATAGTGCAAGTTCAAGAGAAGTATCTGCAAAGAATGTATTGGCATTATACAGGTAGAGAACTTCCTGAACATTTTCCACCTGTATAAGCTGTTCAAGATCACCATAGTAATAACGCGGATCGATCATTACGATTTTGCGGTAGTGCTGTGCAAGAAAAGGAACAAAACTGTTAGCGTAGGAATCCTTCAACACAAGCAGTGTGGTGTCTGTTTCTGTCGGAGTGCTGATTTTTATCTGAGCGTGATTACCGCCGAAAAATAATGCATATTTATCTCGGGTGTCCAGTTTCTCTGTATCATAGAAACTGGCAGTTTTTTTCTGTTCATCAACATAATTGACTACGGATGAAAGCGTATTTTCGCCGGTCGGGAGAAATACATCGATTTCATCTGTTTCACCGGAGCGGAAGCCGCTTTTGGCAGATAAGGTCCCCTGGAAAGTACGTGTAACAGGTGCCTTGTCATATGTATCAGAGGAGGTATCAATTCCCATTTTTTCTGCGGCCTGCAGATATGCATAATAGGCACCCTGAGTGGTCCAGTGATGATCTGTATGATAATAAAGGTCTTCCATTTTATGATCTTTAAATGTATTACGGACATCAATGAAAGTCACACCAGCCTGAGTCAGAGAATCAGACAGGTTGTTCAGCCAGGAATTCTGATCCTGAACAGGGGCAAAAGCCGGAAGTTTATTACTCAGGATATTGACTGAGTTTGGGGCGATCAGTGCATATTGTTTCAGATCAGAATGTTTCTGCGCAAAATTGGTCATTGCTTTTACAGTGGCATTATATTGTGCCTGGTCAGGAGCCTTGAATTCTTCCATAAGATAGCCGGACTTGCCAAGATATACGCCGTTGGCTTCTACCTTTCCCATGAGACGGTCTGTTCCTGCCTTCAATGTGATCCACAGATCACGGAGAGGGAACTGATCATTTTCGTAGGTTTCAAATTGCTTCTCAAATCCGCCGGAAGCTATCTGACCTATATTCAAATCCGGGTTGGAAGCAAGTACACGGTTTTCCTTTTCGGAAAAGCCTCTGTCTGGAAGTATGATACTGATAATAAGTACAGCCAGAGGAACGAACAGAAACAAAAGTCCCATTCTGTGAAAGAATAACCGATAATTTCTTAATGATTTTTTCATACTGTTTACCTTCTAAAATTTTGCATATAAAAATGGTGTGTAGGAGTTGTAAACCATATAGGCAACGGATAGTGCAAACAGGATAAGGTTTACAGCAAGTGCAACAGCAGGTCTGCGTCTGAGAAGACGTCTGAAATACTGATAAGGTGTAGGACGACATGCAAGAATACTGATCAGAAGCAGAATAAATCCTGTCTTGAAATAATAGAGCGCCGTACTGTCTATGAAACCTGTTGCACCGATTCCGAACATGGTTCCCAGATAATGGCCCAGTGCGCCAAAATCAGTCTGACTGAAAAATACCCAGCCGATCATAATCACAAGCATAGTATAGATTGTGCAGAGCCATCCTGGCATACGTTTCAGAGTATCTTTAAGTACAAACTTTTCGAGAAGCAGGAAGAGCCCATAATAAACACCCCACAATACAAAATTCCAGCTTGCACCGTGCCAGAGGCCTGTAAGTGCCCAGACAACAAGGATATTGCGGATCTGTTTCAGTGTGGATACACGATTTCCGCCAAGTGGAATATAAATATAATCTCTGAACCAGCTTCCAAGGGAAATATGCCAGCGTCTCCAGAATTCAGATACGCTGGTTGACAGATATGGATAGTCAAAGTTCTTGTTGAAATCAAATCCAAGCATTTTTCCAAGACCAATAGCCATATCTGAATAACCGCTGAAGTCAAAGTAAAGCTGCATGGTGTAAGTCAGAATACCGATCCATGCAGTAAGTACAGACATCTGAGAATGACCGCAGATCGCTGCATACAACGCTGACAGATTATCTGCCAGAAGAACCTTCTTTGCAAGACCTTTGACAAAAAGTTCTGCACCGACACCGAATCTCGAAATATTGATAATGCGGCGATTCAGCTGCTCTTCAATATCTGCATACCGGACAATAGGTCCTGCGGATGTATAAGGGAACATTGTGCTGTACACTGCAAAAGTAAGGAAGTTTTGCTGTGCATTGACCTTGCTCAGATAAACATCAAAGAGATAGGAAAGATTTCGGAAAGTGTAAAACGATAGACCTATTGGCAGCGAGAGTTCCGGATGGGAAATGTGAATGCCGGTAATTCCCCCGATCGTATTAAGCAGAAATCCATAATATTTAAAGAATACAAGGACTGCAAGGTTCACAATGATCGCAAAAATCAGATTAACCTTCTGCTTTTTGTCGTCGTAATATAAACGTTCCAGTTCTGTACCCATATAATAGTTAAATACACTGGAAAACAGCATAAGGATCACATACACAGGTTCTCCCCACGCATAAAAAATCAGACTGCCTAAGAAAAGCAGCAGATTTTGAAGCTTTCTCGGTACCAGATAATAGATCAGCATAAAAACCGGAAGAAAGCAGAATATAAAAAAGATGCTATTAAATACCATATTATAAGTTCTCCAATCTGGATGTTATCCGGGATACTATATTAAGGAAAGGAATGCGCTGCGCCATTTTTGTGCATCGGCTCCACACATATAATAGACATAGTTTCCCTTCTTACCTACTGCTGCATTATTTAAAAGAGCCATCTGATCTGTGCCGTATCCTTCGAATACCTGTTTCTGGCTGGAAAGATGAGAATTGGCACTTTCAAGCAGCGTCGCTGCCTGAGCATTATCCCTTGCTTTCATAACACAGATTTCCTCCACTGCCATAGGGGAGGCCGCTTTGTAGAAGAAATAGCCGTCAATGCTGCGGTCATCGGTCTGATAGTAGTGTTTCAGATCTGTACGGTTTTCCTGATTCAGTGAAGTGATGGCTGAATCCTGTTCCATGCTTTGTGCGATCGTGTCCATTGGTATATTTTTGGCACTGTCGGAAGTATAAAGGACAGTGAGATATACTGCCAGGAAAATAACAAGACCGCTTTTTATTATAATATGAAGATATTTTTTCATGCCTGTAACCCCGCTGTCTGTGCCATATGAGAAAGCCATTTCGGATAATAGTCCTGAATTACATGTTCACCGTCTGGTTCATACAGATTTTCAGAACTGCTTTCTACAATAGATGTATTGTCAATAAAGGTACAGCCCATTTCCTGACAGAGACTTACAAGTCCTTCATTGTAATCGGAATAATAGCCAAGGTCAGGAGTTTGTGCGATTGCCTCGTCCGTAATGGGCAGGATGCAGTTAATATAAATTGGGACATCTGGCAGTGCAGTCTGAATTTTCTTTATCTGTGCTTTGTAGGCATCGATAAATTCTGAGGCAGCGGATCCATATATTTCAAGATCGTTGGAACCGAAAGCCATAAATACATGGGTCGGGTTCAGACTGATTGCAGTGCTGATCTGGTCATCGGCAGCGCCTACATTCAATCCTCGCTTGCTGACTACGACGTCTGTATCCAGGTATCCATATTCTACGATAGATTCCGTGATAGAATCACCGATGATGACACTGCCCGCGAATGCCTGACGGATTTCAATATCACTTAATACAGCAGTGTCCGAATCTGCTGTACTGTCAGCTGAATCGGAAGAGGCAGCAGTCTGATTAAGATTCTGGAGCTGCTGCTCTGTCTGAGAAATATCCGCACTCTCCAGAGCCTGAAGACGGGCTACATTTTCCTTACAGACAGAATCATCCCCGTGGCTGTGCGTGCTCAGGAATATGAAGGCACCGGCAAGTATAACACCAGCAGGGATTAAAAACAAAATTTTATTCATTGGTTGCTTCTTCAAAGTAAATCCTTCCCAGAGCCTGGAATCTGTGCAGGCTCTTGTGGGGAAATTCCCCATTTTATGACATATTTCGAATCCATTATAATACGACAGGAAAAAACTTCAAGCAAAAATTCACAAAATTTACACAAAGTCGTTCAGTTGTATGTGGACGGGCAGACAGAAAGGGGGTATACTTCTTTTTAAGAAGTAATTCATACAGTCAGGAGGGAATACTTGTGGGAAAAAGAGTCTCGAAAATTTTTAGGGGGGAGATCATTTCGTCAGTTTTTTATCTGGCGTTTGGCCTGTGTCTGATCCTGATACCAGATCAGACTGTGAATATCATCTGTAAGATTATATTTGGTCTGGTGATGATTGCAGCAGGGATTTACCATATTGTGATTTATGCGGCAGAGAAAGAGAAAGCGACGATCCTGGATTTATTTACAGGTGTAATTGTTATGGTGCTGGGCGTTTTTCTTTTTTTTACACCGCAGATAGTGATTAAGATTCTTCCTTATTTATTAGGTGCTTTTGTGTTGGTTGACAGTATCTGGAAGATTAAGGGAAGCTACAGACTGAAGAAAGCGGAAAGAGGACGCTGGAAAGCATTATTTATCGGCAGCGTGATCTTCATTGTGCTTGGTATTTCCATGCTGTTTTATTTTTTCCTGGGTGTAAAGAAGATGATTCTGTTTTCTGGAATTATTCTGGCTGCGGATGGTGTGGCGGATATCGTATTTCTGGTCATGCTTCGTACAGGAATGAGAAAGGCAGAGAAACTTCAGGCTGCGGGAGAGATGGAAGAGACAGATTACGACAGGTTTACAGAAAGTAAAGCAGAAGATAAAGAAATTGCTGTACCGGAGAAGGAGAAGCCTGCAGTCGATGAGCGTCCAGCGGCAGATACAGAAATTCAGACTTCAGAGACCAGACTGGAAGAAGAAACTGTTCAGACTGCGGATGCGGCAGATGCGGATGCTGTTCTGGAAGGACAGGTGAACAAGACAGAAGAAGATGTGGAGAGTCCGGGAAGAGAAATCAGGGAAATGTTGAATAATCACGACGAACCACTGGAAGAATGGAAGGATTGAGTGAAGCATGCAGGAACAGACACCAATTGTACTCATGAATTTTTCCGGAATCTATAAGGAAGAAGAATTCTGGAAAAAAAGACAGGTGTCCTGGATTGAGGTTCAGGATATTTGTGGAACTAATTGCTATTGTGATGACGAAGCAATTGCAGAGATCAACAATAAAACAGAAAATTATTCGGTTGCCGGAATTCATTTTATCGATTCCGGCAATTATCACTATATGACAAGACTTTGGCTGGCGGGAATGAGAGAGCCATTCATTCTGCTGGTCTATGATAATCACACAGATATGCAGCCGCCTGCTTTTGGCGGTATTTTGTCCTGCGGAGGATGGATCGCAGCGTCTCTGGAGGAGTTGGAGTACCTGAAACATGTGATCCTCATTGGACCGGATGAAGCAGCTTATGGGCAGGTAGAAGAAGAGCTGAAAGAGAGAGTGACATTTCTTTCCAGAGAGAGACTTCAGGAGATGACTGCGACGGAGATAAATGCTTTTCTCAGAGATACGGTTACCAGAGAGTGTAACTGGAGCAGGTTTGAGAATTGTCTGCCGTTGTATATTTCTATTGATAAGGATGTGCTCTGTAGTGAAGATGTACAGACTACATGGAGTCAGGGAGATATGCAGCTGGAAACGTTGCTGTCCGGTGTACAGACAGTACTGGAATGTGCAAAAGAAACCGGGGGAAGGATTGCAGGTGTGGATATCTGTGGAGAAGCGGATGCAGAGGCTTTACATGAGAATGAAGCGAATGACTTTGCAAATGAGAAGCTGCTGAAGATTTTGACAGCTTATACAGAATGTGAATGTATGGAAAAATGAGAAAGGCGGATTGTGAATATCCGTTTGATTCAGATATAGAGAGGATTTGAGAAATGCATAATGAATTATTGCATATAGGACCGCTGACTGTTTACGGATATGGTTTTATGATTGCCATGGGTGTCCTGGCAGCATGGTTTGTGGCGGAGCAGAGGGCACGTAAACTGAATCTTGCGTATGAACATATTTTTTATCTTGTGGTGTGGTGTGCTATTGGGGGATTTGCATCTGCGAAGATCCTGTTCTGGATCACCAACTGGCGGGAGTTTCTTCAGAATCCGAGGCAGTTGATCAGTTCAGACGGGTTTGTAGTTTACGGTGGGATCATTGGAGGAATTCTGATGGGATGGATGTATTGTATGATAAAGAAGCTGAAATTTCTGGAATACTTTGATCTGATGATGCCGTCAATCGCGCTGGCACAGGGATTTGGCAGGATTGGATGTTTCCTTGCAGGCTGCTGTTATGGAAAGGAGACCTCAGGAGCACTGGCGATTACTTTTACAAATTCGGATTTTGCACCGAATAATGTTCCTCTGATACCGACGCAGATTTATTCCAGTGTTCTGGATTTTGTTCATTTTTTGCTGTTGCTTTATGTGGCGAAGCATAAAAAAACAGACGGGCAGGTGGCTGCGTGCTATCTGATTTTTTATAGTATAGGAAGATTTGTGATTGAATTCTTCAGAGGTGATATTGAGAGAGGAAGTGTGGGTATACTTTCTACTTCACAATTTATCAGTATTTTTACGGCGGCAGCCGGAGTGGCATTGCTGACTGCAGCCAGGGTAACGAAAAAGCAGTATTGCAACTAAAATAAAAATTGGCATAAAAAATGAATACTGCACATATCATGTATAAAAAATTACGGGAGGACAGCAATGTTCGGACCTGACGATTTTGAGATGCAGATACAGCAGGAGGAAATCCCCGGCATTCAGCCTGAGCCGTCTATACCACCGGCACAGGATGAACAGTACGGGGATTTTATTGTGAAACACGGACAAAATACAGGGGGAGATTACGAAAACAGACCAGATGCACAATTTCTTCCTGTTAATGAAATGTTTGGAATTTTATATGTTCCGTTGAATGAAATCGGACCGTTGGAAATTAATTCATATACGTATGCGTCGCTGCCAAAATGTTATACATTTATGGATGTGGATGCTTTGAATGCGTCCGGAATCACCAGGTTAAATAATCATCCTTATTTGAATCTGCAGGGAGAAGGAACTGTTATCGCAGTAATAGATTCCGGAATCGATTATATGAATTCAATATTTCGCAGCGGTGATGTGAGCCGGATCGCATATATCTGGGATCAGACTATCATAGGCGGAGAAGATGAAAGGGTTCCTTATGGAAAAGTTTTTACCAGAAAGGATATAAATCGTGCGTTAATTGATGAGAATCCGCGGGAAATCGTGCCATCTGTGGATGAAAACGGACATGGTACAGCTATGGCAGGGCTGGCAGCCGGGAATTTTGTCCCTGCCGAAAATTTCTCAGGAGCAGCACCAAAAGCAACGATCATTGTGGTTAAATTAAAAACGGCGAAGTCTTATCTGCGGGAATTTTATCAGTATCCGCCTCAGGCAGAGGTGTTTCAGGAGAATGATATTATGTTGGGAATCTCTTTTGCTGTAAAGATGGCCAAGTCGATGGGAATGCCGATTTCTGTTTGTCTGGGACTAGGCACAAGTCAGGGAGCACATATTGGAGACAGTGAACTGAGCAGATATGTGGATTATATTAATGAAGATTCTCAGGTGTCGGTGTCTGTAGCTGCAGGAAATGAAGGCGCTGCCCAGCATCATTATACAGCAGAATTGAATGGAGGCAGAAATCAGAATATTGTGGAATTACGTATCGCAGAGGGGGAACAGGGATTTTCGATGGAATGCTGGGGCGATCCGCCGGATGATTACGGAATATCTGTTCAGTCACCTGCAGGAGAAACTTTGTATGTGAGTAGTTCTCTTGGTGCAGGAACACAGGAATTAAGCTTTATTTTTGTGGAAACAAAGGTGTTGATCAATTATGTGAGAATGGAACGGCTGACAGGAAAGCAGTTGATCTATTTTCGCTTTTTTCATCCGGCAGCGGGAATATGGAAGATAAATGTCAGCAAAAAGGAGGGACCGGGCAGCAGATTTCATATGTGGCTCCCTGTTCAGGGGCTGATCTCTCCGGATACTTATTTTCTGGAGTCGACTCCTTATACTACAGTTACTGCTCCGGGAGATTCGACCAGAAGTATTACTGCGACAGCTTATCAGTATCGGGACAACAGTCTGTATTTTCAGGCAGGGAGAGGCTTTACTCCGAATAATCAGGTGACACCGGATCTGGCAGCACCAGGGGTGGACCTGATCATTCCATTGTCCGGAGGAGCGTTTGGGAAAGCTTCAGGAAGCAGTCTGGCGGCGGCGATTACTGCAGGGGCAGCTGCATTGGTGCTGGAGTGGGCGATTGTGAGGGGAAACATTCCTTATGCTTCGGGGAATACTGTGAAGTTTTATCTGCAGAAAGGGGCAGTCAGGGAAGAGCAGATGGAGTATCCTAATCCAGGATGGGGATATGGGAGATTGGATTTGTATCATACGTTTGAGGTTATCAGTTAGTTTTTTTGACAGGGGGACGCGTAGAAAAATAGTTCATTACGTATGCAGTTTCGGACATTAAGATATTCTAAGTTGCTCAAAATCTGCTAAGGGCATGAGGCATCAAGGTCAAACTCGCTTCGCTCAGACAGTGACCCTGATGTCTCATAACGCAGATTTTGACCAGCTAAGAATATCTAAATATCCTGCAAATGCATACGTAATGAACTATTTTTCTACGCTGTTTTTTTACCAAATCAAGTAAGTCCCCTGCTTCAATTGTGAATATCTGTTTGACTAGTGTACCAACAAGTTGATTTCTTGAACAATCTCGCGTCTAAATTTCTTATTTCCGCGTTGTCGTCGGTCGCCGTAGCCACCGCTACGCCTCCTTCCTCCGCCTTGAAATAAAAAATTTATCCTGCAAGATTGTTTCAAGAATCAACTTGTCGGCACACTAGTGGTAAGTCTGTGGTTAAAATAGTTACCAAATTTACAGGATAAATATTGTATAGTTTTAAAACAAAAATTATTAGGCGGCCTAATTGTTTTTTAGAGCAAAAAATGTTACAATATACAAAAGAATTTGGGAGGCAATTATGAAGAGAGGCAGTATTTTTGAAACTGACGGAATCCCCCGCATGAGTGAGGCTTTACCGCTTGCCATGCAGCATGTCGTAGCCATGATCGTGGGCTGTGTTACACCGGCGATCATTGTTTCTGGAGCAGTTCCGGGCGGACTTTCCAGAGAGGACCAGGTTATCCTGATTCAGTCAGCACTGGTCATTGCAGCATTATCAACTTTGCTTCAGCTGTTTCCAATTGGTGGAAAGGCGAAATTTGCAATCGGCTCAGGCTTGCCTATTATCATGGGTGTCAGCTTTGCTTATGTGCCAAGTATGCAGGCGATAGCGGAATCGTACGGCATAGCAGCGATCATGGGCGCGGAGATCGTTGGTGGTATCGTGGCAGTTGTCATGGGTATGCTGGTTAAGAAGATTCGGGTGTTCTTCCCACCGTTGATCACAGGAACGGTTGTATTTACCATTGGCCTTTCCCTGTATCCGACAGCTATTAATTATATGGCAGGTGGTACCAGCAATCCGGACTATGGTTCCTGGCAGAACTGGACAATCGCATTTTTTACACTGATCGTGGTTACAGCATTGAATCATTTTGGTAAGGGTATCTGGAAACTGGCTTCTATCCTGATCGGTATTATCGTGGGATATATAGTTTCTATTCCGTTTGGAATGGTAGATTTCTCAAGCATTGGCGAGGCCGGTGTCTGTCAGCTTCCGTCTCTGATGCATTTCGGAATTAAGTTCGAGCCGTCTTCTTGTGTCGCAATTGGAATTTTGTTTGCTATCAACTCTATTCAGGCGATAGGTGATTACTCAGCAACGACTATCGGTGCCATGGACAGAACTCCGAAGGATGATGAACTTCAGAGAGGTATTGTAGGATATGGTATTTCCAACGTTGTAGGTGCATTTCTCGGCGGACTTCCGACTGCTACATACAGCCAGAACGTAGGTATCGTTACAACCACGAAGGTTATCAACCGCTGGGTACTGGGACTTGCAGCAGCAATTCTCGGCGTGGCAGGTTTGGTTCCGAAGTTTTCAGCAATCCTGACAACTATTCCTCAGTGTGTACTGGGCGGTGCGACAGTATCTGTATTTGCATCTATCGCAATGACAGGTATGAAGCTGGTTGCTTCTGCTGAGATGGATTATCGTAACTCCTCTATCGTAGGACTTGCAGCAGCACTGGGAATGGGCGTGTCTCAGGCAACAGCAGCACTTGCAAGTTTCCCGACATGGGTAACAACAATTTTTGGAAAATCACCGGTTGTTCTTGCAACTATCATTGCTGTACTTCTGAATGTGATTCTTCCGAGAACACGGGATGAGCAGAAAGAAGAGGCAAAAAAAAAGATAGAAATTGAGCAGAAGCTTGAAGAAGATCATAAAGAGTTTGGGGCATAAAGAGCGGAAAATTATATGATATCTTTGGAAAAATCAGAAAATTGAATATGGGAAAAGAAAAGGTGTACTTTTACAGGGGGATGTGAAAGTGCACCTTTTATTATGTCATAGGAAATTACTCCATAATGTTCCTACGACATAGTAAAGCTTTCCAGGCAGATTTTTTAACCAAATCAAGTAAGTCCCCTGTTTCAATTGCAAAAGCAATAAGTAGCGAAGCGGATTGCGAATATCCGCTTGACTAGATCTGATTGTTATATGAAATATATATAAATTTGTCCGAATAGTTTAATAGAAAACTTCTTAAATTACAAGATCTGACAACGAAAAATTGTTGATAAAAAAGTTGGTTTAAGAATAAAATGCTGTTAAAAAGAGCAATTTATACAAAATAAAAGAATATTCAAAAAATTTGGCTTTGTGTATTGTTTGTATGATATAATAACACTATCAAAATGCAACACCAAAAATCAAACGACACAGGAGGTCTCTCATGTCCAGAAAGAATCTGATCGTCGGCCAGTCCGGCGGCCCTACCGCAGTCATCAACAGCAGCCTTTACGGAGTGGTATCCGAAGGAATGCGTCATCCGGAAACTATCGAGCATATTTATGGAATGATAAATGGAATCGAAGGATTTCTGAACGGAACAGTTCTTGATTTCACTGAAGCTCTTCCGGGAGAGAAACTGGATGGCCTGAAGATCACACCAGGTGCCTATCTCGGTTCCTGCCGTTACAAACTACCGGAGTCACTGGAAGATCCGGTTTATCCGAAACTCTTTAAGAAATTTGAAGAAATGAACATTGGCTGGTTCTTCTACATCGGCGGAAATGATTCCATGGATACAGTAAGCAAACTTTCCAGATATGCAGCGCAGATTGGAAGCGATATCCGTATCATCGGAGAACCGAAGACAATCGACAATGATCTGGTCCATACAGACCATACCCCGGGGTTTGGAAGTGCGGCAAGATATGTAGCATCTACAGTGCGTGAAATTACCATAGATGCAAATGTTTATGAAAAGAAATCCGTAACTATCGTAGAGATCATGGGCCGCCATGCTGGATGGCTCACAGCAGCCTCCGCACTTGCCCGCAAATACACCGGTGACAACCCATTACTGATCTATCTCCCGGAAACTGCCTTTGACCAGGAAGAATTCCTCAAAGCAGTAGAAAAATCTTTCGAGAAAAACTGCAACGTCATTGTCTGCGTATCCGAAGGAATCCACGATGCAGAAGGCAGATTCATCTGCGAATATGACAACTCCGTAGGCACCGATACATTCGGACACAAAATGCTTGCAGGCTGTGGAAAATACCTGGAAAATCTCGTTCGTAACCGTCTCGGCGTCAAAGCACGTTCCGTAGAACTCAATGTCAGCCAGCGTTGTTCCGCATCCATGATGTCCGCTACAGACCAGCAGGAAGCCATCAAAGCCGGCGAATACGGCGTACAGGCAGCCCTGAATGGCGCAACAGGAAAAATGGTCTCATTCATCCGCAAAGAAACCTCAGACAGATGTTACACTATGGAATGCGGCCTCGAAGATGTCAACAATATCTGCAATGAAGAGAAAACAGTTCCACTGGACTGGATTACATCGGATGCATCCGATGTTACCGTAGATTTTATCAATTATGCCCGACCGCTCATCCAGGGCTCCGTAGAAATTCCACACGATGAAGATGGACTTCCTGCATTTGTATATCGTAAATAAAAAACAACGGACTTAGCCAGTAGAGTCAATTTTCTATTAGGGAGAAATTAAAAATACGGAAAACAGAATTAACATAGATCACTAATCCTACTTCCCATATTAGAAGCAATGCAAGTTCCTTCTGATAAACTGCGAAGCAGTTATTCGGTGTAGAATGACATAGCGAAGTGGATGATTTTACCTTTTTAACACCAGCAGCCCGTAGAACATTCAAATAACCAGCGCAGAAAATTATTGGGGTTGGGTGCATTTGCAGGATACTTAGATATTCTTAGCCGCCCAAAATATGCGTTATGAGCCCGTAAGGTCACTGTCTGAGCGACAGCGAGTTTGACCTTACGGGCTCATGCTTTTAGCACATTTTTGGCGGCATAGAATATCTTAGTGTCCGAAACCGCACCCAACCCCAATAATTTTCTGCGCGTCCCTTATAATGAAAAATCACATATTATAATAAGCCGCATAAACCCCATTCATATCCAACAACTCCTCATGCGTCCCCCTCTCCGCAATCCCATCTTCCGTAATTACAATAATCTCATCCGCATCCCGAATCGTAGAAAGCCTGTGCGCGATCGTAATCGTAGTACGATTCTGTGAAAGCTCCTCCAGACTCCTCTGGATCCACCTCTCACTTTCATTATCCAGTGCACTGGTTGCCTCATCCAGGATTAGAATCGGCGGATTTTTCAGAAATACACGTGCAATAGAAATACGTTGCTTCTGTCCGCCGGAAAGACGTGTACCACGTTCACCGACATAAGTATTATACTGTTCCGGCAATTCCATGATAAAATCGTGAATACTTGCTCTCTTAGCTGCCTCAATAATTTCCTCATCCGAAGCGCCGGGTTTTCCATAAGCAATGTTATCCTTAATTGTTCCGTCAAACAGATAAACATCCTGCTGTACAGTACCAATCTGACTTCTGAGGCTTTTCAGCGTCAGTCCACGGATATCTTTACCGTCAATCGTAATGCGTCCGGCTGTTACATCATAAAAACGCGGCAGGAGAGAACATATCGTAGTTTTTCCACCGCCCGATGGTCCGACCAGAGCCACAGACTTTCCGGCAGGAATATCAATGGAAATATCCGAAAGTACAGGAGTATCATCATCACTGTAATGAAAAGAAACATGCTCATAGTTTACATGTCCTTTCACGTTTGTAAGTTCCGTTGCATCCGGAGCATCTGTAATCTCAGATTCTGTTTCCATTACATCGACGAAACGACGGAATCCGGAGAGACCTTTCTGCATCATCTCTACCAGTTCCACCAGAATCTGGATCGGACTGATAAAGATTCCAATATAAAGTGCATACATGGCAAGGTCAGCTGTCTGCATTTCACCGTTTGCGATCAGATATCCGCCATACACCAGCGTAACCAGATACATCATTCCCTGGAAAAACAGGTTGGAACTCATAAAACTTCCCATACAATGATAATTATCACGCTTGGAAACCAGAAATGCCTCATTGCTCTTCTTAAATTTCTCGTGCTCAATCTCTTCATTAGCAAAAGACTGCACCACACGGATACCGGACAGAGTATCCTGCAGGCTGGCGTTTACATCTCCGATCTTTCGTCTGTTTTCCATAAAAGTTTCCTGCATTCTTGCGTTCTGCTTAAAAGAAAATACAAACATGATAATGACCAGAATGATCAGTGGAAGTGCCAGCTTCTTATTGATAAAAAGCAGAAAAATAAAAGCCCCGATGATCTTGACCAGAGAGATAAAGAGGTTCTCCGGACCATGGTGTGCAAATTCTGAGATATCGAAGAGGTCACTTACCAGCTTACTCATCATCTGACCGGAATTATTCTGGCTGTAATAGGAGAATGAAAGTTCCTGATAATGATCAAACAATTCCTGGCGCATATCCCGTTCCATATGTGCACCCATCATGTGCCCCTGATAGGTGACATAATATTTGCAGAGACACTGCACTACATACATAATAAAAAGACAGCCGGCGATCAGCGGCAGTGCATGCAGGATTTTCGACTGCTCCTGTGTGAACAGGGTTCTGGTCATAGTCCGCAGGATCTGAGGATAAGCCAGATCTACCAGACTGATTACTGCTGCACATATCAGGTCAATAAAAAAGACTGCTTTATACGGACCATAATAGTGAATGAATTTTTTGATAGTACTCATAAGAAGAAATCCTTTCAGTTGTGATAAATCCATAGTAACATAACAGAAGCTAAAGTCAAGAAACGTCGGGACTTTAAAATGAAACATTTTTGTGCTATATTGAAAATAGCTACAAAGAGATAAATGAAGGGAAGCAAAAGAGAGATGCAGGACAGAAAGCTTGAGCAGGCACTGGATATTTATTTTACAGGAGAACCTGACAGAGAAACAAAGGAATTTCAGGATGCGCAGAAGTATCTGAAGCTCAGAATACGTCCTGCCATGGAATTTCTTATAGAGAAAGAAGATATAGAGAGAATGGAACAGCTTGAAAAATGTGGATGGTTTTCTGCAAAAGAACTGGAAAGTTTTATCAGGTGTGCAAGAGAAAAAACAAAGCTGCGTTCTCTGGTATGGCTGCTGCATCTTAAAGACAGGAAATACGGATATCAGAAGAAAGACTTTTCGCTGTAAGAGCCCCGGGCAGTGGGCATATCCATGATCAGAAAGAGGCACGGATAATTATGAGTAATATGGACAGACAGGAACTTCTTGGAAAAAGAATTCTTCAAAACTGCAGAAATGAACTGTATCTGGATTTTCCTTATCTGGATGGAGCATTTGCAAGTCTGGAATATGAAGCTGATAACAGTATTATCACGATTGGCACGGATGGGGAGAAGATTTATTTTAATCCGGCCTTTTTATTAAAACAATATGTAGAAGATCCTGTAGCAGTAAGACGGGGATATCTGCATATGCTGTTACATTGTCTGTATCTTCATATTTTTATGATGCCGGATAAAGGTACAGACGAGTGGAACAGAGAATGCGACTCTTTTGTGGAAAATCTGATAGACAAATTCGTTCAGGAAAGCGGAAGTCACAGCCTGAAGAAAAGAAGTTTGAACGATACGGAAATGACAGACAATAGTTTTGATGATCATACGCTTTGGCAGCGAACTGCGGGTCAAATGTCCGGGGGCAGGAGAACAAAAGAGAAATGGGAGCGTGTTCTGGCCTATACATCACAGAATAAAACCGGAACCCAGAGCCGTGCAGGAACTCAGACAACCAACCGACAGGAAGAACTGGATGAAATTTATCGGAGCAGATATGACTATCGGAAATTCCTGAAACAGTTTTGCAGACTGCGTGAAGAAGTGGAACTGGATACAGAGAGTTTTGACTATATTTTTTACCATTTCGGAATGGAGCATTACGGAAATCTTCCATTAATAGAACCGCTGGAATACAAAGAAGTAAATCGTCTGGAAGAGTTGGTGATTGCCATAGACACTTCGGGCTCATGTTCAAAAGAAACGGTGCAGAGATTTCTTGGAGAGACATATGCTATCTTAAGTGAGAAAGAGAATTTTTTCAGCAGAATGAAAGTATATATTATCCAGTGCGACTGTTTTATCCAGAAGGTAGATGTGATCCATTCGGAAGAAGAGTGGAAAGAATACAGCCGGAAAATGACGATCCAGGGGCGCGGTGGCACAGATTTCCGACCGGTCTTCGAACTGATCCGGCAGGAAAAAGAGCGAAAAGAACTGAAGAATCTCAGGGCATTGATCTATTTTACAGATGGGGATGGAATCTATCCGAGACAGAAACCGGATTATGAAACAGCATTTGTATTTCTGAACCGAACAGATAAAATGAAACTGGTGCCGTCCTGGGCAAAATGTCTGATCACCAAAGTAAAATAAAAGGGGATACTGACGGCAATAATTAACAGGAGCAAAGAAGAATGAACATACAGGAAGCAAAAAAAGAAATCTGCAATACACTTCGCGCTTACCTGGCGAAGGATGAAGAAGGATATTATATTTATCCCCTGGTTCGCCAGAGACCTATCCTGCTGATCGGTCCGCCGGGGATTGGAAAGACTGCTATTATGGAGCAGGCAGCAGCAGAGTGTAATGTAGGACTTGTATCTTATACTATCACTCATCATACCCGTCAGAGTGCCATTGGTCTGCCGGAAATCGTGAAACGTAATTACGGCGGAAAAGAAATGATGGTGACAGATTATACTATGAGTGAAATCGTGGCTTCTGTCTATGACTGTATGGAGAAAACAGGAAAAAGAGAGGGAATTCTGTTTATTGATGAGATTAACTGTGTGTCAGAAACTCTGGCACCTGCCATGCTTGCGCTTCTCCAGAACAAAACCTTTGGAAGTCATAAAATTCCGGAGGGCTGGATCCTGGTAGCTGCCGGAAATCCACCGGAGTATAATAAATCTGTCAGAGAGTTCGATATTGTTACTCTGGATCGTGTCCGAAGGCTGGAAATTGAGCCGGACTGCGATACATGGCTGAAGTATGCCGGACAGCAGAATGTCCATCAGGCGGTCATTTCTTATCTTTCTATGAAAAAGGAGCGATTCTATTCAGTAGAGAATACGGTAGATGGTAAGTTTTTTGTGACGGCCAGAGGATGGGAGGATCTTTCCAGACTGCTCCAGAGTTATGAGAGGCTTGGAATTGAGATTAATGCAGAACTGATGGGAGAGTTCCTTCAGAAGGAAGAAACGGCCAGAGATTTTGCAGGATATTATCAATTGTATACGAAGTATGGACAGGATTATCAGATTCCTGTGATTCTGGCAGGAGAGCTGACCAGAGAGAAACTGGAACAGAAACAACAGATGGCATCAGGCGGTGCTTTTGAAGAACGTTTTGCGGTTGTGAATCTGATTCAGGGGACACTTAGAGAAAGCGCAAGAGAGTATGAGCGGGTTGACTGTCAGCTTGCGGCACTGTATGAGATGCTGCTTCATCTCAAAAAACAAGTGAAAAAAGCTTCACAGGATGAAAAGTGCGGAATGCAGGTTGCAGACAGTATTTCCGGTGATGTTTCCGTGTTTGAGAAATTTGCCCGGGAGCAGGAGAACAGTCTGAAGATTAAGATTAAAATGGAATTGATTTCAGGCAGGGAACGGAAAATTCAGGAAACGGTCATCCATAGATTAGAAGAATATGTTTTGACTGTGAAGAAAGAACATTTGCGATCTGTGGAAAAAGGATTTAAAAGAATCTGTAAGAGTTTTGAAGAAGATGTTGTGCACAGAGAAGAGTTAATACAGAAACTGCAGAAAGAACTGCGAAATGCTTTTTCTTTTATTAAAGAAAGTTTTGGTGAGGAGCAGGAGATGCTTCTTCTTGTGACGGGAATCACAGCAGACAATGAAATGACTTCGTTTATTGCTGAGAATGGATGTCCGGCATATTTTCAGTACAGTGAAATGCTTTTATGTAATAAAGAAGAAAGAGATTTAAGAAAAGCCTGTCTGGAAGCAGTACGGGAAATCTGATGGGAATAAAAAACTACAGAGAAAAGCCTGCGCTCAGGTATAATGGACATCATAGGCAGAGGCTCAGAATCTGAAGCCTGTATGATGGAACATAGAGGTAAAGCTGAAACGAATCAGACAGTACCTGATACAAAGCAGCAGAAAGATTGCTGCGGAAATGGAGGAAAAATGTCAGAAAAACAGCCTAAAAAAAAGAAAACAGCAGGAGATATTGTACTGACAGTTGTGCTGATCGCGGCAGTTTGTGTATTCTGCTATGCAGGATATAATCTGTTTCATATTTATACAGAGTATAAAAAAGGAACAGATGAATATAATTCGATCGCACAGATGGCAGTTACAGAACGTGATCCGGACGGAGAAGCGGCAGGTCCGTCAGCAGAGGAGCTGAAGGCACCGATGGATATTGATTTTGCATCTCTTAAGAGTGTGAATGAGGATGTAGTAGGTTGGATCTATGTGGAAGCAGTGCCGGATATCAATTATCCGATCGTGCATGGTAAGGATAATGAAACTTATCTTCACAGAACTTATGAGAAGAACTATAATTTTGCAGGTACAATCTTCGTAGATTATGAGAACAAGGGTGATTTCAGTGACTGCAATACCATCGTGTATGGACATAATATGAAAAACGGCTCCATGTTTGCGCAGCTGAAGAAATTTTCACAGGATGAAGAAACCTATAAGAAGAGTAAATATTTCTGGATCTTTACACCGGAGAAGAATTATAGATATGAAATTATTTCTGCATACACAACAGGTGTAAGCAGTGATACTTATACATTGTTTAAAGGTCCGGGAGAGGAGTTTGAGAAGTATCTTGAGAAGATTAAAGGGTATTCCGAGATTAAAACAGACGCGGAAGGGCTGAATATGAAGGACAAGATCATTACTCTGTCTACCTGTACAGGAAACGAAGCAACCCGTTATGTGGTTCAGGGAAAACGAGTGGATACTCTTGATGTGCAAGGATAAAGGAGGAACAGAAAATGGCAGGAGAGGTTGAGAAGTTACAGGAACTTGTGGACAAATATGACAATATTGTTTTCTTCGGCGGAGCCGGTGTTTCCACAGAGAGCGGAATCCCGGATTTCAGAAGCCAGGATGGCCTTTATCATCAGAAATATGACTATCCTCCGGAGACGATCTTAAGCCATACATTCTTTATGAGAAAGCCGGAAGAATTTTTTAAATTCTACAGAGATAAAATGCTCTGCGATACTGCAAAACCAAACGCAGCACATCTGAAACTGGCAGAACTGGAGCAGGCAGGCAAGCTGAAAGCAGTCATCACCCAGAACATTGACAACCTGCACCAGATGGCAGGCAGTAAGAAGGTTCTGGAGCTTCACGGAAGCGTACATCGTAATTATTGTATGAAATGCCACAGATTCTATGATTTTGCTCATATGAAGGCTTCGGTCGGTGTGCCCAGATGCGAATGCGGTGGAATTATCAAACCGGATGTGGTATTGTATGAGGAAGGTCTGGACAATCAGACTATTAATGAGTCAGTGAAAGCAATCTCAGAGGCACAGGTACTGATCATTGGAGGAACTTCTCTGGCTGTTTATCCGGCAGCAGGGCTGATCGACTATTTCCGCGGAGAGCATCTTGTAGTGATTAACAAATCTCCGACACCGAGAGACAGATATGCAGATCTTCTGATCCAGGAACCGATCGGACAGGTCTTTGCCCAGATTCATTGTTAAGAACAGGTGAACAGTAATCTGTGGAGAGATACAGCATGGAATGTCATAAAATGTGTGTTCCGGCAGGAACCGAAATAGAATGTTGAAATAAGAAATCAAGAGGAGTAAAAGATATGGGACTTCCCTATGAAGTTGGTGATACCGTTACATTAAAGAAAGTACATCCCTGTGGAAGCAGAGACTGGGAAATCTTAAGAGTAGGTGCAGATTTCCGGCTGAAATGTACAGGATGCGGTCATCAGATCATGGTGCCGCGCAAGATGGTTGAAAAAAATACAAAAAATTTGATAAAAAAAGAAAAATAACACTTTACAGACACCGAAAACTATGTTAGAATCAACACTCGTGATATATTTTATATCCTTGCTCTTTGACA
>CAJLTE010000017.1 GCA_905209435.1 uncultured Blautia sp. | reverse complement strand
AAGGTAAATCAAATTACATTCGTGTAAAACTTGATACAGAAGATTACCGCAAGCGTCGTAAAGAGACTCTTGAGAACCTTGCAAGAGGTATTGCTTACAAAGTAAGAAAAACCCGCAAGCCGGTTATTCTTGAGCCAATGAATCCTTATGAAAGAAGAATTATCCATTCTGCTCTTCAGGGAAACAAATTCGTTGAGACAGTCAGTGAGGGTGAAGAGCCTTACCGTCATGTAGTGGTTAAATTAAAAAGAAATTAATAGCGTAAGATAAAAAAGAATGTTATTCTAGGTGAAAGCGTGAATAACACGTAACTTTGCGTGTGGACTTTTACTTGGGATAACATTTTTTGTATTAACATAATAATGTTAATATAATAAAAATGAGAATTGAGACGAAATTTCCTGTCATATTAGGGGAATTATAGTGTAAGAGATGTCTTTTTTGAGCATTTTTTGATAAAATGTGCAGAGCTTAACCAAATCAAGTAAGTCTCCTGTTTCAATTGGGAATATCCGCTTGACTGAAAATACAGGAAACAGAAAAGGATATTTTATGGTTATAAAAAAGTTCGACATCTCCTGATGAAATACAAAAAATAGATTGAACTAAATGCAAAGAATAATTGAACCTAAAATAGTGGGATAAAACAGAAATTGAACAAAAAAACAAGCAGCAGAAGAGAAATATTTATGTATATAACAGGGATATTACAAAGAAAAATACAGACCTGATCTGTAATATTCCTGTTATTTACATAAAAATACAGACTGAATAGATACAGCTTTCTAAAATTGAACTTAAGTTATTGAGAAATAGTGAGGAGGAAAAAATGGAAACAACAATTGCAGCAATTTCCACAGCCATGAGCGCATCTGGAATCGGAATTGTCCGTATCAGCGGAGAGAACGCCATGGATGTGATTTCCCGCGTTTACAGATCTAAAGGCGGGAAGAAAAATATAAAAGAAGTTCCGACTCATACCATCCACTATGGATATATTTATGATGGAGAGGAACTGATTGATGAGGTTCTGGTCATGATCATGCATGCACCGAAAACATTTACAGGAGAGGACACTGTAGAGATCGACTGCCACGGCGGAGTATACGCTATGCGCAGAGTTCTCGAAACTGTATTGAAGAACGGAGCGCAGATAGCGGAACCAGGAGAATTTACCAAACGTGCATTTTTGAATGGTCGAATGGATCTGTCCCAGGCAGAAGCAGTCATGGATGTCATTCATGCAAAGAGCGAATACGCTCTGCGAAGCTCCATGGATCAACTCAGAGGTTCTGTGCAGAAAGCAATCCGCGAAATCAGAGAGAAACTGATTTACCATATTGCCTATATTGAATCGGCACTTGACGACCCGGAACACATCAGTCTGGACGGATATCCCCAACAGCTTCTGGAAGTTGTGGATAACGAGCAAAAAGAAGTGAAACGACTGTTGAAAACTTCCTCCGACGGAAAGATGATCCAGGAGGGAATTCAGACGGTCATCCTTGGAAAACCAAATGCCGGAAAATCATCCCTGCTGAATCTTCTGATCGGAGAAAATCGTGCCATTGTAACAGATATCGCAGGAACAACCAGAGACATCCTGGAAGAATACATCACACTCCACGGTATCTCCTTGAAGATCATTGATACAGCTGGAATCCGTGAGACTAAAGACATTGTAGAGAAGATTGGAGTAGACAGAGCCAGAGAAATGGCACAGAATGCAGATCTGATCCTTTATGTGGTAGATTCTTCTGTACCGCTTGACGAAAATGACGAAGAAATTATGACCATGCTTACTGGAAAAAAGGCGATTATCCTGTATAATAAAACTGACCTTACACCAGTGATCCAGCCGGAACTTCTGAAAGAAAAAACAGGACATCCGGTTATTCCGATTTCTGCAAAAGAAGAAAAAGGAATTGCAGAGCTGGAAGAACAGATCAAAGAAATGTTTTTTGGCGGCGATCTGTCGTTTAATGATGAAGTATATATAACAAACGCCCGCCATAAAGCTGCGCTGGAAGAAGCAGATAAGAGTCTTGATTTGGTCAGAAACAGTATTGAAATGGGAATGCCGGAGGACTTCTTTTCCATTGATCTGATGAACGCATATGAGAATCTGGGAAAGATTCTTGGAGAGTCTGTCGGAGAAGATCTGGTAAATGAGATATTCAGTAAGTTCTGTATGGGCAAATAATAAAGAAAAAATTGTCCGCGGCGATTTTTCAGATAAATAGATTGTATAATAGAACAAGAGGAGAAAAAATGAAGACTTTAGTAGAAGATTATGATATCGTCGTAGTCGGCGCCGGCCATGCCGGTTGTGAGGCAGCCCTTGCAGGTGCGCGTCTCGGTCTGAATACGATTATGTTCACTGTAAGTGTAGACAGCATTGCATTAATGCCATGTAACCCGAACGTAGGCGGCAGCTCCAAAGGTCATCTGGTAAGAGAACTGGATGCCCTTGGCGGCGAAATGGGAAAGAACATCGACAAGACCTTTATTCAGTCAAAAATGCTTAACTGCTCCAAAGGTCCTGCAGTCCATTCCCTTCGTGCCCAGGCAGATAAACAGGCCTACAGTACTGAAATGAGAAAAACACTGGAAAACACCCCGAATCTTACTATTAAACAGGGGGAGGTAACGAAACTTCTTGTTGAAGACGGTAAGATTACAGGTGTAAAAACCTATTCAGGTGCCATTTATAACTGTAAAGCGGTAGTCCTTTGCACGGGAACTTATCTGAAAGCAAGATGTATTTATGGTGATGTGAGCAATTATACAGGTCCGAACGGCCTCCAGGCAGCGAACTATCTTACAGATTCCCTGAAAGAACTGGGAATCGAAATGTTCCGTTTCAAAACAGGAACTCCGGCCCGTATTGCAGGAAATACTATTGATTACAGCAAAATGGAAGAGCAGTTTGGCGATGAGAGAGTTGTACCTTTCTCATTCTCAACCAACCCAGAAGACGTTCAGATCGAACAGAAGTCCTGCTGGTTAACCTACACAAACGAAAAAACACACGAAATTATCCGTGCAAACCTTGACCGTTCTCCATTATATTCCGGTATGATCGAGGGGACAGGCCCGCGTTACTGTCCGTCTATCGAGGATAAAGTAGTCCGTTTCGCAGATAAAGACCGACATCAGGTATTTATCGAGCCAGAGGGACTTTATACAAATGAAATGTACATCGGCGGAATGTCCAGTTCTCTCCCGGAGGACGTACAGGAAGAAATGTATCACTCTGTGCCAGGCTTGGAACATGCGAAAATCGTAAAGAATGCATATGCCATTGAATACGACTGTATTAATCCGCGCCAGTTATATCCGACACTGGAATTTAAGAAGATCAAAGGGTTGTTCAGCGGTGGTCAGTTTAACGGAAGTTCCGGATATGAGGAAGCAGCAGCACAGGGGCTGATCGCGGGAATTAATGCGGCCATGGAAGTGAAAGGACAGGAACAACTGATTCTGGACCGTTCAGAGGCATATATCGGCGTTCTTATTGATGATCTTGTAACAAAAGAGAATCATGAACCATATCGTATGATGACCAGCAGGGCTGAATACAGACTTCTTCTCCGTCAGGATAATGCAGATCTGAGACTTCGTAAGAAAGGTTATCAGGTAGGCCTCATCAGCGAAGAAGAGTACCAGAAAGTCCTTACAAAAGAAGATGAGATCGCAAAAGAAATCGAACGAATTGAGCATACACATATAGGCACAAGTAAAGAGGTTCAGGATCTTCTGGAGAAATACGGAAGTACACTGCTGAAATCAGGAACAACACTTGCAGAGCTGATCCGCCGTCCGGAACTTTCCTATGAAGCAATTGCACCGATCGATAAAGATCGCCAGGAACTTCCATGGGATGTGCAGGAACAGGTAAATATTAACATTAAGTACGATGGTTATATCCGCAGACAGTTAAAGCAGGTAGAACAGTTTAAGAAGCTGGAAGCTAAAAAAATTCCTGTAGATATTGACTACGAAAAAGTAGGAAGTTTAAGAATTGAGGCACGACAGAAACTGGAATTATATAGACCGATTTCAATTGGTCAGGCTTCCCGTATTTCCGGAGTTTCCCCGGCAGATATATCTGTTCTGTTGGTTTATCTTTCAAGCACAAAATGAGAGAAAATACCATATAAAGTACTTTAAAATGACAATAAGTACAATATATAGAACTTAAAATGTAAAAATAGGACTATATATCGTACTAAAAACAGCAATAAAAGAATACAAAACAAAGAGGAAATATAAAACATAGCGGCAAAAAACAGAGAAAAATAGCAAAAAACTGTAAAAGAAACCGGTATAATATAATGGTAATAAAAGGCGAAGAAAAGATAATAACAAGCGCAGATAATAGGAATATAGAACTAACAGAAAACAGCAAATAAAAAGGAGAAAAAGTGACATGCCATATAATCTGTCAACACTGGAAAATGGATGCAGAGAACTGGGCATAGAATTAAGCGAAAAGCAGAAAAAACAATTCATCCAGTTCTATGAATTTCTGGTAGAGAAGAATAAAGTTATGAACCTGACAGGAATCACAGAATTCGAGGAGGTACTTACAAAGCACTTTCTGGACAGCCTTGCCTGTGTAAAAGCAGTCGATATGACAAAAGTAAAAACACTCATGGACATCGGCACAGGTGCCGGATTTCCGGGAGTTCCATTAAAAATTGCATTTCCACACTTGGAAGCATGCCTTCTGGATTCACTGAAGAAGAGAGTAAACTTTCTTGAAGAAAGCTTCCAGCTTCTAGGGTTAGAGGGAATCAAGGCCATACACGGAAGAGCGGAAGAGTATGCAAAGAACAAAGAATACCGTGAGAAATACGATCTTTGCGTATCCAGAGCAGTATCAAACCTTGCAACCCTGTCAGAATATTGTCTTCCTTATGTAAAAACAGGTGGAACATTCATTTCCTATAAATCAGGAACTGTACAGGAAGAAGCAAAAGAAGCAGAAAAAGCAATCAAAATCCTTGGTGGTCAGGTGAAAGATATCACATACTTTAAGCTCCCGGATTCCGAGATTGATCGATCACTTGTCATCATAGATAAGAAGAAACCCACACCAGGAAAGTACCCGCGTAAAGCAGGAACACCATTAAAAGAACCATTATCATAGAAAAAGTTGTAACTGTTCAGTATCTTTACAGTTGACTGCTGAATAGTTACGAAAATCAACAATAAAACAGTAGCTGCCCCATGAAAAATTTCGGTATAAACATGCCGGATTCCGGGGTGGCTATTTTTTCTCACACAAACATCACAGAATAATCACACTTTTATCCTAATTTCATCACAACTTCATCATAAACTATTTTTATAGAGATGTCCTCGGGTTCCCCCATTCTCTGTTTCACCTGGGGACATTTTCTATATTTTTTGGCGAAAATTAAAAGGAGGAGAACACATTGATTGAAGTAAACAATCTGGTCAAACGATATGGTGACCATACGGCAGTTGACCACCTTTCCTTTAAAATAGAGAAAGGCAAAATTTATGGATTTCTTGGACCAAACGGCGCTGGAAAATCCACCACAATGAACATGATAACAGGATACATCGCATCCACAGAAGGAACCGTTAAGATTGACGGACATGATATCCTTGAAGAACCGGAAGCAGCAAAGAAATGTATTGGTTATCTGCCGGAACAGCCGCCGGTCTATTTTGATATGACTGTTCTGGAGTACATGAAGTTTGTAGCAGATCTTAAAAAAATTCCAAAAGACCAAAAAGCAAACATGATTGAAGAAGTCATGGACATGGTAAAGATTTCCGATATGCGAAACCGTCTGATAAAGAATCTGTCAAAAGGTTACAGACAGAGAGTCGGACTTGCAGAGGCAATCATGGGATATCCGGAAGTGATTATTCTGGATGAGCCGACTGTAGGACTCGATCCGAAACAGATTATTGAAATCCGAACATTAATTAAAGACTTAAAAAAGAAACATACAGTTATCCTCAGTTCACATATACTTTCTGAAGTAAGCGCTGTATGTGACTATGTGCTGATCATTTCTCACGGAAAACTGGTAGCCAGCGATACACCTGAGAATCTTGGAAAGCTGGCAGAAGGTTCCAATACTCTGGAAATGCTCATTAAAGGAGAGCAGTCACAGATTAAACAGGCTCTCGAGGATATTGAGGGTGTCAATAGTATGACTATTGAAAAAGATGAAAAACAGAACCTCTGGAGCGCGAAAGTTTCTACGGAAGAGCAGAATGATATCAGAGAAAAAGTATTCTATAAGATGGCAGAAATCAACAGTCCGATTTATGAGATGAAGTCCAAGAAAGTATCCCTTGAGGAAATCTTCCTTGAACTCACTGAATCTGATAAACCGGGATCAGCAGAAACAGCACAGGATACACTTGAAAATAAAGATGCTGAGACAGAAGAAAAAAACGTGAAACAGACAGCGGCAGAAAAACCAGAACAACAGAATAATGATAAAGGGGGAGAAAAATAACCATGACAGCTATATATAAAAGAGAGCTGAAGAGCTACCTGACATCCATGGTAGGATATTTATTTATCTTTTTTATCCTTGTACTGGCAGGTATTTATTTTTCAGCATATCAGCTCTCAGCAGCATATCCGAAATTTGAGTATACTTTAAATGCTATTACCTTTGTGTTTCTGATAGGAGTACCAATCCTGACCATGCGTGTACTTGCAGAAGAGAGAAAGCAGAAAACAGATCAGCTGCTTTTAACAGCACCTGTTTCCGTTGGCGGTATTGTAATCGGTAAATATCTTGCACTGATAACGGTATTTGCCATTCCTATGGCAGTTATGTGCACTTATCCGCTGATCATGTCCAAGTTCGGTACAGTAGCTTTTGCATCTGCTTATACAGCAGTTCTGGGCTTCTTTCTTCTTGGATGTGCAAATATTGCGATCGGTGTATTTATGTCAGCTCTAACTGAGAGCCAGGTGATTGCAGCAGTACTTACTTTTGTTCTCTTATTTGCTTTCTATATGATGAATGGTATTTCTTCATTTTTCTCCCAGACATCAATGTCCACATGTGTGACATTCGGATTATTGATTCTGGCAGCAGCCATTATTATCTATACAATGATCAAAAATGTTTTGATTTCAGCAGTAATTGGTGTGATTGGAGAGGTAGCACTGATCATTGTTTACGTTGTGAAATCCAGCATTTTTGAAGGAGGAATCCAGAAAGTACTCGATGTGTTTAATCTGAGCGGACATTTCGATAATTTTACAAGTAACATTTTTGATATAAAAGGAATTGTATATTTTCTTTCAGTGATCGCTGTATGCTTGTTCCTTACAACACAGTCTATTCTGAAGAGACGCTGGAATTAGTAGGGAGGTGAAAGAAAATGAAACTGAAAGAAAAGATGAAAAACAATAACCATAAGAAATTTGATAAAAAGAAACTGATTGGTACTATCAGCAAGAAACATATCAAAAACGGATCCTATACAATGGTAATGTCGGTGATATTTATTGCAGTAGTAGTAGTGATCAATATGATCGTAAGCACGATTCCATCCAAATATTCAGAAATTGATATCAGCAGTCAGAAGCTTTACAGTATCGGTGATGATACGAAAGCAATGCTGAAAGATCTGGACAAAGATGTAACGATTTATCAGATCGCACAGAGCGGATCAGAGGATGAAAATATTACAAATCTGCTTAAGCGATATGAAGATGCATCCAAACATATTAAAGTAGAGCATAAAGACCCTGTAGTAAATCCTAAATTTGTAACTCAATATACAAGCGATGATATTTCTGCAAACAGCCTGATCGTTGTATGCGGAGACAGAAATAAAGTTATTGACTACAATAATATTTACGAAAGTACAATGGATTACCAGACCTACAGCTATCAGACCACCGGTTTCGATGGCGAGGGTCAGATCACAAGTGCAATCGGATATGTAACATCAGAAAATCTCCCAATCCTGTATACACTTGAGGGACATGGCGAGAAAGAGATGGATTCTACCATCAAAGAAGATATCGAGAAAGCAAACATGGACATTCAGTCTCTGAATCTCCTTACAGAGGGAAGCGTTCCGGATGATGCAGACTGCCTGTTCATCGATTCCCCATCCACAGATATTTCCGAGGATGAAAAGAATGCTATCATCGAATATCTTGAAAACGGTGGAAAAGCAATGATCTTCTCTGATTACACAACAGAAGACCTGCCAAACTTTGACGCAGTTCTGGAGAACTATGGCGTTCAGAGAGTCAGCGGAATCGTATTTGAGGGTGACAATCAGCATTATGCAATGCAGATGCCATATTATCTGGTTCCTACTATCAACAGCACAGATGCAAGCTCTGAGACTGCTTCAGGCGGCTATTATGTACTTGCACCATATGCGCAGGGAATCAAGAAAATGGATGATGTAAGAGATACTGTAACCATCAATAGCATTCTTACTACATCAGACCAGGCATATTCCAAAACAGATCTGAACAGTGAAACATTAGAGAAAGAAGACGGAGATGAAGATGGTCCGTTTGATCTGGGAGTAAGCATTACAGAAACTCTGGACAATGATAAAGAAACTCAGATCGTTTACTATTCAACTTCCAATCTGATGGAATCACAGGTAAACCAGATGGTATCCGGCGGTAACGAAAAGCTGATCATCGAATCCCTGAAGTGGATGACAGATACAGAAGACAGCGCAACAGTATCTATTCCATCCAAGAGCCTGTCTGTATCTTATCTGACACTTACAGATTATGACGCTGCATTCTGGAAGATCTGCACCATCGGTCTGATCCCTGGATTCTTCCTGGTTGTAGGATTTGTAGTCTGGATGAAGAGGAGAAAAGCTTAAATGAAGAATAAAACTGTAAAAATGATTCTTGCAGTTGTGGTTCTCAGTGTTTGCTGTGGGGCTTACGCGGGTGTAAAAACCTACGTAGCCCATCAGGAAAAAGAGGAGTCGAAGGAAGAAGCCGAAGAGAGTACAACTGTATTTACTGCATCAACAGATAATATTAAATCTCTGAATTTTATGGTTGATGATACGGAGACAACTTTTGAAAAAGACAATGACAGCTGGGTAAAAAAAGACGAAACAGATTTTCCGGTAAATCAAAGTACTCTGGACAGCGCAGCATCTGCCGTTGCATCCATAGAATCAGATAGAGTTCTGGATGATGTTGATGACCTTGCGGAATATGGTCTGGATTCTCCGTCAAATACCATTAAGATTGTAACAAAATCTGATGATGAAGACGGTGATGATACAACAACTACATTATATGTAGGAGATGAAAATTCATCCACCAGTCAGTATTATATAAAAAAAGATGATGATGACAAAACTGTGTATCTGGTAGATTCGTCTTGTGTAGAACCGTTTACCAAAACTCTTAATGAATACGCGCAAATGGAAGATTTTCCAGCAATCTCCAGTACAGACACCATTACAAAAATCTCTGTAGATGGAGATAAATCTTATAAACTGACAAAGAATGCAGATACAAGCGTATGGTCAGTCAAAGGTGATGGTGATGAGGAAAAAGCAGATTCAGCCACAGTAAGCTCTCTGGTATCCTCATTTGGAAGTATGGCATATAACTCACTTGCGGACTACAAGTGCGAAGATAAGAGTAAATATGGTCTGGATAAACCGTATGCAACAATTACTGTAGACTATCAGGAGGAAGTTACTGATGATAGCGAAGATACCAGTGAGACAGCGGACGAAGCTACTCCATCTGCAGAAGAAACTGGTGATGATGTTGAGCAGGATTCAACTGAGGCAACAAATACAGAATCTGATGAAACAGTAAGCAAATCTACTGATGAAGAAACTGAAGAGGTAAAGGAAACATCTACAGATGCAGAACAATCCAAGACGGTAGATAAACAGCTCACAATTTTGGTGGGAAATAAAGCAGACGACAGTAATAGATATGTTATGGTAAATGACAGCAGCGAAGTTTACACTATGTCAGAAGACACTTTGTCTGCACTTACTGACAAATCAGAGGAAGATTTCTGGGATATGACAGTAAGTTATGTATCTGTAAATAACCTTGCAAGTCTTAAGGTGAACTATCAAGGCAGTGATTATAAAGTAAATGTTTCACGTGAAACATCCACAGATGATGATGGAAATGATAAGGAAACAGTAACTTACAAACTGAATAATTCAGATTTGGATGAAACAACATTTACAACATTTTATAACAAGCTGATCAATATGGCTGCTCAGAAACGTCTCACAGATAAATACGAACCGGATGGCAGTGCGGAACTGACAGCTACATTTACAGAAGAAGACGGCGATACACTGGAAGTTGCATATTACAGTTATGATACAAACTATTATGCAGCAGTAGTAGATAATAAAGTATATCTCGTAAACAAGATGAATGTAAAAGATCTGTTTACAGCGTTTGAATCAGTTGCAGAAATAGAAGAGAACGATTCAGATGAAACTAAAACAGAGGAAACAATGTCTGATGATTCAAATTCTTCCCAGGAGAGCAATACAGATTCCGAAGATGCAGAAACTGCAGACAGTACAGAAAAGTAAATAAATTTAAAATCTGAAAATTAAAAGAAGTGGCATACGGAAATTTCTGTATGCCACTTCTTTTGTCAACCTAAAGAACTATTGTAAATAATAAAATCAAAAGAAAATTTTAACCTGTTCAAGAAATGCGTCCGGTGATTCAACGTGTGGAAGATGTTTGGTTTCTTTCAATACAGAAACTTCTATAGCAGGATTAGAAGCACAATAATCTTTTGTAATAGCTTTTCCATTCGGCTCTGCTTCACCTTCAACAATATAAATACTGTTATCCAGTGCTTTAAGTGCATGACTGATATTAATATTCATATATTTAGCTATAAGGCTGGAATATAAAAATCTGGTATAATAGCCACCCTTATGTGCTGCCTCGTAATAAGCATCTGTCATCTGAGAATCTACATGGAATGGATTATAATACATCTTCTCAATAAACAGATTATTTACATTGTCACGGGACACAATCATATGATAAACCAGAGTTCCAAAAACAGGAATTTCCAATGCCAGCTTTAACAGACGATCTTTTTGAGTTGGCATCTGTTTTAACTGAGTAAGACTGGGCGGATTAACGAGCATGATTTTGTTAAAAAGCTCTTTTTCATTGTGACAGGCCATTGCAACAAAAGATCCGGAGAGACCACTTGCAATCACATCTGTTTTCTGTCCAATAACTTTTCTGATAAAATCACAGATCATTTGTACATACACAAAATTAGTGTATGTAATACCAGATTTATCAGAACGTCCACAACCTAAAAGATCAATAGTGTATACGGTATGCTCAACAGTCAGTTCCTCTTCAATCTTGTTCCATTCATATCCGGATGAACCAGGTAAGGTATCATGGATTAAAAGAATAGGTGAGCCAGCTCCTTTTTTTGTATAATAAATATTTCCAAAACGCCATTCGAAATAGTGTTCATTGGAAATGTGAAGCATCTGTTTTAATTGTGCAGCAGCAGCGACAGTTCGGTTGATAAAATGAACAGCAACAGTTGCGCCAGTCATCAGAGCAGCAAATGTAAGAAATTTGTGCTTGTTTTTACTCATTTTCAGCCTCCTTTATTAAGTATAACAAGTGTATAATCTGCTAAAATTATATATGTGTATTATACCTCTATACGTTCTGTTTTACAAGAAAATCTGCTAAAAGATATGCGAATAGGTCGGATATAAATTATTGGCCATCACACTTTGAGTAATGCATTTCGTTGTAAAATGAACGTATGTTATTTGTATAAATTTTGGTCTTATGTTTTGGAAGTTTGGAATATACATGCAAGAAAAATCTCGTGGAAAAAAAAACTTGGTTCAAGCCCCGGAAAGTAGCACTTATGCAAATTTAAACCTAGTCAAGTAAGTTTCTACCCACTGCTTATTGCTTTTCGCAATTGAAGCAAGTAGCGAATTTGATTGCGAATATCCGCTTGACACTGGAAACAGTTATTTGATGTAGAGCCACATAGCAAAGTAGGTAATTTTATCCACTTAAATAAAATTACTGACACAAATATGTCTTACAATACATAATATAATGAAAAACGTAAATATGGAACTATTGGGACTATAAAAATTAATAAGTATCAGGAACATAAAAATACACAATATTTATTACCAAAATACTGCGTTTTTTTATGTTTCACGTGAAACATTATGTGGCGTGATCAAAACAAAAGTGTTATAATAAATCTGTATATGCCTATACACCATAGAAATGTAGATGTAACAGGCAAAAATAACTACAATTAAAACCTCATAAAGGAGGAATGAAGTTGGGTAGAATTATAGCAGTTGCTAATCAGAAAGGCGGAGTTGGAAAGTCAACAACTGCAATTAATCTTTCAGCATGTCTTGCAGAAAAAGGGAAAAAGGTTCTCGCAATTGATATGGATCCACAGGGAAATACTACCAGTGGTTTCGGCGTTGATAAGAACGGCATAGAAAATACATTGTATGAACTTTTGCTTGGAGAGGCAGAAACGAAAGACACGATTGTAAAAGATGTTGTTGAGAATCTTGACCTGATTCCATCTAATATTAATCTTTCCGGTGCAGAAATCGAGCTGGTAGGAATCGATGATAAAGAATTTATCTTAAAGGGAATCACAGATAAGCTTCGACGTAAATATGATTACATAATACTGGATTGTCCACCGTCATTAAATATGCTGACGATCAATGCATTAACCGCAGCTACATCTGTATTAGTGCCGATCCAGTGTGAATATTATGCGCTGGAGGGACTTTCACAGCTGATTCATACCATTGATCTGGTAAAAGAAAGACTGAATAAACGTCTGAAAATGGAAGGCGTAGTATTCACAATGTATGACGCAAGAACAAACCTGTCTCTGCAGGTAGTGGAAAACGTAAAAGAGAATTTAAATCAGAATATTTATAAAACAATTATTCCACGTAATGTAAGACTGGCGGAGGCTCCAAGCTATGGACAGCCGATTAATATCTATGATCCGAGATCAGCAGGAGCAGAAAGCTACAGGCTTCTGGCAGAGGAAGTGCTCAACAGGGAGGATAATTAATGGCAGGAAGAAAAAACGGTCTTGGCAGAGGCTTAGATGCATTTTTTCCAGACAGAACATCTGTTGTCAAAGAACCTGCCAGAAAGACAATAACCAAAACAGTTAAAACAGAGAAGAAATCTGACGTAGCTGAAAAACAGACAAACCCTACTGTTGCAAAGAAGCAAACAGCAGATTCGAAAACAGGGGCAATGATCGTAAAGATCTCAAGTGTAGAGCCGAATATGGATCAGCCACGTAAACAGTTCGATGAAGATGCACTCATGGAACTGTCTGAGTCTATTAAACAGTACGGCGTACTCCATCCACTTCTTGTGTCTGATAAAAAGGACTACTATGAAATAATTGCAGGTGAAAGACGCTGGAGAGCGGCAAAGCTTGCCGGACTGACAGAGATTCCTGTAATTGTTAAAGAGTTTTCTGAGCAGGAATTAGTAGAAATTTCCCTGATTGAGAATATTCAGCGGGAAGATTTAAACCCTGTGGAAGAAGCGATGGCATATAAACGACTGATTGATGAATTTCATCTGAAACAGGATGAAATCGCAGAGCGTGTAGGGAAGAGCAGAACAGCAGTAACAAATGCAATGAGACTTCTCAAACTCAGTGAAAAAGTGCAGCAGATGCTGATTGATGAGATGATCACTGCCGGTCATGCCAGGGCAATCCTTTCGATAGCAGATAAGGAAAAGCAGGAATCAATTGCAATGAAGGTTTTTGACGAGAAATTAAGTGTTCGTGAAACAGAAGCGCTTGTAAAACGTATGCTGGAGCCGCCAAAAACAGCAAAGAAGAGCAAATTCAGTTCTGCTGAGGATGCAATATATGAGAGTCTGGAAGAAAAAATGAAAAGTATCATGGGTACCAGAGTTCAGATTCACAGAAAGAAAAATGACAAAGGTAAAATTGAAATTGAATATTATTCCAAGGATGAACTGGAAAGAATCATAGATCTTTTCGAATCCATTGGTTAGGAGTGACAGTAATATGAGTGGCATTTTTGAAAATCTTGGAATTGATTCCGGGATCATCATTATTATACTGCTGATTCTTACTATCTTCCTGCTGGTAAGGAATATCAGTATGAATATGCGTCTGAGCCGTCTGGAACGCAAATACAAAACATTTATGAAAGGTTCAGATGCACAGTCTCTGGAGAAAGTCTTCGTAAGAAAATTTGCGCAGATAGACAAACTCTATGAGGCGAAAGAAGAACATGACCATGATATTCTTTTTATCAAAAAGAATGTTGATAAAATGTTCAATAAATATGGTATAGAGAAGTATGATGCATTTGACGATGTTGGCGGTAAATTAAGCTTTGCGCTGGCACTGCTGGACAAAGATAATACAGGCCTTATCTTAAACGCCGTACATAGCCGTGATAATTGCTTTTTGTACATGAAAGAAATTGTAAAAGGTGAATCCTATGTTATGCTCAGCCAGGAGGAAGTCGAAGCACTTCGAAAAGCTGTTAATTTTGGATTGGATAATATCGAAGAAGAATAAGACAGTTTAAAAATGGAAAATAAGAGCATACTTAAAAAGAATCTGTTTTGCGCAATGCGCATAATATGATAAAATTTTAATATAAGGATTGTGCAAGGTGCTTTGCAGCGGAGCAATCGAGGATATCATTACATAATGAAATATAACATTTCAGGAGGAACAAGATGTTAGACATTAAATTTGTGAGAGAAAACCCGGAAGTTGTAAAACAGAATATCCGTAATAAATTTCAGGACAACAAACTTGAATTAGTAGATAAAGTTCTGGAACTTGACAAAGAAAACAGAGAGATTAAACAGGAAGTGGAAGCTCTTCGTGCAGAGAGAAATAAAATTTCCAAACAGATTGGTGCCCTGATGGGACAGGGTAAGAGAGAAGAAGCAGAAGAAGTAAAGAAACAGGTAGCTGCTTCAGGAACTCGTATTGAAGAACTTTCCGCAAGAGAAAAAGAAGTAGAAGAAGAACTTCTCAAGAACATGATGGTAATCCCGAATATCATCGATCCATCTGTGCCGATTGGTAAAGATGACAGCGAGAACGTAGAGATTGAGAAATTCGGTGAGCCGGTTGTTCCGGACTTCGAAGTTCCATATCATACAGATATTATGGAAAGCTTTGACGGAATTGATCTTGACAGTGCTAGACGTGTTGCGGGAAACGGTTTTTATTATTTAATGGGAGATATTGCAAGACTTCACTCTGCAGTTATCTCTTATGCGCGTGACTTTATGATCAACAGAGGATTTACTTACTGCGTACCGCCGTTCATGATCAGAAGCAATGTTGTAACAGGCGTTATGAGCTTTGCAGAAATGGATGCTATGATGTACAAGATTGAAGGTGAAGACTTATATCTTATCGGTACAAGTGAACATTCTATGATCGGTAAATTCATCGACCAGATTATTCCGGAGGAGGAACTTCCTAAGACCCTTACAAGTTATTCTCCATGTTTCCGTAAGGAAAAAGGAGCTCATGGACTTGAGGAGAGAGGTGTTTACCGTATTCATCAGTTTGAAAAACAGGAAATGATCGTTGTCTGCAAACCGGAAGAGAGCCCAATGTGGTTTGATAAATTATGGCAGAATACAGTTGATCTGTTCCGCTCTCTTGATATTCCGGTTCGTACACTTGAGTGTTGCTCCGGTGACCTGGCAGACCTGAAAGTAAAATCTCTTGATGTAGAAGCATGGTCTCCACGTCAGAAGAAATACTTCGAGGTAGGAAGCTGCTCCAACCTTGGTGATGCACAGGCGCGTCGTCTGAAAATCCGCGTAAACGGTAAAGATGGTAAATATCTCGCACATACATTAAACAACACTGTTGTAGCACCGCCTAGAATGCTGATTGCATTCCTGGAGAACAACCTGAATGCAGATGGTTCTGTAAGCATTCCAAAAGCCCTGCAGCCATATATGGGCGGCATGACAAAGATTGAGAAAAAGCACGCTTAATGAGGAGTGAGCTTTTTCAGGGAGGTGTTCTTATGCACAGTTATCTGAGGGCAGTTGGTTTTTCTAAGATCACCAAAAGAAGCAGTATCAGGCAGATTATCACAGACGTGGTAGAAACCTATGATGAGAAAAATGTTATAGAAGATTACCCGGATGGTGTATTTGCTGAATTTTCAAAGAATTATGGATGCGATTGTGGAATCACTGTTTGCGGACAGTATGATGAGAACAATGTGTTTTATCCAGATTACTACTTTCCCTTTTTTCGTGGAACAGGCATTACGACGCAGGAGAGTGTTGTGATAGAGAAACACGCAGAAAAAGAATCCTTTGCAGGTGCCTGTGACGACCTGAGAATAGGAGTTACATTAATTTTTTATCTTCAGAATGCTGCTGAATATTTGCAGCAGCGCCAAAAAGATGGTATGTTTCCAGGAGGCCAGCCATTAACTCTTTCCGGGCTGGCCAGAGAAGGAAAAATTCTTTTTCCGGTAGAGAAAGATAAAGAGGCGGTTAAGGCTGAACGAGAGCTTACAAAAAACAGAAATCATTTGATCGCAGCTGCCCGTAACGGAGATGAAGAGGCTATGGAGAGTCTCACAATGGAGGATATGGACACATACTCCATGATTTCGCAGAGAATTGCTACTGATGATATTCTTTCTATTGTAGATTCATATTTTATGCCATATGGTATTGAATGTGACCAGTACAGCGTAATGGGTGAAATTGTTGATTTCATGACTTTTAAGAATATTATTACAGGAGAAGAAATCTGTCAGATTACCATAGACTGCAATGATATGCTGTTTGACGTATGCATTAACCGGGAAGATCTTCTGGGAGAACTCAAGATTGGCCGCCGTTTTAAAGGAATTATATGGCTTCAGGGACAACTGCATTATTAAAAAAATGCTAAGTTGTTTCTGGATTGTATGTTCTGGAATTGAGTTATATACGTATCGGGTTTATAGGACAGTAGTAGATGAATTTGTGATATGTGTTTCACGTGAAACATATTTGCCAAACGTGTTTGACTTTTGGGAGATATCATTTGCTGTTCATGAATTGTACGCTAACAGATTCTAATGCATGCGGAAAGAAAATTTAAGATTCCCTTGTAATTTAATACAAAATATAGTAGAATTACAGTCGTGAATCAAGTTGTCCTCGTAGCTCAGCTGGATAGAGCACTCGCCTCCTAAGCGAGGGGTCGGAGGTTCAAATCCTCTCGGGGACGCCAGAAAATATTGCTGTAAATCTTTTAGAAATAAAGGATTTACAGCTTTTTTGATACATAATATGCAGAAAAATAAAAAGATCTATTTGACTCAGTGACTGGAACAAATAGATCTTTTTGCAGTACATACATAAGATGATATCATGTTAGGACAAAAATGCATTTTGATCCTAATGTCATAAGATATAAGAATATGAATAAGCACTATAATAATATTGTGTGGAAATAAAAATACATATATAAATAGGGCAAATCAATCAAGTTCTCCTGCTTTAACCAAATTAAGTAGCGAAGCGTATTGCGAATATCCGCTTGACTTATAAAAAAGTGAGCAGAGAGAACTTGTGTAAGTAAAAATGAACTTATTTGATATCGTCTTCGGTTATGGATTTAACATTCGGGGTTCTTCCGTCTGCAGAAGTTTCAATAGTTAATTCTCCGGATTTCAGAAGTTCTACGGCTTTTTCGTGAGATTCTTCGTTCCAGTTGTTTCCGGTGATCTTCCAGTTATTGTCTGTTTCAGGGCTGATAGTTCCGCCTTTTACTTCAGATATATACTGTCCGATCAGTTCGCGGACACCGCCAATATCACCTTTTACATCCATTTCCAGAAGTACCGGAAGTTCATCACCTTCCTGGAATACTTCACCTACAGTGAGAAGCTGAGAGTTTGCGCGATAGTTGTTAACTGCGATTGTAAAGGTATCATCATCTTCTACAGGTGTACCATCAGGCCATGTCAGATTTTCAATACGGCTTCCGACTTCATTGGCAATATTAATCTCATAATTTACACCCTGGAACATATCGTAGTTGTATGCACGCATATCTTCACTAAAGGAAATTGTGAGATCGCCTGGTTTATAAGTGTTATAGTAGGATACAGTCCATTCCATATATTTCTTTAACTGCGCGCCGGTCATTTGGATTTTGTACAAGGTATTATTGTATTTGTATACCTGAGCGGTATCACATTTGCGAATATCTCCTTCATGAAGGTTTGCATCCATAATAAATAATGCAGCGGCGGATACATCTGCATCTGTATAATACAGCTGCACTTCCTGGATAAGATCCATTAATGCAGTATCCTGAATCTGAGCGGTTGGGATTTCTGCAATTTCATTTTCAGGAGCCAGGCTGCCGCCTTCAAGTTTACCAATTACAATAGAAGCGTCTTCTTTAGCCTTTTCGTCATAAGGAGTCAGAAGTTCATCCAGTTCTTTGTCGGAATCATATTCTCCAATTGCATGGCTTACTGATGTGCGATTTACAACATCCCATCCATTGTCTGATTTTTCAAGTTCCAGATGAATTTCTGCCAGTGTGGTAGCACCACTCTTATTTTCAATTATATAGACACCGTTAATTTCTTCACCTTCGATAAGCTGGTGACCATGTGCGGCAACAATCAAATCGAGTTCCGGACACGCGTTTGCCAGATCTCTTACACCAGAGTCTTTTGCTTCATATTCATTTTCAATATCCATATGAACAACTGCAATCATAACATCTACCTGATCCTGAATTTCATCAATTGCTGCACGAATCTCTTCAACAGGATCTGTTACTGTACAATCCTTCAGGTTTACGGAGTCCCACCTGGTAATATTCGGTGTAACCATGCCGATAATACCAACTTTTACTCCATTTTTTTCAATAATTGTATAATCATCTGCAATTGCTTCACCGTCTTCGTCATAAACATTTCCAACCAGAGGTTTGGATTCCTGCTGAGCCATAATCTTTTTCAGGACATCCATACCATAATTGTATTCATGATTTCCTGTAACACACACATCATATCCAATTTCATTCTGAGAAAGGATCATAGGATGGATATCTTCGTCCAGGAAAAGTTCAGCAGAGTTACCCTGAATGGTATCACCTGCGTCAACAAGAATTGTATTCTCATTACGAAGAGAATCAATTGCAGTAGACATCTGGACCATACTTCCTGAAGTGTCTTCTGCATTTACGGCATAATCCCAGGTTGTAAATTTTCCGTGGGTATCACTGCTGGCAAGAATCTGAAGATCCATAGTTTCAGATTCACTGGCGGTTTCCTCTGTGGCATAAACAGCTGTTACTGTACCGAAACTGTTTACAGCTAATGCTGACATAAGAAGCATTGCTAGAATTTTTTGTCTCTGTTTCATAAATTCCTCCCGATTTTGAATCATAATAATTTTCTTTTTTCGACGTCGTGCTATGTTTATATCATTATTTTGCTTAATAAAAAAGGACTCGTGACGGTTTTGTTGTGCAATTTACACATAAAAAGGTTTTTCGGAAAAATAGACAACTTTGTATGCTTTAATTTAGTAATTATTGCCATCAAAAATAGTTTGATCAAATAGCGAAGCGGATGATTTTATCCGCTTGACAAATGTAGCGTGCCAGTTAGTACACGCTTAGTGCTGATTATAGTTATAGTAAGGGGAAGATAAGGATGTTGTAAGGTAGCAGAGCAATTTGTAAATATCAGGTATGAGGCTTACGTGATTGAAACTGTAACGCTATAAAGAGATGATATAAATTTAGATGTTACAATGCAAAAAAGGACCCAAGTCCTATTTTGAGTATTAAAAATAAATAATAATTAACAAAAATTACAAAACAAAACTGGAAAATTTTTACGAAATGAGTATAAATACACAAAAAAGGGACTCGAGTCCTGTTTTATATTTGGGACATATGTCATTATCAGTGCATCAAACACGACAAAAATTGTGCAAAAGGAGAAAAAGAAATCATGAAAAAAAGAGTAGTAGCAGCGGTACTTGCAGGTTTAATGGCATTTTCACTTACAGCATGTGGAAGCAGTTCCGATAGCAAGACAGAAACAAACACAGAAAGCAAAACAGAAGAAACAGCAGACAACTGTTCCGGGAATGGGATTTAATGGAATTGCAGCAGCATTCCTTGGCGGTCTGAATCCGATTGGCACAATCTTTTCTTCTTATTTTATTCAGCACATTACAAGTGGTGGAAGCTATGTAGACAAAACAATGTATTGTACACAGATCTCTGATCTGATCTCAGCATTTATCATTTACCTTTGCGGATTTGTATTCTTCTTCAAACTCTGGCTTAACCGTTATCTGGACAAAAGAGATGAGAAGAAAGCTGCAAAACAGGTGAAAGGAGGAGAAAAATAATGGTTTTATTACTCCAGTATACATTAATATTTGCATCTGTTCTGATTCTGGTAGCGCTTGGCGGATGTTTCTCTGAACACAGTGGCGTTGTAAACATTGGTCTTGAGGGAATCATGGTTATGGGAGCTCTTGGAGGAGCTCTGATGATGAAATATCTTCCGTCAACTATGGCGGCACCGTTGGTGATCCTGCTGGTAATCCTCGGCAGTGTGATCGTAGGAATGGTATTTTCTCTTTTTCTTGGTGTTGCGGCAATTCATTTTAACGCAGACCAGACACTTGTAGGTACAGCACTGAATCTGCTTGGACCTGCAGCAGCAGTAGTAATTGTAAGAGCCATCAATATGTCAGAAAGTATTGATAATGTTTCCTCTACGGTTGCGTACAAAGAAGCAAAAAAAGCGTTTCTTGTAAACATTGGGAAGTTTGAATTCAGCTGGTTTATGCTTTTGGCATTGCTGATTCTCATCGCATCATATATCATATTATATAAGACTAAGTTCGGTCTCCGCCTTATGGCATGTGGAGAGCATCCGCAGGCAGCAGACTCCGTGGGAATCAATGTTTACAAAATGCGATATGCAGGTGTTCTGATTTCCGGAGCATTGGGCGGACTTGGCGGACTGGTTTATATTACAGCCGGTGTCAGTGAATGGAAATTTGAAAACGGCGTTGCCGGATTTGGATTCCTTGCACTTGCAGTTATGATCTTTGGTCAGTGGAAACCGGTGAATATCGGACTTGCAGCACTTCTGTTTGGCCTGTTCCGTGCGCTTTCCAATGTTTATACAGGATTTGACGTACTGGTAGCATTAAAGCTTCCAAGTACATTATATAACATGTTCCCGTACATTATTTCCCTGATTGTTCTTGTATTCGTATCAAAGAATTCCAGAGCGCCGAAAGCAGAGGGTATTCCGTATGATAAGGGGCAGAGATAAAGTCAGAAACGTATAAAAAGATAACTATAAGATGTGAAAATGTTTCACGTGAAAAATTGTAACTGTTCAGTATCTTCACAGCAGTGAATTACTAAACAGTTACGAAAAAAATCAGGTAAAGGATGGAAAGATCATGAAAAATTATTCAGAAGATGCAAGCAGACAGTATCATATTCAGGTGGCAAAAGGTGAAGTAGGACGTTATGTAATTCTGCCGGGAGATCCAAAAAGATGTGCAAAAATCGCACAGTATTTTGATAATCCGGTACTGATCGCAGACAACAGAGAATATGTCACATATACAGGAACACTTGACGGTGTAAAGGTAAGTGTAACGTCAACAGGAATTGGTGGTCCGTCCGCATCCATCGCAATGGAAGAACTGTACCGCTGCGGTGCAGATACATTTGTAAGAATCGGTACATGCGGAGGAATGCAGCCGGAAGTAAAGAGCGGAGATGTAGTGATCGCCACAGGTGCAGTCCGTATGGAAGGAACTACCAGAGAATATGCACCAATTGAATATCCTGCAGTAGCAAACCTTGATGTTATCAATGCTCTTGTAGATGCTGCAAAAGAAAAAGGTTTCCCGTGCCACACAGGTGTTGTGCAGTGCAAAGACGCATTCTACGGTCAGCATGAGCCGGAAGAAATGCCTGTAAGCTATGAACTGATCAATAAATGGGAAGCATGGAAGAGAATGGGATGCCTTGCATCTGAAATGGAATCCGCAGCTCTCTTTATTGTAGCCGGAAAGCTTCGTGTAAGAGCTGGTTCCTGTTTCCTGGTAGTAGCAAATCAGGAAAGAGAGAAACTCGGTCTGGAGAATCCGGTAGTCCATGACACAGATATGGCTATTTGTGTAGCTGTAGAAGCTATCAGAAAAATGATTAAAGAAGATCAGGCTAAATAAACAGTTGGTGAGCATAATGAACAACGGTAATGAGCGAAACTGACAGTGGCAGAAAGAAAAGAGGACGAGCAAAAATGGAAATTAAAGAAATCTTAAGACATGTAGATCATACACTTCTTCTTCAGCCATCCACATGGGAAGAAATCAAACAGATCTGCGACGATGCGATGAAATATGGAACTGCATCTGTATGCATTCCTCCATGCTATGTAAGAGAAGCGGCAGAATACATGGACGGAAAAATGGCAGTATGCACAGTTATTGGTTTCCCAAATGGAAACACAACAACAGCAACAAAAGAATTTGAGACTAAAGACGCTATTGCAAACGGCGCATCTGAAATCGATATGGTAATCAACATCGGATGGTTAAAAGATAAGAAATATGACCTGATCGAGAACGAGATCAGAACTCTCAAGGCAGCATGCGGAGAAAAAATCCTCAAAGTTATCATTGAGACATGTTTCCTCACAACAGAAGAGAAGATTAAAATGTGCGAAATCGTAACAGCAGCAGGAGCTGATTATATCAAGACATCAACAGGCTTCGGCGGTGGCGGAGCAACATTTGAAGATATAGAACTGTTCTCCAAACACATTGGACCAAATGTAAAAATGAAAGCAGCAGGTGGTATTTCCTCTCTGGATGACGCTGAAAAATTTCTTTCCCTGGGTGCAGACAGACTGGGAACGAGCAGAATCATTAAGATTGTAAAGAATGAAGAAGCAACAGGTTATTGATTTTGAGCAAGAAATCTCATCGCCTATATTTGGCAGCGAGATATGAAACTTGTAATTATCGGAGGTGTAAAACTATGCAGAACTTAGACGAAAAAATGATCGATAAACTGATCGGGACAGCAATTGAGCAGCTGAAATTTTCCTATACACCATATTCCAATTTCAAAGTCGGTGCAGCACTGCTTGCGAAGAGTGGAGAAATCTATACAGGGTGTAATATCGAGAATGCAGCATACACACCTACCAACTGCGCTGAGAGAACTGCGTTCTTTAAGGCTGTAAGCGAAGGAACAAAGGAATTTGATGCAATCTGCATTGTGGGCGGAAAAGACGGCGTTCTGACCGAATATGCGGCGCCATGTGGCGTATGCCGTCAGGTAATGATGGAATTCTGCAACCCGGAGACGTTTAGGATCATTCTGGCAGTAGATAAAGAGCATTACGATGTTTATACATTAAAAGAACTCTTGCCACAGGGATTCGGACCATTGAATTTAGCATAAAATGGAGGAACATCATGACACAGGAACAACTGATCGCATTACCGAAAATAGAACTGCATTGCCACCTGGATGGTTCACTCAGCCGTGAATTTATAGAAAAGCGTCTGGGCAGAAAAGTCCATCAGGAGGAACTGAGTGTATCAGATAATTGCACCAGTCTTGCAGAATATCTGGAAAAATTCACATTGCCGGGACAGTGCATAATGGATGAAAAAGGACTGGAAGAAGCCGGATATGATGTACTCAGAAGTATGAGTAGAGAAAACGTTTGCTATGCAGAAATTCGTTTCGCACCTTTATTATCAGTGACAGAAGAGATGAACTGTAAAAAAGTCATCGAAGCGCTGCTGAAAGGACTGGAACGGGGCAGAAATGATTTCGGCATAGAATTTGGTGTGATCACCTGTGCCATGAGACACCACAGCGAAGAAGAAAACAGCAGAATGATAATGACTGCCCGCGAATACTTAGGTTTCGGCGTATGTGCTGCAGATCTTGCAGGTGCAGAAGCCTCATATCCCATGACGGAATTTATGAATCTGTTTTACAATACACATAAAATCGGAATGCCATTTACAATTCATGCAGGGGAATGTGGAAATGCACAGAATATTATAGATGCAGTAAGGGCCGGGGTGGGCAGGATTGGTCACGGAATTGCAATGAGAGGAAACAAAGAACTTCAGCGTGAACTGGCAGCAAGAAGGATAGGTATCGAAATGTGTCCGATCAGTAATCTCCAGACAAAAGCTGTACAGAGTACAGCAGAATATCCTCTCAGAGAATTCCTGGATGCAGGTCTGAGAGTTACCATCAATACGGATAACAGAACTGTCAGCAACACAACATTAACAAAAGAACTGGAATTTGTTCAAAAACAATACGGAATCCGGGATGAGGAGGTCCTGCTTCTGATGAAGAATGCAGTAGATGCGGCCTTTGCAGGAGAAGCTGTAAAAGAAAGGCTGTACCGGAGCATAACAGCAAAATATAAGAGATGAGGTAAAGAAACATGAAAAATTATGAAAGAATTTTTGTAATTGTACTTGATTCTCTGGGAATCGGGGCAATGCCGGATTCAGCAAATTTTGGTGACACCGGAGTAGACACTTTTGGACATATTCTTGAGAAAATGGGCTCTCTCGAGATCCCAAATCTCGAAAAACTCGGAATGCTGAATCTCCATCCGGCCGGAAACATGACAGGTGTGGAAAATCCAATCGGACGTTATACTCGTCTGAGTGAAGCAAGTAACGGAAAAGACACCATGACCGGACATTGGGAAATGATGGGAATCAAGACAGAGAAACCATTTAAAACCTTTACAGAAACAGGTTTTCCGCCGGAACTGATCGCTGAACTGGAGAAGCAGTGTGGCAAGAAAGTTATCGGAAACAAGAGTGCAAGCGGAACTGAGATCATTGAAGAGCTGGGAGAAGAAGAAATTGAGACAGGTGCAATGATCGTCTATACATCTGCAGATTCCGTACTTCAGATCTGCGGAAACGAAGAAACATTTGATCTTCAGAATCTGTATCGCTGCTGCGAGATCGCCAGAGAGATTACACTGAAGGACGAATGGAGAGTAGGGAGAGTCATTGCAAGACCGTATGTTGGAAAGAAAAAAGGTGAATTCAAACGTACTAGCAACCGTCATGATTACGCCCTGAAACCTACAGGACTTACTGCTTTAAATGCACTTAAGGACAAAGGCCTCGACGTGATCGGTGTAGGAAAGATTAACGATATTTTCTGCGGAGAAGGAATCACAGAGACTCATCATTCAGACAGTTCTGTACATGGAATGGAGCAGACAATTGAAATCTGCAAAAAAGATTTCAAAGGATTGTGCTTCGTTAACCTCGTAGACTTCGATGCATTATGGGGACACAGAAGAAATGTAGAGGGATACGGAAGAGAAATTGAGAAATTTGATAAGAATCTGGGTGTCCTGTTAGAAGAAATGAAAGAAAGCGATCTGCTTATCATTACAGCAGACCACGGAAACGACCCAACATATACAGGAACAGACCACACCAGAGAACACGTACCATTTATTGCTTACTCCAAGAGCATGAAAAACGGCGGCAAGATCAAAAACGAAGATACTTTCGCAGTGATCGGAGCTTCCGTAGCAGACAATTTTGGCGTAGAAATGCCAGAGGGAACGATCGGACATTCTATTTTAAATGAATTAGTGTAAGACCATTTACAGGGGAAAATCATATTCTCCGGTAAACATTTAAAGCAGATAAAAAACACAGAAAGTATAGGAACCGCATATGAAGCACAAATATTTACAAGACGCATTGCCGTTTCTGAAAGAAGTGGATAAAGAAAGACAAAGACAATTTGAATTTTATTTCCGCAATGCACCATTGTGGGTTATGGATCTGCTTCAGAGCGAAGAACTGGAGCCGGGGACCACTTTTATCAGAGAGAATGAACCGGCAGATACGATTTTCTTTATTGGAAGAGGCAGAGCAAAAGCTACAGATTACCGAATTTCCGGAATCGCGTACGATTTCATGAAACCGAAAGACCTGATCGCGCTGGGCGGAATGGAAGTGATCATGGAACTTGAAAACTATCAGACTACCTGGGAAACCGAAACGAAATGCACAGTCGTAAAGCTGCCAAGAGCAAAGTATGAGAAATGGATTCATGCAGACACAGATATTTTCCGTCTGGAGTCAAAGATCACATGTGAATCTCTGCTGGAAGAAAGCAGAAGGAACAGACTGTATCTTTTCCTCCAGGGAGCGGACAGACTGGCACTTCTTCTTGTTGAATGGTTTGAGAAATTCAACAGAAATGGAGAACTCTGTATCAATGAAAGCAGACAGAGCATTGCAGATGAGACAGGGCTTTGCCTGAAAAGCGTCAGCAGGGGAATAAAGAAATTCGCCGGTGACGGACTGATCACCAAAAAAGGAAATCAGATATTGATCGATCAGGAACAATATGAGGGTCTGAGAAAGATTGTCAATGAAAATATGGACAGTTTTTCAGGATAAAAGATCATGCAAAGATTGTTTCACGTGATACATTTTGCCTGATATCTGATCATGCAAAGAAGTGTATTGACATATAAGAAAGAGATGATAAAGGAGATTAAGCAGTAAATGAGTAAATTATATGAGAAATTGGAGACATGCCTTGCAAGTGTACGTCAGAAAACAGATTTTAAACCGGAAGTAGCACTGATCCTGGGTTCAGGACTTGGCGACTATGCAGACGAGATTAAAATTGAAACAACCATCGATTATACAGACATCGAGGGGTTTCCTACTTCAACAGTAGCAGGTCATAAAGGAAGATTTGTGTTTGGATATGTTGGAAGTGTGCCGGTAGTGATCATGCAGGGAAGAGTTCATTACTATGAAGGATATCCAATGACAGACGTTGTACTTCCGGCAAGATTGATGGGAATGATGGGAGCAAAGAAACTCATTCTGACAAACGCAGCAGGTGGTGCAAACCCGGAATATAAGCCTGGAGACTTTATGATGATCACAGATCACATTGCAACAGGAGTGCCAAGTCCGCTGATTGGGGAGAATATTGATGAACTTGGTGCAAGATTCCCGGATATGAGTGAAGTATATAGTCTCCGTTTGCAGGATGTGATCAGAAAATGCGCAGATAAATGCGGTGTTAAGCTTCAGGAGGGTGTATACGTCCAGTTTACAGGACCAAACTATGAAACTCCGGCAGAAGTAAGACTTGCACAGAAATGGGGCGGAGACGCAGTAGGAATGAGTACAGCATGCGAAGCCATGGCAGCCCGCCACATGGGACTTGAAATCTGTGGAATTTCCTGTATTACAAACATGGCAGCAGGAATCTCCAAAGAAGAACTTAACCACAAAGAAGTCCAGGAAACAGCGGATCGTGTGGCAAAATCATTTAAAGAACTGATCACTGAGATTGTGGTAAATATGTAAAACTACAGTATATATGTTGTAAATATAATAAAATATAATGAAGCAGAAAAAGATCTTTGCAGGCAAAAAGCAGAGGCCTTTTTTAGTGTATTATTTTTGGCAATTGAACAAAATCAAGCAAGTGGCGAAGCGGATTGCGAATATCCGCTTAACCGAGGCGGCTTATCAGAACAGGTTAAGAATAGATTTAGCGTGGCATTGTAAAAAAGACAGGAATATTGAAAACAGGCGTTTTCAATCCCTGGTCTTTTGTGCTAAAATAGGAAAAGAGTTTATCTAAATAAATTGCTAAAGAGAGATAAATCATTAAAACATAAATGATACAGAAAGGAAACTGGTTTTTATGGAAACAGGAACAATTTTTAAATTTCATAACGATCTGGACACAGACCAGATCATAGCATCACAGTATCTGTTACTTCCGAATCTGGATGAGATGAAAGGCCATGCCTTTGAATCCCTGGATCCGGATTTTTCTAAAAAAGTGAAACCTGGTGATTTCGTAGTAGGTGGAGAGAACTTCGGATGCGGATCCTCCAGAGAGCAGGCACCGGGTGTACTCAAAGCATTAGGCGTGCAGGCAGTCGTAGCGAAATCTTTTGCACGAATTTTTTACAGAAACTCTATTAACATCGGATTACCGGTAATTGTCTGTAAAGGTCTTCCGGACGAAGTAAATACCGGAGATCAGATGGTTCTTCACATGTCAGAAGGAACTGTAGAAGCCAATGGAAAAACATATTCCTGTACAAAACTTCCGGAATATATGCAGAATATTTTAAATCAGGGTGGCCTGATCGCATCTCTGAACAAGGAGGAAAAGTAAAATGGGAATGACAATTGCAGAAAAGATCATCGCTGCAGCAGCAGGAGTAGACAGTGTAAAACCTGGAGATATTCATACAGTCAAACTTGACCGTCTGATGAGTAACGATGGAACAACCCATCTTACTGTTGATATGTATAACAACAAATTAAAGAATCCGCATATTGCGGATCCGAAGAAACTTGTGTTTATCGTGGATCATAATGTACCGTCTGACAGCCCGAAAACAGCAGCATCACAGAAGAAGATGAGAGATTTCGCAAAAGAAAATAACATTGATTTCTGGGAAGGCAAAGGTGTCTGCCATCAGGTTATGATCGAGAACTATGTTCGCCCAGGTGAACTGATCTTTGGTGCAGACAGCCATACATGTTCTTACGGTGCATTAGGTGCATTCGGAACAGGCGTAGGATGCACAGACTTTCTGTATGGAATGGTTACAGGAACTTCCTGGGTACTGGTTCCGGAGAGTGTGAAATTCAATCTTGTAGGCAAACTGCCTGAAGGTGTTTATGCAAGAGACCTGATTCTTACAATTATCGGAGAAATTGGTGCAAACGGATGCAATTATCAGGCAATGGAGTTCACAGGAGAGGGTGCAAAAACACTTAGTATCAGTGACCGTATGGCACTCTGCAATATGGCAGTAGAAGCCGGTGCTAAGACGGGTATTTTTGAAGCAGACGAAAAAGCTATCGAATACCTGAAAGAACACGGACGTGAGCCGAAAGCTGTATATCACAGCGATCCGGATGCCGTTTATGCAAGAGAATATACATTTGACTTATCAAAAGTCTGCCCTGTAGTTGCCAAACCTGATTTTGTAGATAATGTAGTTCCTGCAGAAGAAACCTGCGGAATCGAGATCAATGAAGCATTCCTTGGTTCCTGCAACAACGGACGTATCGAAGATCTTCGTGTAGGCGCAGAAATCATTAAGGGTAAGAAGGTAGCTGAGGGTGTCAGATTTCTCGTTGTACCTGCAAGCCAGACAATTTACCGTCAGGCATTAAAAGAAGGCATTATAGACACCTTTATGGAGGCAGGAGCCATTGTTATGAACCCGAACTGCAGTGTATGCTGGGGAAGCTGTCAGGGTGTTATCGGTGAAAACGAAGTTCTTATCAGCACAGGAACACGTAACTTTAAAGGTCGTGCAGGACATCCAAGTTCTAAAGTATATCTGGGATCAGCAGCGACTGTTACGGCATCTGCTATTGCAGGAAAGATTGCACTGGCAAGTGAAGTATAAATAAATTACATAAATAATACAGTGAAACCGGGATGCAGAGAGGTCTGATTCTGGTTTCATGTGATGTTAAACGCAGATGTTTCACGTGAAACATGAAACATTTTTTGAGAAATCTGTAGATTCTGTTGTATATTGATATTTAACCAAATCAAGTAAGTTCCCTGCTTCAATTGCGAAAAGCAATAAGCAGTGGGTGGGGACTTGCTTGTATCAGGAGGCGTGCAAGCGCTTTCTGATAAACTGCGGAGCAGTTATTTGGTTATGAGCGAGTAGTGAAGCGTATGATTTTATCCGCTAGACCAGTAAGGGACACATTTGATGCTTAATCACATATTCTCGAAAGAGAAGAAGGGATTTGCCTAAACAGGTATTGACTCTTATTGAGACAGAGGCAGGAATAGGATTTCTACAACAAAATAAATATGCAGGTAAAAATATAAAGAGGTAAGATTATGGATAAATTCACAGGAAAAGTGTGGGTACTTGGTGATGATATTGATACAGACATCATTATCCCGACAGAGTACCTCGCACTGAAAACAATTGATGATATGAAACAGTACGGTTTTAGCCCACTGCGCCCAGAACTGGCAGGACAGATCCAGCCAGGTGACATTATTGTTGCAGGAAAGAATTTCGGATGCGGTTCTTCCAGAGAACAGGCACCGGAAATTATTAAAGCACTGGGTATCCAGTGTGTAATTGCAAAATCTTTTGCAAGAATTTTCTTCAGAAACTCCATCAATAACGGACTTCTTCTGATTGAACAGCCAGATCTTCATGATGACATCAAAGAAGGCGATGAAATTACCGTAGTGATGAACGAATACGTAGATTACAATGGAAAACAGTATCCGATCGCTTCTCTGCCGGAGAATCTGATGAGTATTATCCAGGCAGGTGGACTTGTGAAAGCCATGCGTAAATTAAACGGACTGGATTAATGGGAAAGGAGAAGCAAATGGGCGAGACAGTTATTGAGAAAATCATTAGAAACAACGTTGGAAAAACAGTAAAGCCAGGAGACATCGTAACGGTCAATGTAGACAGAGTTATGATCCATGATATATTTATCCCATTCGTAGCAGAAAAGTTCGAGGAAATGGGCTTTACGAAGCTCTGGGATCCGGATAAAGTAGTTTTGATCTACGATCATCTGGTACCTGCAAGCCAGTTAGACGACACCAGACATTTCCATACAGGAGATGCTTTTGCAAAGAAATACGGCATGAAAAACGTCCACAGAAGTGACGGAATCTGTCACCAGTTAATGACTGAAGCAGGCTACGTGAAACCTGGCAATATCGTATTCGGTACAGACAGCCATACAACTACTTACGGATGTGTAGGCGCGTTTTCATCAGGCATAGGATATACAGAGATGGCAAGTATCCTGGGAACAGGAACGATGTGGATTAAAGTTCCGGAGACAATTAAAGTTGTAATTGAGGGAGAACTTCCGGAAAATGTAATGTCCAAAGACATTATTCTGCGTCTGATCGGTGATCTGGGTGCTGATGGAGCTACCTACAGAGCGCTTGAATTCACAGGCAGCACAGTGAAGAATATGACTGTAGCAAGCCGTATGACCATGGCAAACATGGCAATCGAGGCAGGGGCGAAATGTGCATTATTCACACCGGATGAAAAGACTGCAGAATACTGCGAAATCGAGTTAAATGACTTCCAGAAGAGCCTTACAGGTGATGAAGATGCAACATATATGAAGACTATTACATATCATGCAGAAGACTTTGTTCCGGTTATGGCATGCCCGTCTCAGGTAGATAAGATCAGAGATGTAAGCGAACTCGAAGGAACAGAAATTGATCAGGTATTCATTGGATCCTGCACCAACGGTCGGCTGGAGGATCTTAAAGCTGCTGCAGAGGTCTTAAAGGGCAAAAAAGTAGCAGATTACGTTAAATTGATTGTAACTCCTGCAAGTCGTAAAATATACCGCCAGGCAATCGAACTGGGAATCCTGGATACTCTGGCAGAGGCGGGAGCTATGATCACACATCCTGGATGCGGATTATGTTGCGGACGTGCAGGCGGAATCCTTACAGATGGTGAACGTGTAGTAGCTACAAATAACAGAAACTTCCTTGGAAGAATGGGAACTTCCAAAGTAGAAATCTACCTTGCATCTCCAAAAACAGCCGCTGCCTGTGCAATAGCAGGAAAAATTGTAAGCCCAAAATAATAAAAGCAGCAAAATATATTAAAAATCATGCAAATTATAATATAAAGACCTATAAAATGGACTTAAAAGATAAATATTGACAAAATAACAAATAAAGAACGATAAAACGGACTTATATGGCAAGGGTTACTATAAAATATTATAAAAGTAGAATTTAGAAATACCAAAAGACAGTACATGAACGGCAGGAATACCTGAGTGTACTGTCTTTTTATGCTATGTTATTTTATAGAAAATTACTACGTAATGCTTTGATGATATAAAAACTTTTCCGGATAGAATCGTATTGCGCTGGAGAGGAAGTCAAGCGGATAAAATCATCCGCTTCGCTACGTGGCTCTACACCAAATAACTGCTCCGCAGTTTATCAGAAAGAGCTTGCACTCTTCCTGATACAAGCAAGTCCCCACCCCCTGCTTATTGCTTTTCGCAATTGAGGCAGGGGACTTACTTGATTTGGTTATATAAGTTTTCTGCTTTGAGTGTGAATACCTATTCACATGGCTGGATAAATCATATTTTTGACCTGGCAAATTGTAAAACATAAAAATTATAGTAATTGTATATTGAACAATAATTGAACTTAAAATAAACTTTAGAATTTAAACAAAACTACATAAAAAGCTATAAAAAAATAAATACTTATTGAATTATAGGTTCAATTATAGTATAATACGAAGAAAATCATATGAATATTTCTGAAAACAGATTTATACATTCTGTAAAGCTGATAGTATATGATTTTTGTTTTCTAAGACCTGTAAGTGGATAGAATTGAACTTGATTTAACCGGATTGAGAATATCCGCTTGACTAAGAAACTGAAAATGTAGGTTGAAAATATAACATGGTAAAAGCCACAACAGAGTAAGGCAGTAAGGAGAACATTTTATGAATAATAAATTTGCGGAACGTTTAAAAACAACGCTGGAACAGAAAAATATGAAACAGATCGATCTTGTAAAACGTGCATCAGAACAGGGTGTGAAGCTTGGAAAGAGTCATGTGAGTCAGTATCTCAGCGGCAAAACAATGCCGAGATCAGAAATTTTACATTTCCTTGCAGATGCCCTGGAAGTAGATGCAGAATGGTTAAAGGGAAATGATGCAGTTACAGAAAACGCAACATCTGCCCGGAATGTTCAAAAGAGGGATGTGCCACTGGATAGAAATCTTAAAGGAAGAGGAAAAGATATGAAAGAAGAGAGCAAGGTTCGTGAATTTAAAAAATCATCAAAATTGAACAATGTGTTATATGATGTACGAGGACCTGTTGTAGAAGAGGCCGCACGTATGGAAGAGGCAGGAACTCAGGTGCTGAAATTGAACATTGGAAATCCTGCACCATTTGGATTTCGTACACCGGATGAAGTAATCTATGATATGAGACAACAGCTTACTGAATGTGAGGGATATTCTCCTTCAAAAGGTTTGTTTGCTGCCAGAAAAGCGATTATGCAGTATGCGCAGCTCAAAAAACTGCCGAATGTAACTATTGAAGATATTTATACAGGAAATGGTGTCAGTGAACTGATTAATTTAAGTATGTCAGCATTATTAGATGATGGTGATGAAATTTTAATCCCGTCACCGGATTATCCATTATGGACTGCATGTGCTACTCTTGCAGGCGGAAAAGCTGTACATTATATTTGTGATGAACAGTCAGAGTGGTATCCGGATATGAATGATATTAGAAAAAAAATCAACAGCAGAACAAAGGCGATTGTTATTATCAATCCGAACAACCCTACCGGAGCATTATATCCTAAGGAAATTCTTCAGCAGATTGTAGATATTGCCAGAGAACATCATTTGATCATTTTTTCTGATGAGATTTACGACCGCCTTGTAATGGATGGAGAGAAGCATATTTCCATAGCTTCTCTGGCACCGGATTTATTTTGTGTAACATTCAGTGGTCTGTCTAAATCACATATGATTGCGGGATTCCGAATTGGCTGGATGGTTCTCAGTGGTAATAAGAAAATTGCAAGTGATTATATAGAAGGAATTAAGATGCTTTCAAATATGAGACTCTGTTCTAATGTTCCTGCACAGTCAATTGTACAGACTGCTTTAGGCGGGCACCAGAGTGTTGACAGTTATATTGTCCCGGGCGGACGTATCTATGAACAGAGAGAGTATATCTATAATGCGTTGACAGACATTCCGGGAATTACGGCAGTAAAGCCAAAAGCTGCATTTTACATGTTCCCTAAGATTGATGTAAAGAAATTTAATATTGTAAATGATGAAAAATTTGCATTAGATCTGCTGAAGGAGAAGAAAATTCTTCTTGTACATGGTGGCGGATTTAACTGGCATCAGCCGAATCATTTCCGTGTAGTTTATTTACCACGAATTGAAGTCTTAAAAGAAGCAGCTGGTAAGATCAGAGAGTTTTTGGAGACATATCGTCAGGAAATCTAACAGAATAGGAAAGCAGAGATATAGAATTACTGTTTGGGTAATATTAGTAAAAATGGGTGAATATGTTTCACGTGAAACATAGCACCCATTTTAAGTTTCACGTGAAACTATTATCCTAATTTTATAAAAAATTAAGTGGTGAAGAAAGCGCAGATGTGTTAAACTATATTCAGCGTATACTTTGCAAAGCAGTTATTACATGCGGGTACACATCATTTTCAAAATAACTATATTATTCACTTGGATGTAAGCTTGTTCGAATCAAGTTGGTTTGCTGTTTCAATTGCGAGAAGTAATAAGCAGTAAGTGGAAACCTGCACAGGTGTAAAGATATCAGTGTAGCTCTGACAGTGGTTATAGTTGCATTCCGTATTGATATAATAATTATTGGAGAAATGATGTACTAAAAACAGGTGATATACTTAGCTGCAAAGATGCATCGGCATGAATTTTTGGAGGTACGACAGAAAATGGAAAATGAGGAAAAGAACCAGGCTGAGCAGGAGAACAAAAGTCAGTCTGTCTGGAAAGAGATATGGGACTATGCGAAAATTATTATTGCTGTTTTTGTCATAGCATATCTGCTGGGACATTTCGTATATATTAATGCGAGAGTACCGTCAGGTTCTATGGAAGAGACGATCATGACAGGCGACAGAGTATTTGGAAACCGGTTGGCATATATAAAAGATGACCCGGAGAGATTTGATATTGTAATATTTAAATATCCGGATGATCCGTCTCAGCTTTTTGTAAAAAGAGTGATTGGTCTGCCTGGTGAGACTGTAAATATTGTGGACGGAAAAGTTTATATTAATGATTCAGAAGAACCATTGGATGACAGCTTTTGTCCGGAAACACCTGAGGGAAGTTTTGGACCGTATACAGTTCCTGAGGGATGCTATTTTATGTTGGGTGATAATCGAAACCACAGTATGGATTCGAGATATTGGCAAAATACATTTGTAGAAAAAGATGCAATAGAGGCACAGGTAGCAGTGCGTTACTGGCCGTTAAATAAGATAGGTGTTGTTAAGTAAAAACTTATAAAAAGACTGTTAAGAACAGAAGCTTCTGGTACTTTTAGAAGAAAATGATCTTAACAGTTTTTTTATGCCATAAAATATTGTTTTATAATTTTCCTATACTTATCTGTCAGGCGTATTATGCGGAGCCGCTTTTTGGTGTAGAGCCATGTAGCGAAGTGGATGATTTTATCTGCTTGATTTGGGGGAGTAAAGAGGAAAACAGACTCTCTGTTATTGTGTAGAGATTTTACAAATGTTATACTTAAAACAGAATACAAATGAAAATCTGTCTGTGTAGATATCTGTCTAAAAAAGTATGAGAGAAGGAGAAGAAAAATGGGAAAATGGAAAAAGTTAATAGCAATAGGTCTCGCTGTATCAATGATAATGCCATCCTGTATACCGCAAACGTTGTGGGCTGCGGAATTTTCAGCAGATGATAGTGTGAGTGTTAAGGAAGAATTTGCAGATGGTACAGAAGAGGAACAATTGTCAGAGAATATCAGAATGCAGGAATTTGAAACAGGAGAAACTGATGCTGATAATGATATGAGCTTCCTTTCTCCGGATACAGATAATTCTGAACAGTCAGAGCAGAAAGAAGCTGATACAGACCAGGTGGCGGAAGGGATTACTATGCAGCTTTACAGTGAAGGCAAACTGGAAAAAGTATATGTAATCCCATATGCAGACATTGATGCAGCGACAGCACCGGCTGCATTAAATGGAAAATCGGGATACATATTTAAAGAGTGGAATACCAAGGATGATGGAACAGGTGATGTATATAAACCAGGAGATTCTCTTAAGAACTTATTAATATCAGTAAATCCGGAAGTGCAGAATCAGGAAGAAACTGCAAAGATTACAGAGAACACGGTTGATTCCGAACAGAGTATAGAAAACAGTGTGAATGTAGATGCAGAAAAAGTAAGAAATTCACAGCAGACAGTAGACTCAGAAGAAGGTGTCAGCGCTGAAACAGCAGAAGCTACGGAAGTGGCTGTTGACATAGAACAGACAAAAAGTACAGAAGAATTGTCAGGAACTTCGTCTGCAGATATATTAAATGCAGAGAGTAAAAATACAGTAACTTTATATGCTATATGGGGAAAAGCGTCAGTATATAAGATTACATATAAGCTTAATAAGGGAAAAAATAATTCTTCTAATCCTAAAACCTATACTGTAAAAGATGAGATAAAATTAAAAAATCCTACGCGTTCAGGATATCATTTTGCAGGATGGTATACAGACAGTAAATATAAACAAAAGATAGATGTAATAAAAAAAGGAACAACCGGTGCGCTTACTTTATATGCGAAATGGACAAAAGAAATCAGTCCATCGGCAAAAGCTGCGTCGCTCACTTCGATAAAAGGAATAAAGGCAAAGACTATTGCCGCATCTGCGATAGTTTCTAATTATGTAAAAAGTGCAGATAGTTATTATTACCTGGTATACGTTGATTCTAATACAGGTAAGGTAAAAAAGGCAGTTGCGAAAGTAAAGAAACCTGAAACTGCAAAGGCCCAAATTACATTTAAGCTGGGGATTTCCGGACATCCTGAATATGCTCAGGGAAAATTTGCTGTAGGAGTGAAGAAGTCTAAAACGGTTTATACAGTGATCAGTTCGAAAAGTTATGTTAGAAATCCAGAAAAACTTAGTGGAAATCCAGCGGCATATTTTGTGCCGAAGACAAAAAAGGGAATTCAGGCTACTAATATTAATGAAGTGACAGGGACGAAATCCAAGACAGTATTTTTTAATTTATATATTTCAGATTTACTGAGAAAAGACAGTGGTGTAGAAGCGTATAAATATAATGGCAAGACTTATTACTTTAATAGTTTGCATGGGTATCGCTACCTGGTACAGCAGTGTAATACGAAAGGAATTCAGGTGACTGCGCAGATTAGTATTGATAAGAATACAAGTACCCGAAACCTTACCACGGGAAACAGTCCGTATGCAGAGACTGCTTATTATGGATGGAATACAGACAACAGCACGTCGAGACAGACTATGGAAGCGATGTTTGCATATTTGGGGGAGAAGTTTGGAAGTAACAGTTGTTATATCAGTAACTGGATTCTTGGAAATGAAGTAAATAGTACAAGTGCTTATTATTATGTAGGAAAAGTGAGCTTTTCGAAATTTATCTCCATGTACAGTGAAGCTTTTCGATGCCTGTATAATGCAGTGCGCAGCAGTCGGGAAAGCTCAAAAGTGTTTATCTGTCTGGATAACTGCTGGAATCAGAAAAATGCTTTCAGTGTCTGCTATAGCGCAAAATCAACTCTGGACAGTTTTGCTGCAAAATTATCCGGCATGCAGAAAGGTGTTAACTGGAATCTGGCATATCATGCTTATAATCAGCCACTTTCCGACTCCAGGTTCTGGTCCGGGGCAAATGCATCACTGTTTACTAATGATGCGAACTCAACAACATTTATTACAATGAGAAATATTGAGACACTCACAAATTATGTAAAAAATAAGTATGGATCAAATACGAGAATTATTCTTTCGGAACAGGGATTTTCTTCTGCTTCCGGCGGCCAGGCAAATCAGGCAGCTGCGCTGGCACTGGCATATTATAAGGCAGCGTGCAATCCAATGATCGATGCGTTTATTATAAGAAGTTATAAAGATGAAGCACATGAAGTGTCTCAGGGCCTGGCTATGGGATTAAAAGATACCAATGGCAGAAAAAAGACATCCTATAATGTTTTTACTAATATGGACAGTTCTAATTCTCTGAAATATACAGAGAAAGTACTGAACAGTCAGGTGGGAAACTGGAAAGCAAAGGTTCCGGGATATACAGCCAAGAGAGTTTCGAGCATGTATCGAAATTAAGCACCGCGAAAAGGAAGCTGAAAATGTGTAAAATCGTCACAAATTAAACACATTTTTCCCACACAAAGAACACAAATAATTTCTATACTTAGAAGCATCAAAAGGAAACAGAGATAAATAAACATAAAGCAATACCTAACAGAAACATTTCAGTTTGCTTTGTGGAATTGATATAAATTCAGGGAGGGACTTTATTATGATGAATAAAGATAACAGAAATGATAAAATCAGAAAAATTGCAAAGAAAGGTCTTACACTTAGCCTGTGTGCAGTACTTGCAGGTGGACTTGCTGCAGGAAGTTTCGAAGGAATCAACAAGATTACAGGAGCAGCAACAGTAGAAGCAGCAAATAAAGATGAGACAACTTTAACATATGCAAAATCAGAAAAGAAAGCAGACGACAGTGATGCTAAATCTGATGATAGCAAAGATGCAGAACAGAGTACAACAAAAGGAAGCCTTGATGTATCTGACATCGCCGAAGAAGCGCTTCCATCTATCGTATCTATCACAACTAAATCTGTTCAGGAAGTACAGAGTTACTACGGTATGTACGGTATGTACGGATATGCACCACAGCAGCAGGAACAGGAGGTAGAAGGCAGCGGTTCCGGTATTATTGTTGGTAAGAATGACGATGAACTTCTGATTGCTACAAACTATCATGTAGTAAGCGGTGCTGATACATTATCTGTTGCATTTGTAGATGGAAATGCAGTAGAAGCATCTGTAAAAGGATTTGATGAAGAGAGAGACCTTGCAGTTGTATCTGTATCGTTGGATGATATTGATAAGGATACAATGGATGCAATTTCTGTTGCAAAGATCGGCAGTTCTGATGATCTGAAGGTTGGTGAGCAGGTAGTTGCTATTGGTAATGCCCTTGGATATGGTCAGTCTGTTACAACAGGTATTGTAAGTGCTAAAAACAGAAGAATGGATTCTGATAATAATACAGTAACTGACGGAAGTGATGACAGTAGTAATGGTGTAAACTTAATCCAGACAGATGCAGCTATCAATCCTGGTAACAGCGGCGGTGCTCTTCTGAATATGGAGGGTGAAGTAGTTGGTATCAACTCTGCGAAACTTGCATCTACAGAGGTTGAAGGTATGGGCTATTCTATTGCAATCTCTGATGTAACCGATATTCTTCAGAATCTGATGAATGAGACTTCCAGAGATAAACTGGATGATTCTGAACATGGTACAATTGGAATCAAATGTATTTCTGTAAGTTCTGAAGCAGTTCAGATGTATGGAATTCCGGCAGGTGTATTTGTATCAGAAGTAACAGAAGGCGGAGCGGCAGATAAAGCTGGATTGAAAGCAAACAGTGTTATTACAGAGTTTAATGGAAAAACTGTTTCAAGTGCAGATCAGCTGATTGAGTATCTTTCCTATTATGAACCAGGTGAAGAAGTAGAGCTGACTGTACAGGTTCCAAAGGGAACAGGATATGAAGAAGAAACGATTAAAGTAACTCTGGATGAGAATACAAGCGCTGATGACAGTGAAAATAAAGACAGTAAAAAAGATAAAAATGACCAGAAAGATTCTAATGAAGATACTGACAGCCAGGATAGCGAAGAATCCAATGAAGATGACAGTGAGAATCCATTTATTGAATATTTTCAGAGCCAGGGATTCTTTAGATAAAAAATGTTACTTAACTGAACAGGACACAGAAAGCGTACTGTGATAAAAGATCGATATCAGCACTTTCATATGCGACAGATAATCGCATATGAAAGTGCTTTTTATATTACTGAAACGACAAGCAGCAGATCCAGATATCTGCAGACATGATTCTTTTTCATAAAGATTCTGCATTCCTTTTTATGAAGAATGCTTGTGAAGGGCTACATGGTGTGATAAAATGGTCGTATTGCAAAAACAGGCGAATTATTGAAATTATCTGGGAGTTGTTAGTGTAAATAAAGAGGTGATAAATATGACAGTAAAAGAATGTTATCAACAAATGGGTGCTGATTATGAAGGTGTACTCGGACGATTAAGAAGTGAGGCACTTATTAAGAAATTTGCAAAGAAATTTCTGGATGATGGAAGCTTTCAGAGCCTAAAAGATAATCTGATACAGGGAAATGGTGAGGAGGCTTTTAGGGCTGCTCATACATTAAAGGGTGTGTGTCAGAATCTTGGATTTGATAATCTTTATAAAGTAAGTTTTGATATCACAGAGAAACTCAGAGGGAAAGAAACTAAAGGCTGTGAAGAACTTTTTGCAAAGGTAGAAGATCAGTACAGGAAGACAACGGAAGCAATTCGTATGATAGATAAATGATATGGAAAAGGTTAGTTGTAATGAGCAATATCGATAAATTAAAAAAAATCAATTCAGCTATTTTTGATGTAGATGGAACCCTGTTGGATTCTATGCCGGTATGGGATGATATAGGAGATCGTTATCTTGCAAGTCTGGGAATTACAGCAGAGGAAGGATTGCGGGATGAGCTGTGTACTATGAGCCTGGAGCAGGGAGCTGCTTATATGAAGAAGGAATATCAAATTGATAAAACGGTTTCACAGATTATAAAGGAAGTTTTGAAAATTGTAAGTGATTTTTATCGGTTTGAAGCCCCGTTGAAACAAGGGGTAAAAGAAACGCTGGAATGGTTGAGTGAAAATCAGATAAGAATGGTTATTGCTACTTCAAGTGACAAAGAACTGGTAGAAGCAGCGCTGGAAAGAAACTGTATTCGGAAATATTTTGAGCGGATATATACCTGTACAGAAGTGGGAGCAGGAAAGGATGAGCCGATTATATATCTGAAGGCAGCAGAGTTTTTGCAGATGAAACCGGAGAATATCATGGTTTTTGAAGATGCTTATCATGCAGCTCAAACCGCAAAGAAGGCAGGGTTTATGGTTGTCGGTGTTTATGATGCAAGTAATAAGGAGAATATTTCCCGAATGTCGGAAGTATGTGACTGCTATTATGACAGAATGAGTGAGATCATTTCCTGAAAAAGAATAGAGGTTAAGAATAAAAAAGTTCCACAGAACAGTGATAGATATTGAATGTATCGAACTGTTCTGTGGAACTTTTTAAGTAACAGGAAATTTTATTGAAAATTTCTGCTGAATAAAAAGTCTTTCAGACATCTGTTTATTGCTTTTCGCAATTGAAGCAGGGGACTTACTTGATTGGGTTAAAAGCTGCAAAATTAATACCAGCGTGTCATTGGCAGATCGTTATTAATCCCCTTGGTCATAAGAATCTGATGAATATCAATAATTCCGTTATGGAAAGTTGCAGCGCATGCTGACAGGTAAAGATCCCACATACGCAGGAATGATTCATCAAACATAGTTTTTTCTTTTTCTATATTATCATGAAAATTCTTTTCCCAGTGAAGTAATGTTTTATTATAATGCAGACGAAGATTTTCAATGTCCAGAGTATGGAAATTATCTTCAGCCATATGATTCAGAATTTCCCTGAGGCTTGGAACTGTTCCACCTGGGAAAATATATTTCTTAATCCACGGATCACCCGGATGTTCTTTAAGGGCACTGATAAAGTGAAGCAGGAATAATCCGCCAGGTTTCAGAACTTTTTCTACACAATCAAGAAAGAGCTGATAATTGTCACGGCCGACATGTTCCAGCATGCCAACGCTGACAACACGGTCAAACTGATAATTGTGTTTTGGCAGATCACGGTAGTCCATCAGCTCTACTGTAAGATATTGCTCCAGACCCTGCTCTTTGATACGGTTCTGGAATTCTGTATATTGTTCATGGCTTAGTGTAATTCCGGTACCGTGGATTTTATACTTCTTAGCTGCTTCAATCAGCAGAAATCCCCAGCCACAGCCGATATCCAAAAGGCTCATTCCTTCTTCGAGATGTAATTTTTTTAGTATATAATCTACTTTATTTACCTGTGCCTGATACAGGGTATCGTCTTCGTGAATGAAGTAGCCACAGGAATAACTCATAGTTTTGTCCAGCCATAATTTATAGAAATCATTTCCAATGTCATAGTGGCTGGTTACTTCTTTTTCCTGGTTCTTTTTAGATGTGGAACTGAACATGATTTTTTTCAGAGCAGATTCGTTGGTAGAGAACTTACCCATCTGTCCGAGAAAATGATCCAGTGCTTCATAAAGATTACCTTCAATATCAAGGTCACCGCGCATATAGGCTTCTCCTAATGCAAGAGAGGTACTCTTAATGAGGTCACCAACAGGAATTGCTTTTTTGAAATTTACTGTAAATGTAGGTTCGCCTTCTCCGATATGATATTCAGAATTCTTGAACTTTACCAGAAATGGATAATCTGTAAAGCGCTCAAGGAACTGCACCATTGCTTTCTCTTCGGTCTTTTCTTCTAATGTCTCAAACATAATAGTTTACCTCCTCATATAATCAAGTGTTTTTTATTGAAAATTCAAGGTTTTTCAACCTTT
>CAJLTE010000016.1 GCA_905209435.1 uncultured Blautia sp. | reverse complement strand
TTGGCATAAAACAGGGCTGCCGCCCAGCAAAAATATTTGCTAATGCGACAGCCCCGTTTTATGTATATTGTCTTAAAAGTTATTTTGTAATACTTTTGGTAAATTTGCCTGCGTTTTTTTGAAGTGGTGTCTTTTATTTCAGAAAGCTGACATCAATTTCGCCATCAAATACAGTAGCAGCCGGACCTGTCATGTAGACCAGGTTCTCCTGTCTGTTCCAGAAAATCTGCAGATCTCCCCCAAGAAGTTTCACGGTAACTGGTTTCTCGCCGTCTACATGTCCATTTAAGATGGAAGCAACAGCAACGGCACATGCACCTGTACCGCATGCAAGTGTCTCACCTGATCCGCGTTCCCATACACGCATCTTCAGAGTATGGCTGTCGATCACTTCTACAAATTCTGTATTCACACGGTCCGGGAATGCAACGTGATTTTCAAAAGAAGGACCAATTTTTTCAATTTCCAGATTGTCAATATCTGTCATATATACAATAGCATGAGGATTTCCCATGGAGACTGCGGTTATATAGTAAGTTTCACCGTTAACTTTGAGAGGTTCGTTGATAACTTCCTCTTTTTCGGATACGACAGGAATCTGTCTGGCTGTCAGGATGGGGGAACCCATGTTTACTTTTACCTGAGATACTTTTCCGTTTTCTACAGTAAGGTCCAGATATTTGATACCACTTTTAGTGGCAACAGAGATATGTTCTTTGTTCACGATTCCGTAATCATAAGCATATTTGGCAACACATCGAATACCATTTCCGCACATGGCGCCCTGGGAACCATCCAGATTATACATGTCCATCTCACAATCTGCTACATCGGATGGTTTAATCAGGATCAGACCGTCTGAACCGATTCCAAAGTGACGGTCACTGACATATCTGGCAACCGCTGACGGGTTTGTTACAGTTTCCTTAAAACAGTTTACATATACATAATCATTTCCAATGCCATGCATTTTAGTGAATTTCATTAGCAAGTCCTCCTTATTTATATTTAAGATAATATTTATACACCTCTTAATTTCCAGTTATGCTCGCTTTCTCTGTCACATGTTACTATAAAGGAAAAATGTTATGAAAAAGTGAAATAATGGAAAGTTTCGGAACAGGATTAAAAAATTCAATAATAAAAGTTCTCCTGACCATAAGAATCATTATACATTATATGGAAAATGCTTCTGTCATTCAAGTTTTACCTTGCATTTTATAGAAAGTATGTTAAAATTAAAAACAAAAAATATACAACCGAAACGCATAATTATACGTTGCTGTTTTGTAAGGAAAAATGACAGCGGCAGTAACTATACTTTCGGATGCGAGGAGGAAGAAAGATGAAAGATCAGAAGAGATTTGCAGCTCTTGCACTCAGTGCGATCATGGTAGTTTCCATGGCTGGAAGCGTATCAGCAGCTCAGAAAGTTGAATCTAAGGATGACCTTGCAGGAGCAACTATCGGTGTTCAGCTTGGTACAACAGGTGACCTTGATGCATCTGACTATGAGAAAGACGGCTCTACAGTAGAACGTTACAATAAAGGAAGCGAAGCTGTTCAGGCATTAAAAGCAGGTCAGATCGACTGTGTGATCATTGATTCACAGCCTGCTGAGAAATTTGTTGAGAACAATGATGACCTCAAGATCCTGGATGAGCCATTCGAGGAAGAAGAATATGCTATTTGCTTAAAGAAAGGCAATGACGAACTTCTTGATAAGATCAACGGAGCTCTGAAAGAACTGAAAGATGACGGAACAATTGACAGCATTATGGATAACTACATTGGCGATGATGCAGGAAAAACTCCGTATGAATCTCCGGAAGATGTTGATCGTTCCAATGGAACACTGGTAATGGCTACTAATGCTGAGTTTGAGCCATATGAGTATCATGAAGGCGATGATATCGTAGGTATCGATGCAGATATCGCTCAGGCAATCTGTGATAAGCTTGGATATGAACTGAAGATTGAGGATATGGAGTTTGACTCTATTCTTCCGGCAGTACAGTCCGGTAAGGCTGACTTCGGTGCAGCAGGTATGACTGTAACAGAAGATCGTAAATCCAGCGTTGATTTCACAGATACTTATGCAAACGCAAGCCAGGTTATCATTGTAAAGAAATAATTGATACAATACAACGGAGCTGTTGACGATCTGCCAACAGCTCTCTTTACGAGACAGAGGTTTTTATGAATAATCCTATGATATTAGCAAGTATAAAAAATGATTTTTATCTGAACTTTATTAAAGATGACCGTTATCTCTGGCTTCTGGATGGTTTGAAAACAACTCTTATTATCACTGTATTTGCGGTAATTGTTGGTCTGATCATCGGTTTCCTTGTAGCGATCATTCGTTCCGCACACGATAAGTCAGGGTCTTTTAAGATTCTTAATGCAATCTGCAGAGTTTATCTGACAGTGATCCGTGGAACACCGACTATGATTCAGCTGTTGATCATGAACTTTGTAATTTTTGGTTCTGTAAGCATTAATAAGATCATTGTAGGCGGACTTGCCTTTGGTATCAACTCAGGTGCTTATGTTGCTGAAATTGTTCGTTCCGGTATCATGTCTATTGATCAGGGACAGACAGAAGCAGGACGAAGCCTTGGACTGAATTTCAGCCAGACCATGCGTCTGATCATTATTCCACAGGCATTTAAGAATGTTCTTCCGGCATTGGTAAATGAATTTATCGTGCTGATCAAAGAGACATCCATTATCGGTTACATCGGTATGATGGATCTGACAAAGGGTGCTATGCTGATCCAGAGTCGTACCTATAACGCGTTCTGGCCATTAATGGCAGCAGCGGTAATCTACCTTGTAATCGTTGGAATCCTTACATGGGGTATGAATAAACTGGAAAGGAGACTGAGAACCAGTGAGCGATAAGAATGTACTGATCCAGGTCAAGGATCTGAAAAAAGCCTTTGGCGCCAATCAGGTTCTGGACGGAATTACAACAGATATCTGTCAGGGAGAAGTAGTTGCCATCATCGGTCCGTCCGGTTCCGGTAAATCTACTTTCCTGAGATCCTTAAATCTTCTGGAGATCCCTACGGGTGGGCAGATCCTTTTTGAGGGGACTGATATTACAGACCCGAAAGTTGACATTAACAGACATCGTCAGAAGATAGGTATGGTGTTCCAGCAGTTTAATCTTTTTCCTCATAAAACAGTAAAAGAAAATATTATGCTGGCACCTGTAGAATTGAAACTGATGACAAAAGAGGAAGCTTCCAAGAAAGCAGATGAGCTTCTGGAACGTGTAGGCCTTCCGGATAAGGCAGATTCCTATCCGAATATGCTTTCAGGCGGACAGAAACAGCGTATAGCCATTGCACGTGCACTGGCTATGAATCCGGATGTGATGCTCTTCGATGAACCGACTTCCGCGCTTGACCCCGAGATGGTTGGAGAGGTTCTGGAGTTAATGAAAGAGCTTGCACAGTCTGGTATGACAATGGTGGTAGTTACCCATGAGATGGGCTTTGCCAGAGAAGTAGCTACCAGAGTTCTTTTTATTGATGACGGTAAGATTCAGGAGGAAAATGCTCCGAAAGAATTCTTTGAGAATCCGAAGAACCAGAGACTGAAAGATTTTCTTTCAAAAGTTTTGTAATAAGGCTTAATAACAGGAATTTAAGATGCTGAAAAGATTTAACAGTTTTATAGAAAAGTGGATGGCACTGGTAACACCAACCTGTCTGTTACTGGGAGTGTGCTTTCCCGATATTGCTAAACACGGTCTGCCATATGTGCCGGCCGTGTTTGCATTTATGACATTTGCCGGGGCATTGAAATCCCGGTTTAGAGATGTGGCGAATGTATTTCGTCATCCGGGTCCGCTGGTTACGATCATGATTTTGCTTCATGTAGTCATTCCCGCGGCAGCATGTGGAGCAGGACATCTTTTCTTTGGCGATAATATGGAGCTGATCACAGGAATGGTGTTGGAGTTTGCTGTTCCTACTGCAGTTGTGAGCCTGATGTGGGTCACTATTTATGAGGGAAACAGTCCTTTGTCTCTATCTCTGGTAGTGCTGGATACAGTGCTGGCACCATTTCTGATACCGGCGACGCTGCAGATTCTGATCGGTTCTGCAGTGACAATGGATCCGACGAAGATGATGCGGGAACTGGTATTTATGGTGGCGCTGCCTGCGATTGCAGCTATGACTCTGAATCAGTTTACAGATGGAAAGGTAATGAAAACATGGCCAGGTAAACTGGCGCCTTTTTCAAAACTGGCATTAATGTTTGTGGTAACCTCTAATTCATCTAAGGTTGCCCCTTATATCCGGGATATGAATATGCAGAGGGTAAAGGTTGCAATGACGATACTGGTGCTTGCTGCTTCGGGATATGTGCTGGGATGGCTGGTGGCTTATGTATTCAGAAGAGACCGCAGTACGGCAGTTTCTATGATGTATGGCACAGGAATGAGAAATATCAGTGCAGGAGCAGTGATCGCAGCTGCGTATTTTCCGGGAGAGGTAATGTTTCCGGTTATGATCGGAACATTGTTTCAGCAGGTGCTGGCTGCATTATTTGGAAAATTGCTGGCACAGAAGAGAGAGTAAAACAGGAGACTGCCAGGATTCTTTTTGGGAATCCGGCAGTCTCCTGTTCTATTTGGTTTCAGAAACTTCAGGATTTCCTGAGGCTTCTGCATATTTTTTTAGTTCTTTGTAGCAGTATTTGATGATCTCTTTACGGGTAATGATACCGATAAAGTATCCCTGATCATCCACAACAGGAACATAATTCTGATTGATCGCCTTGTCCAGCAGATCTTCCATGTCAGAGTCTGCGTGAACTGCCTTGTACGTGGCTCTGCGTGGAATTGCCATGATGGAGACACCCTCGGCAGCTTTAAGATTCGGTACGTTCAATGTTTTCATTCCCCAAAGCAGATCGCCTTCGGAAATAGTTCCTTTATATTTTCCATCCAGACTCAGAAGCGGGATACAGGAAAACTTTCTGTGCTCCATTTTCTCCAGCGTCTGACGGAGAGTTTCGTCTTCAAAGATATATGCTACATCACTTTTGGGTGTTAAAAAAAACAAAATATTCACTTTCGTATTCACCCCATTACATTTATTGATTATTACTGTTAAGTACTGACTGCTTACAGAAGCTGTACACCCTTTGCTTCAGCTTCTTTCATTACTTCTTCCGGCCACAGGGAAGCATGTACTTCACCGATGTGAGCTTTTCTGAGGAAGAACATACAGATACGGGACTGACCGATACCACCGCCGATAGTATATGGAAGCTCTTTATTCAGAATTGCTTTCTGGAAATCAAGCTCACGTCTGTCGTCACAGCCTGCGAGAGTGAGCTGTTTGTCAAGTGAGTCTTCATCAACACGGATACCCATGGAAGAAAGTTCCAGTGCGATGTCGAGAACAGGATAGTAAACAAGGATATCACCATTTAATTCCCAGTCATCATAGTCCGGGGCACGTCCGTCGTGGCGTTCTCCGTTTGTCAGCGTCTTGCCGACCTGCATAAGGAATACAGCGCCTTTTTCCTTAACAATCTGGTATTCACGTTCCTTAGGAGTGAGTTCCGGATACATATCAACAAGTTCCTGAGTGCTTACAAATGCGATTTCACGTGGAAGAATCTCTTCGATATAATCGTACTGAACAGCCATGTATTTCTCGGTTTTGCGGAGAACGCTGTAGATGGCACGTACTGTTGATACCAGTGTGTCCATATTGCGTTCTTCTTTGCTGATGATCTTTTCCCAGTCCCACTGGTCTACGTATACTGAGTGGATATTGTCAAGATCTTCGTCACGTCTTATGGCGATCATATCTGTGTAAAGACCTTCTCCGTGTGCGAAACCATATTTCTTTAATGCGTATCTTTTCCATTTTGCGAGAGAGTGTACGATTTCAGCGTTCTCAGGCTGTCCCTTGATGTCAAAGCTTACCGGACGTTCCACACCGTTTAAGTTATCGTTAAGACCGGATGACGGATTGACGAATACCGGGGCGGAAACACGCAGCAGATTCAGCTTCTGAGCCAGTGTCTGCTGAAAGAAATCTTTCACAGTCTTAATGGCAATCTGGGTATCATGAAGATTTAAAGCTGACTGATACCCGTCAGGAATTTTAATCTGTTCCATTATTGGATTCCTCCTACAATTTCTATATTTGCATATTCCATAATTGAATATCCATTATCTTTTCCTTGGCTATTATAACAGGAAACTGGCCGTTTGACAATTTCCACCTTGCAAGATTGGGGCAAAATGTTAAAATAATTTTAGATACAAATAGAAGTGAACAAATATATCAGGTTCAGGGGGAAAATATATGGGAAAGAGATGCCAGGTATGCGATGGTCCGGTAGTAAACGGCAGATGTAAATATTGTGGGATGCCGTATAGAAATGATATGGAATTATATCATTTGAATGAAGATCGGTCAGAGCATTACCGTCATGCTTCGGAAAAGGTGAGGAAAGTTATGGCAGAGAGTGAAATACCTCTGGCTGACAGAAATAGAACGGTGAAAAAGACAGGAAAATCAGCAGCAGTCAGGATGCAGAAAGCAACATCAGGAACAAAAGCTGGCAGAACACAGACATCAAGAGTACAGACATCAGGAATAAAAAGAACTGCAGGACAGTCTTATAGTACGCAGACTACCCGTACATATAGTACAAGACAAACATCACAGGAGCATAAGAAAAAGAATAGAGGGACGGGCAAAGTTTTCTGGATCGTTGTAATTGTTCTGATGCTGGCGGCGGGACAGATTGCGGAATATTGGGACACTGCCAGATACAGGATAGAGGACTTTATCAATGATGAATTTGATATAGATCTCAGCAGTTTTTTCAGTGGCAGCAGTGCTGATAAAATAAATGAGAGTAACTTGGATGAGGCTGTCAGTATTGCTTGGGATGGACAGGATGATCAGGAAAATTATCCGGACTATTATATTTTCAATGGAGTGGATTATGTTGTCGGGCAAAACTATTTCATAACTGAGAAAGATGACATGGATGAGGAGAATCTGGAGGATGAACTAACGATAGAACCTGGAGAATACATATTGGAGTGCAGCTGGGGAGGTGCAATTGTTTTAAAAATCAAAAGTTCTTCAGGAAAGGATGCAACTGTAAAATTTGACGAAGCAGGACAGCAGGAAAAAGTAGAATTATATACAGGAGATAAAGTGTCTGCGGCCTCTCCGGAAGGTCAAGATAATTATCTGGTAATGTATCAAATTCAGCAATATGACGAATAATTTTTTGCCCCTTTCTTTTTGACAGAGACTGTGCTATACTTGATAAGCGTACCACATATAGAATAAATTGTGGCTAACAAAGGAAGATAATACTATATATTGTATATGGGAGCGGAAAGTATGATATATGTAATAAAGAAAGACGGCACAAGAGAAGAGTTTGATTCGAAGAAAATTGTAGCGGCAGTAAACAAATCAGCAGCCAGAATCTTATATAAGTTTTCTGACAAGGAGAATGAATTTATCTGCCGTTTTGCAGAGGAACATGCAGAGGCACTGGGAAAGAATGAAATTCAGATCCAGGAGATGCATAATATTGTAGAGGGAGCACTTGAGAGAGTGAATCCGGCTGTAGCCAAGAGCTACCGTGATTACAGAAATTATAAACTTGACTTTATCCATATGATGGATGACGTATATACCAAGAGTCAGGCAATCCGTTACATTGGTGATAAGAGCAATGCCAATACAGACAGTGCTCTGGTTGCTACGAAGCGAAGCCTGATTTTTAATGAGCTGAATAAGGAACTTTACCGTAAATTCTTTATGAACCGTAATGAACTTCAGGCATGTAAGGATGGTTATATTTATATTCATGACCAGTCTGCACGTCTGGATACCATGAACTGCTGTCTCTTTGATGTGGCATCTGTACTCAGCGGCGGATTTGAGATGGGAAATGTATGGTACAATGAGCCTAAGACACTGGATACTGCATTTGATGTTATGGGTGATATTATCCTTAGTACTGCAGCGCAGCAGTATGGCGGATTTACAGTACCTGAGGTAGATAAGATCCTTGCGCCGTATGCGCAGAAGAGTTACGACAAATATATTCAGGAATTCCTGAAATATGCGGATGAGAGTTGGGAAGGACGTGAAGAGCGTGCTATTGAGTATGCGCTTGATAAGGTCCGCAGAGAATTTGACCAGGGATGGCAGGGCATTGAGTACAAGCTGAATACAGTCGGATCATCCAGAGGAGATTATCCGTTTGTAACAGTAACCCTTGGTCTGGGAACCAGCCGTTTCGAAAAGATGGCAAGTATTTCTCTTCTTGAAGTACACAAGGGAGGACAGGGTAAGAAAGGTCGAAAGAAACCTGTTCTTTTTCCTAAGATTGTATTTCTTTATGATGAGAATATCCATGGAAAGGGCAAGATCAGCGAGGATGTATTTGAGGCAGGTGTTGACTGTTCTGCAAAGACTATGTATCCGGACTGGCTGTCCATGTCGGGAAAAGGTTATATTTCCAGCATGTATAAACAGTATGGAAAAGTGATCAGCCCGATGGGATGCCGTGCTTTCTTAAGCCCATGGTATGAGAGAGGCGGAATGCACCCGGCAGATGACAAGGATGTGCCTGTATTTGTAGGGCGATTTAATATTGGTGCGGTAAGTCTTCATCTTCCGATGATCCTTGCGAAAGCGAGAGCGGAGAGCAGAGACTTCTATGAGGTACTGGATTTCTATCTTGAGATGATCCGTAATCTTCATATCCGTACGTATGATTATCTGGGTCAGATGCGTGCATCTACCAACCCGCTGGCATATTGTGAGGGCGGTTTTTATGGCGGACATCTGAAACCGAATGAGAAGATAGGCAAGATTCTGAAACCGATGACTGCATCTTTCGGAATCACAGCTTTAAATGAACTTCAGGAACTTTACAATGGCAAATCTATTGCAGAGGATGGACAGTTTGCACTGGAAGTTCTGAAATATATCAACAAGAAAGTAGAGGAGTTCAAGGAGCAGGATGGTTACCTGTATGCAATCTACGGAACTCCGGCAGAGAGTCTCTGCGGTCTGCAGGTTGAGCAGTTCCGTAAGATGTACGGAATTGTGAAAGGTGTTTCCGACCGTCCGTATGTAAGCAACAGTTTCCACTGCCATGTAACAGAGGATGTAACTCCGATTGAGAAACAGGATCTGGAGGGACGTTTCTGGGAACTCTGCAACGGTGGTAAGATCCAGTATGTACGTTATCCGATCGATTATAATCGTGAAGCAATCCGTACACTGATCCGCAGAGCGATGTCTTTGGGATATTATGAGGGTGTAAACCTGTCGCTTGCTTACTGCGATGACTGTGGTCATGAGGAACTTGAGATGGATGTATGCCCGGTATGTGGTTCCAAGAACCTTACCAAGATTGACCGTATGAACGGATATCTTTCTTATAGCCGTGTGCATGGAGATACACGACTGAATGAAGCGAAGATGGCGGAGATTGCAGAACGTAAATCTATGTAAAATATACAGAAATATAAAAGGACATATACTGCAGATGATATTGTAATCTGTGGTATATGTCCTTTGGTTTATTTATAAACTGATTATATAATAAAAAGAACTGAATCGTACAGATCGGCTACAACCTGTATGATTCAGTTCTTTCAGTTTTAATAGAATATTATTTAATAATGGTTCCGGTTTTTTCGAAGTATCCGTCTTTGGCATGAGAAATATCTGTGATGATTGTTCGACGGTTCTCACCTTTTTCGATGAAAGAAATGCCTGCTTCAAATTTAGGAAGCATAGAACCTGGTGCGAACTGGTTTTCATCCATGTATTTTTTGGCTTCATCTACAGAAATTGTGTCAAGATATTCTTCGTTGTCCTGACCGAGATTTAAGCTTACTTTTTCTACGCTTGTGAGAATCAGCAGAGTATCTGCCTGCAATTCCTGAGCGAGAAGTCCGCTGGCAAGGTCTTTTTCGATAATCGCACTTGCACCGTGGAGATCGATTCCCTGTTCCATAACCGGAATACCGCCGCCGCCTGCTGCGATGACTACCTGACCGGCATCAACAAGAGTACGGATGGTTTCGAGTTCTACAATTTTCTGCGGCTTTGGAGCTGCAACGATTCTCTTGTAAGTTCCATCTGCAAGTTTGGTAACAAAGTTTCCTTTATGTTCTTCAGCTTCAGCTTCCTCTTCTGTGAGTACACGACCAATGATCTTCTCCGGTTCTGCAAAAGCATCATCATATGGATCGATCACAACCTGTGTAAGAATGGTTGCTACCGGTTTATAGATACCGCGGGAAATCAGCTCTGCGCGGATGGCAGTCTGAAGGTCATATCCGATGTAACCCTGACTCATGGCTGAACATACGGACATAGGGGCAAAAGTGTAATCCGGGTGTGCCTTTCCAAATTCATTCATGGCTGTATGGATCATTCCAATCTGTGGACCATTGCTGTGTGAGACTACTACACGGTTTCCTGCTTCTACAAGGTCTGCGATAGCCTTGGCAGCTTTCTTTGTAGCGATTTTCTGTTCTGGTAAGGTGGTTCCTAATGCTCTGTGACCCAGTGCAACTACTGTAATTTTCTCGCTCATGGGAAATACCTCGATTCTTTAAAAATATAATGGTGTAATGTCTAAATATTCAATCACATTGATACATTACATTATAAAAGACTGCCAGAAGAATTGCAATAGAAAAGTGTCTGAGAAACAAACAGTCCCCGCATTTCTGCGAGGACCGTCGTTTTTTTGAGGGGGGAGATAGAGAGTGGTTTTTCATCTATCCAAGACTTATTATATGTGGAAATTATGTTCAAAGTATGTCGAATTTCTGAAAGAAACGGTAAATTTCTAAAAGAATTATAAACAAAAACGAAAAAGAAAAAGAGGTATCTTGTTTTTGTGAGAAAGTCGTGCTAAAGTAAATGCATCGTTACATATAAGTAACGAAAAATCTGTTTCTGTATTCTGCAGAAATGATATTTCTTATCGCTGTTTTTATAAACAGCTTTTTCATGCACCAGATCGGTGCAGTGTTTCAATTTATTTACTGCGTAAGTTAAGTGAATAAAATCATCCGTTTAGTTATTTGCTCAGAACCAGACAATTGCCTTGCAGTTTTTCAGGAGAAGCTTGTATCTGTCCTGATACAAACAGTTTCCCATTGGTTATGAGCAAGTAGTAAAGCGGATGATCTTAGCCGCTGACTGGAAGCAGGAGAAATTACCTGGACTGGTTAAAGAATAGAAGAGAGGGGAGATGCGTATGTTTGTGTCCGCAGTTTCACTTATAAGATGAAGAATGCCTGAATACTTAAGATAGCTAAAATTAAATAGAATTTCAGGAGAATAGGACAATGAAAAAAAGAATATGGCATCAGTTAAAGAAAGCTGCTGTGGTAACTGTTCTGGCTGGGCTTATGGGAAATCTTACAGTTTCGGCATCAGAATTTGATACAAAGGAATCCGTAGCAGCGGAGGTATTGCTTCAGCAGAGCGCTCAGTGGACAGATCCAGAGAATTTTCAGGCAGAGCTGCTGTTGGAAGTGAGCGGACTGAAAAAATTGTACAGAAATATGCAGGAAGATAAAACTGTATCTGCAGAGCAGAAGAATGATGGAAATCCAGCGGATGCAGCTCATCCAGAAGAGAATGATTTATCATATGAGAATGTCTGGCCGGAAGAGAATGAACTGTCAGATGGAAATATCAAGGAAGATGTGAATGATTGGTCGGATAAAAATGCACGGCAGGGGGAGACTCCTGAACCGGATGATGATAAAGCGGAGAAAGATGAAACTGCCAGATATTTTCTCACTGCCTACATTTCAGAATATTTCCAGGTGGAGGAGTCAGGATTGAAGTATGATATGCAGGCAGAGTCTGTGCATATTCAGAATCAGAAAGGTAAAGAAACAGAAATAACGAAACTAACCTGTGAAGTACAGTTTACAGATGATGAAAAAGATACCTTTAGTCTCAGAATACCGGTTACTTTGAGAGAAGAGTACCGTATTTCACCGGTATCTGTATCTTATCCTGTGTGCCAGGACGAACCTCTTGAAAAAGATCTGGATAGTCCAAACTCCACAGGTGTGTATTTTATATCCAGAACAGGAGATAGTGATGAAGTGCTTGCAGTAAGCCCGTCTGCATCTTTGGAGGTAGCGGCGGCGAAGACAGGGATTACGGCAGTACTGAAACAATCCATCTCAGAAGTGCGTGCCGGACAGTCGGTACCTTATGTACTGGAAGTCAGGAATACAGGAGAACTTTCGCTGGAGAATATAGTGATATCCAGCACATTTTCAATAAATGATGTAAAAGCAGAATGGGAATCAGATACCGGATTTACGGTAAATGGTCTGCAGGGAGTTCTTACAGCTCTGCAGCCGGGAGAGACCAGAATGCTTCGGGCAACAGCACAGCTTACAGAAAATCAGTCAGGCAAACTGATTCATACAGTAACCGTAAAATCGAAGCATCCCGGAAAAGATGAGGAAATCGGATGCCAGACTTCAACTGAAATAAGGGTTTCACAATTAAAAGCAGCCTTTGAAGTAGAGAAAACTGCTGACAGAACCCAGGCATATCCAGGAGATACCATTACATATCAGATCTGTATCCGAAACACAGGAGAACGTACCCTGCATTCTGTGCTTAGTACAGAAAGATTTCAGAATGCGGGTATTCAGGCGAAATTTGTCAGTAAAGAAGGAATAACTTTAAGCAGTAATGGTACACAGGCATTGATTCCGCAGATTGCACCGGGAGAAGTAGTTGCTCTTTATGCGACAGTAACGATTCCGCAGTATTTCGCAAGTCAGGAATTGATTAATGAGGTAACGGTAATCTCTGATGAAACCGGCACACAGACGAAGAAATCACGTTCAAATGTTGCACTGACAGGAAATGAAAATATAATGACAGTTACACCGGGGCCTACAGCTGTAGCAACACAGACTTATGGAGATGGATACGGATATGCATCAAAAACTGCAAATGCCTATGCAACTGCGTCCAAACCGCGTACAGGAGACGAGACAGAAACTATGTTGTATATTGTGTTGGGGATTTTTGCTGTGATGTCGGGGATTGGGGCATTTGTTCATAGAAAAGGCCGTTAAGATAACGAAAAAACAACATTGAAACGGTTGTGGAGGTGTGCTATTCTTATATAGAATATACGCTTTAGTAAAAAACACCTCCGCTTGGGATTTTGTGAAGCTTCTGATGAATAAATTCCGGGACGGCAGGAAATGATATGGAGGATTAAAATGAAATTAGTATCCTTATTAGAAAAACTGGAATATACATGCCTTCAGGGCAGTACAGACCAGGAAGTAAAGAATGTGATCTATGATTCTCGAAAAGTAGAAGAAGGCTCTCTTTTTATCTGCATTCGCGGTGCAGTAGTAGACGGCCATAAGTTTGTGCCGGATGTAATTGCAAAAGGTGCAAAGGTACTGGTTGTAGAGGAAGCCGTAGAAGCACCGGAAGATGTAACAGTAATCCTTGTAAAGGACACAAGATATGCAATGGCATTTATCTCTGCCGCATATTTCGGACATCCTGCAGATAAGCTGAAAACTATTGGAATTACCGGAACCAAGGGAAAGACAACAACTACTTATATGGTGAAATCCATTCTGGAGAATGCCGGATATAAAGTGGGCCTGATCGGAACCATTGAAGCTATTATTGGTGATAAGGTGATCCCTGCCAAGAATACAACACCGGAATCTTACATGATTCAGGAATATTTCCATGAAATGGTAGAGGCAGGATGTGACTGTGTTGTTATGGAAGTATCCTCACAGGGGCTGATGCTTCACAGAACACAGGGATTTGTCTTTGATTTTGGTATTTTTACCAATATTGAACCGGATCATATCGGACCAAACGAACATAAAGATTTCGACGATTATCTCAGATGTAAATCTTTACTGCTGAAACAGTGCAGAGTTGGAATTGTAAACAGAGATGATGAGCACTTTGAGAAAATTATTGACGGACATACCTGCAGCCTGGAAACCTATGGATTTTCACCGGAGGCTGATCTTCGGGCTGAGGATGCCAAGCTGGTAGGCGGCAAAGGCTATCTGGGAATTTCTTATCATTTGAAGGGACTTTTGGATTTCCATGTAGAGATTGATATCCCTGGTAAATTCAGCATCTATAATTCACTTACAGCTATTGCAATTTGCCGTCATTTTAAAGTTTCAGAGGAAAATATTCTCAAAGCTTTAAAAGTGGCCAAAGTAAAAGGGCGTATCGAAATGGTAAAAGTATCTGATGACTTTACATTGATGATTGATTATGCACATAATGCGATGGCTCTGGAAAGCCTTCTGACGACTCTGAAAGAATACAATCCGCACAGACTGGTATGCCTGTTTGGATGCGGTGGAAACAGATCTAAACTTCGACGTTATGAAATGGGAGAGGTTTCAGGAAAGCTTGCGGATCTTACGATCATTACATCTGACAATCCGCGTGATGAAGAGCCACAGGCAATTATTGATGATATCAAAGTCGGTATGGCCAAAACAGATGGTAAATATGTAGAAATTGCAGACAGAAAAGAAGCAATTGCTTATGCGATCCATCATGGAGAACCTGGCGATATTATTGTTCTGGCTGGTAAAGGACATGAAGATTATCAGGAAATCAAGGGAAAGAAATATCCTATGGATGAACGCGTTCTGATCGCGGATATTCTTGCAGGAAAATAGAGTTCATGATATATGCTGATATAATAATTGATATTTCCAGTGATAAGCTGGACCGGAGTTTTCAATATCGTGTACCGGAGAAACTGGAACGGGAGATAAAGGTGGGGATGGTGGTATCCATCCCCTTTGGAAATGGTAATCAGCTGCGCAAAGGGTATGTAACAGGTCTTTCAGATAAGCTTAAGATTTCTTCAGGAAGGCTGAAAGATATTTGCGGAATCTGCAGTGGAGAAGAGACGACAGAGTCTCGTCTGATAGCATTGGCTGCATGGATGAAAGAGAATTATGGTTCTACGATGATCCAGGCACTTAAGACTGTACTCCCTATCCAGGAAAGGGTAAAAGCAAAAGAAAAAAAATATATATGTCTGAATATTCCAGAAGATACCGGATATCAGATACTGGCAGATCTTGAGAAAACAAGATTTAAAGCCAGGACGAGGCTTTTGAAAGAACTTCTGGAAAAGAAGAGACTGGAGTTTACCTTGGCATCTAAAGAGCTGGGAACTACTTCTGCTGTTGTAAAGAAAATGCAGGAACAGGGAATCATCCGTATAGAATATGATGAAATAATGAGAAATTCTCTTGATACCAGCGATATTCCAAAAGAAGACGAAAAACTTCTGACAGAGGAGCAGGAAACTGCGGTCAGACAAATCATGGAAGAATGGGAAAAACCGTTTCCACGTCCTGTACTGATAGAAGGGGTAACCGGAAGCGGTAAGACTCAGGTTTATATGAAACTGATAGAATGGACTGTTTCCAGAGGAGAGCAGGCAATCGTGCTGATTCCGGAGATTGCTCTGACATACCAGACAGTACGCAGATTTTATGCCAGATTCGGAGATAAGGTATCGGTTATTAATTCAAGACAATCTCAGGGAGAACGTTATGATCAGTTCAGAAGGGCAAAGCGTGGAGAAGTGCAGGTTATGATAGGACCAAGATCGGCCTTATTTACTCCATTTTCCAATCTGGGACTTATTGTCATAGATGAAGAACATGAACCCAGTTACAAAAGTGAAAACAGTCCCCGTTATCATGCAAGGGAGACTGCTGTACAAAGGAGCATTCTGGAGCATGCAAAAGTAGTTATGGGATCTGCGACGCCTTCTATGGAAGCTTACAGTCAGGCAATGCGGGGGAATTATGGTCTGGTCAGATTGAATGCAAGATATGGAAGCAGGCCCATGCCGCAGGTTTCGGTTGTAGATCTGAGAGAGGAATTAAAAGCAGGAAATCGTTCTGTTCTGAGTCGGGAATTAAGAGAAAAGATGAAGACCAGATTTGAGAAAAAGGAGCAGGTAATGCTGTTTCTGAACCGACGAGGGTATGCTGGGTTTGTTTCCTGTCGTTCCTGTGGTCATGTTATGAAATGTCCACACTGTGATGTTTCACTTTCAGAGCATAATAATGACAGATTGTTATGCCATTATTGCGGATATGAAACAAGAAAGCCACAATCCTGTCCTGTATGCGGATCGCCTTATATTGGAGGATTTAAGGCAGGGACACAGCAGATAGAGAAAGTTGTGCGGGAATCTTTTCCAGGGATCCGGACTCTCAGAATGGATTTTGATACCACCAGAACAAAAGGCAGTTATGAGAGGATTCTTGCATCTTTTGCAGCTCACGATGCCGATGTACTGATCGGAACCCAGATGATCGTCAAGGGACATGACTTTCCGGATGTAACACTTGTAGGAGTGATTGCAGCAGATCTTTCGCTGAACGCAGAGGATTACAGGTGCTCAGAACGTACTTTTCAGCTTCTGTGTCAGGCTGCAGGACGGGGAGGGCGCGGGAATAAGCCAGGAGAGGCTGTGATACAGACCTATCATCCGGATCACTACAGTATCCAGGCAGCTGCGGTACAGGATTATCAGGCATTTTATGAAGAAGAGATGAGTTACAGGATGCTTCTTGATTATCCCCCTGCTTCTCATATGCTGGCTGTTCTGGGATCAGGGCCGGAGGACGAAAGCCTGGTGCAGGCGATGCATTACCTGAAATTGTACATTCAGAGAATTTATAAAGGAAATGATTTACATGTAATAGGGCCGGCATATGCTGCAGTCGGAAAGGTAAAAGATATTTACAGACAGGTCATTTATTTAAAACATGAAGATTATCAGGTATTGGTCAAAATCAAGGACCAGCTTGAAAAATACATAGAGATAAATTCCGGTTTCCGGAAAATGTATATACAGTTTGATTTCAGTTAGAGAAAAGGAGAAGAAAGAAATGGCACTTAGAACAATCAGAGTAGAAGGCGACGAAGTACTTACAAAAGTCAGCAGACCGGTAGACAAAATGACACCACGTATCCATGATCTGATTACAGATATGCTTGACACCATGTATGATGCAATGGGTGTTGGTCTTGCTGCACCACAGGTAGGAATCCTGAAACGTATTGTTGTGATCGATATAGGGGAAGGACCGATCGTACTGATCAATCCTGAGATTCTTGAGACATCCGGCGAGCAGACAGGAGATGAGGGATGTTTAAGCGTTCCGGGAATGGCAGGACAGGTAACACGGCCGAATTATGTAAAGGTAAAGGCACTGAATGAAGATATGGATGAAGTTGTATATGAAGGAGAAGGACTTCTTGCACGTGCCTTCTGTCATGAACTGGATCATCTGGACGGACATATGTATACAGAACTGGTAGAAGGTGAACTTCACCATGTATCCTATGATGAGGATGAAGAATAGTACGTATAGTTTTTGGACTTTGATATCATATGTTGAATATATTAGTGGAAAGATACAACAGAAAGAAGAGGTGATATCCTATATATGAAAACAGTATTTATGGGGACACCGGATTTCGCAGTGCCGCCGTTACATGCACTGATCGAAGCCGGATATGAAGTTGCTGCAGTAGTTACTCAGCCTGATAAACCAAAGGGAAGAGGCAAGACTTTACTTCCGACTCCTGTTAAAGAAGAGGCTCTTATGCATGAGATTCCTGTATATCAGCCGCAGAGAGTAAGAAAAAATCCAGAATTTCTGGAAACTTTAAAAGAGATTGATCCGGACATTATTATTGTTGCTGCGTTTGGTCAGATCATTCCGAAAGAGATCCTGGAGCTTCCGAAGTTTGGATGTATTAATATTCACGCATCACTTCTGCCGAAGTACAGAGGTGCGGCACCAATCCAGCAGGCAGTAATTGACGGAGAAAAGGAATCCGGTGTTACGATCATGCAGATGGGAGAGGGACTTGACACAGGTGACATGATCTCCAAGATCATTATTCCTCTGGCACAGGATGAAACAGGAGGAAGCCTGTTTGGTAAGCTTGCACAGGCAGGTGCGGAATTACTGATCAAGACACTTCCGTCTATCGAACAGGGAACTGCAGAACGTGAAAAACAGCCGGAAGAGAGTCCGACACCCTATGCGGCAATGATCACCAAGCAGATGGGACTGATGAATTTTAGTAAACCGGCAGAGGAGTTGGAACGTCTTGTACGAGGAATGAATCCATGGCCGAGTGCTTATACTTTTATTAACGGAAAGACTTTAAAAGTGTGGAAATGCAAGGTCAGCGGGGAACAGACGGACGCAATTCCCGGAACTGTTTTTCTTACAGATAAAGAAGGAATTCATGTAGCCTGTGAAAAAGGAACATTGATTCTTACAGAAGTGCAGTTGGAAGGTAAGAAAAGAATGGATACAGAGGCTTTTCTGCGAGGATATCATATTGAAAAAGGAACATGTTTTACAGATCATAAGGAGTGATTAGATGTACGGATACTATTTTGACCCTACTTATTTTCTTCTGATTATTGGAATGATACTGTCTATGGCTGCTTCCGCAAGAGTAAAGAGCACATTTTCAATTTACAGCAGAGTACGAAGTGCGTCCGGACTTACTGGGGCTGAGGCTGCCAGAAGGATCCTTCATATGGCAGGAATTACGGATGTTACAGTCGTACCGATCTCCGGAAGCCTGACAGACCATTATGATCCGAGAAATAAGCAGCTGGCTCTTTCACAGGATGTATATGACAGAACTTCTGTGGCAGCCATTGGGGTGGCAGCTCATGAATGTGGACATGCCATTCAGGATGCGCAGAATTATGTGCCGCTGAATCTGCGTTCAGCAATTGTACCTGTGGCGAATATCGGTTCAACTCTTTCCTGGCCATTATTTCTGGCAGGACTGATCCTTTCTATTCGTCCGTTGCTGACACTGGGAATTCTGCTGTTCAGCTTTGCTGTTCTTTTTCAGCTTGTGACTCTTCCTGTAGAGTTTAATGCCTCTGCAAGAGCACTGAAGATGCTGGGAAGTTCAGGCATGCTTGGAACTGATGAAGTAAAAAGCGCAAAGAAAGTTCTTACAGCAGCAGCCCTTACTTATGTGGCAGCACTTGCATCATCTATTCTGCAGCTTTTAAGACTGATCATACTGGCCGGAGGAAGAGACCGTGACTAATGGAATAAATACCAGAGAACTGATATTACAGATATTACTGGAAATCGAAGAAGAGGGAAAGCACAGCCATATTGCAATTCGTAATGCACTTTCCAAGTATCAGTTCCTTCCAAGACAAGAGAGAGCTTTTATCACAAGAGTCTGTGAAGGAACACTGGAATATCGGATTTTAATAGATTATATTATTGATTCTTATTCAAAAGTAACTGTAGACAAAATGAAGCCTGCTATCAGGGAAATCCTGAGAAGTGCAGTATATCAGATTAAATTTATGGACAGTGTACCGGACAGTGCAGTATGCAATGAAGCAGTGAAGCTGGCACAGAGAAAAGGTTTTTATAATCTGAAACCGTTTGTTAACGGAGTGCTGCGTACCATTGCCAGAGAATGCAAGAATCTGGAATTGCCATCAAAAGAGGAAAATCTGGTCAAATATTTATCTGTCAGATATTCTATGCCTGAGCCATTGGTAAAACGTTGGCTTGAGGACTATGGCGAGGAAAAGACAGAGAAAATCCTGGCCGCTTTTCTTGAGGAGAAACCTATCACTGTGCGTTGCAGAACGCACAAATTTTCTCAGGAGGAAATTTACCAGAGCCTTGTTGACCAGGGGGTAGAGGTAAAACCTGCACCGTATCTGCCATATGCGTATGAGATTTCTAATTATAACCATATTCTGGCTCTGGATGCTTTTATCCAGGGCAAGATTCAGGTGCAGGATGTCAGTTCCATGCTTGTTGCGGAGATAGCAAACCCACAGAAGGGAAACTACATTATAGATATGTGTGCGGCACCGGGCGGAAAGAGTCTTCATGTTGGTGACAAGATGGGCGATTACGGAACTGTGGATGCCAGAGATATTAGTCAGTATAAGGTTGATATGATAGAGGAGAACATTCACAGAACAGATTCTATTAATGTCCAGGCAAGGGTAATGGATGCTACTGTGTTTGATGTAGATTCAGAACTGAAGGCAGACATTGTGATTGCTGATGTTCCATGTTCCGGATACGGAGTCATCGGTAAGAAGCCTGAGATTAAATACAGAGTGACTCAGCAGAAACAGGAAGAAATCGTGATACTTCAGAGAACAATCCTGGACCGGGCAGCAGAGTATGTAAAACCGGGAGGAGCTCTGGTATTCAGTACCTGTACTATTGCGAAAGAAGAGAATGAAGAGAATATGATGTGGTTCATGAATAATCATCCGTTTAAACTGGAAAGCATTGATCCATATCTGCCGGAGGAACTGCATTCAGAGACAACAGCTCTTGGGTATCTCCAGCTTTTGCCGGGAATAAACAAAACAGATGGCTTCTTTATTGCGAAATTCAGGAGAAAATAAATAATGACAGATATTAAGTCAATGACAATCGATGAATTAAAAGAACTGATGATTTCCCTGGGAGACAAGCCATTTCGTGCAAAACAGATTTACAGCTGGCTGCACGAACACCTTGTTACTTCTTATGATGAGATGACCAATCTTTCTAAGAGTCTGAGGGAGAAGCTGAAGGAATATCCGATCACAGCACTGGAAATGGTGGATGTGCAGACATCTAAGATTGACGGTACACAGAAATATCTGTTTCGTCTCAGTGACGGAAATGTGATCGAAAGTGTTTTGATGAGATATAAACATGGAAATTCTGTTTGCATTTCTTCACAGGTAGGATGCCGCATGGGATGCAGATTCTGTGCATCCACTATTGGCGGACTGACCAGATGCCTTCTGCCTTCAGAGATGCTGGACCAGATCTACAGGATTCAGTCTATGACAGGAGAAAGAGTATCGAATGTGGTAGTGATGGGAACCGGAGAACCTCTGGATAATTATGAAAATCTGTTGAGATTTATACATATCCTGACAGAGGATGGCGGACTTCATATCAGTCAGAGGAATCTGACTGTATCTACATGCGGACTTGTACCAAAGATCTATGATCTTTCAAAAGAGAAGCTTCAGATGACACTGGCGCTTTCTCTGCATGCACCAAATGATGTAAAGCGCCGGGAACTGATGCCAATTGCAAACAAATACAGCATGGATGAGGTGCTGGAGGCATGTCGGCATTATTTTGAAGAGACAGGACGCAGGATTACTTTTGAGTACAGTTTGGTTGCTGGAGTAAATGACAGTGATGAAGATGCCAGGGAACTTTCCGGCAGAATCAGGGATATAAACTGCCACGTAAACTTGATTCCCGTGAATCCGATCAAGGAACGTTCCTACGTAAGGTCTACACGACAGGCTGTGGAGAATTTTAAAATAAAACTTGAAAAATGTGGAATTAATGTTACTATTAGAAGAGAAATGGGCAGCGATATAGACGGTGCCTGTGGACAGTTGAGAAAAAGTTATATGGAAAAAACAGAAAGCGAGAATTGACATGAGGATATATTCAGCTACTGATGTCGGGCAGAAGCGAAAGATGAATCAGGATTATGTATTTGCTTCTGCTGACCCGGTTGGAAATCTTCCGAATCTGTTTGTTGTTGCTGACGGGATGGGCGGACATAATGCTGGTGATTATGCATCATCTCATGCAGTCACATCCATGGTAGAAGAAATTCGTCACGATGCGGATTTCAATCCTGTTAAAGTAATCCGTCATGCCATTGAATGTGTGAATACTGAGATTCTTATGCAGGCCCAGCAGGATGAGAAGCTGAGAGGAATGGGAACTACGATGGTAGCAGCCACAATTGTGGGGCATTACGCTTATGTGGCAAATGTAGGTGACAGTAGACTTTATGTGATTGGAGAACAGATTCAGCAGATAACAAAGGATCACTCATTAGTGCAGGAGATGGTAAGGATGGGCGAGCTTGATGCAGAACAGGCCAGAAAGCATCCTAAGAAGAATATCATCACAAGGGCGCTCGGAGCGGAGAGAACAGTAGATATTGATTTCTTTGACCTGAAACTGGAACCCGGAGATGTGGTTCTGATGTGTTCAGATGGACTTAGCAATATGGTTGAGGACAGACAGCTGCAGGAAATTATTACTGATACTGATACAGATCTGGACGAAAAGGGCAGAATACTTATCAGAGAAGCGAACCGCAACGGCGGCAAGGATAATATTGCAATTGTATTGATAGAACCATTCGCAAATGAGGTGAAAGCATGTTAAAGACTGGAATGATCATAGCTGAACGCTATGAGATATTAGGAAAAATAGGTACCGGCGGAATGGCGGACGTATACAAGGCAAAAGACCATAAGCTGAATCGGTTTGTTGCTGTAAAAGTTCTTAAGCCGGAATTTCGGGAGGATACGACGTTTATCCGTAAGTTCAGAAGTGAAGCTCAGGCAGCTGCAGTTCTGACGCATCCCAATATTGTAAATGTATTTGATGTAGGAGACGACAATGGAGTTTACTACATTGTTATGGAATTGATCGAGGGAATTACTCTTAAGGAATATATATCCAAAAAAGGAAGACTTTCGGTAAAAGAAGCAACAAGTATTGCAATTCAGGTATCTATGGGACTGGAGGCTGCTCATAGCCATGGTATTGTGCACAGAGATGTAAAACCTCAGAACATAATCATTTCCATGGATGGTAAAGTTAAGGTAACTGATTTTGGTATTGCAAGGGCTGCTTCTTCCAATACAATAAGTTCAAACGTAATGGGATCTGTTCATTACAGTTCTCCGGAACAGGTTCGTGGCGGATATAGCGATGAGAAGAGTGATATCTATTCGCTTGGTATTACCATGTATGAGATGGTTACGGGAAAAGTTCCGTTTGACGGAGATACAACAGTAGCAATCGCTATTAAGCACTTGCAGGAAGAGATGGTTCCACCGAGTGTGTTTGCAGAGGACCTGCCGCATAGCCTGGAGCAGATCATCCTGAAATGTACACAAAAGAGTGTGGATCGCCGCTATCAGAATATGGAGGATGTGATTGCAGACCTGAAGCATTCTTTGATCGATCCGCAGGGTGATTTTGTAACATTGACATCTGTAGATAACGAGGCAAAAACAGTTGTGATCTCGGACAAGGAACTTGGCGAGATCAAGCATATGCCGAAACAGATTTCCAAATCAGAAGCAGAGTCTCTGGAAGAGGAGATTAATGAGACGGATTATGATGATGAACCTGAAGTAAAGAAACACAGAAAGAAATCATCAAAAAAAGAGAAAACAAAGAAACGTGGTGGTCACGGACTGACTATTGCGATGCTGTTACTGGGAGTTATAATTTTAGTTGCGATCATTTTTGTTGCAGGCAAGGCGTCTGGACTGATCGGAGGCAGTGACAAAGCCAAGACAAAGACAGAACAGACCAATACTTCAGATGCAGACGATGGAATGGTAACAGTACCGGATCTGTTAGGTAAGACAGAGGATGAAGCAAAGAATATCACAAAAGATATGAAACTTGGTATTCAGCCAATGGGAGAAGAAGCTTCTACTCAGGCCAAGGGAACCATTTCTTCACAGGATATTCCTAAAGGAAGCAAAGTAGAGCAGTATACTACTATCAAATATTATATCAGTAAGGGTGCACAGCAGATCACAGTTCCTGATGTGGACGGACAGACAGGAGTGGATGCACAGCAGACTCTGGAGGATATGGGATTAAATGTTACGGTTCAGAAAGAATACAGTGAACTGAACGATGATGGTACCCCGATCGTTGATCCGGGATATGCATATTCTACAACTCCGGATGCCGGATCATCTGTTTCAGCCGGAGATACCATTACACTGGTTGTCAGCCGTGGAGTTGACTATGGCAACAGCGTAGAAGTTCCAAGTGTTGTGGGGATGACAAAGAACGACGCGATCACTACTTTTGGTAAATTCCTTAATGTAGAAGTAAAAGAGGAAATGAGCACAGAAGTAGCAGCCGGAGAAGTAATTGCGCAGGAACCGGAAGCGGGAAACTGGGAGGATCCGGATACAGTTAATGTTGTGATTACTGTAAGTACAGGAGATCAGGACCCTGCAGCTGTACAGAGTACTGAATCTGCGGCAGCAGACAGCGCAACTCAGACTGCTGATAACACATCTACAGATAACAGTGCAGCTGTAGCAGCCGGAGAAGTATGGAAATGTACACAGACTCTGAATACTCCGACCGGATATACAGGAGGTCCGGTGCGTCTAGAACTGGTTCAGAATGTAAACGGAACACCGACAGCGTCTGTAGTTCTGGAGGATCAGACAATACAGTTCCCATATGATCTGGATATTACAGGAGCACCTGGTATCAGTGAAGGTACTTTGTATCTGTCCGAACAGGTTAACGGAACTTATCAGGAACTTGGAAATTACTCTATTACATTTGCTAAGGCAGAGTAGTTCATGCAGGGAAAGATAATTAAAGGCATTGCAGGATTTTACTACATTTATGCAGAGAATGATGAGATTTATGAATGCAAAGCTAAGGGAATATTCAGAAAAGATAAACAGAAACCTCTTGTGGGGGATAATGTAGAAATTGAAATTTTGGATGAAAATGAGAAGGAGGGCAGTGTGACTGCCATCCTTCCGAGAAAAAATTCGCTGATTCGCCCGGCGGTTGCCAATGTGGATCAGGCTTTTGTAATCTTTGCGATGGAGAATCCAAAACCGAATTTCATGCTGCTGGATCGCTTTTTGATCATGATGGAAAAGGAGAATGTTCCGGCAGTTATATGTTTTAACAAAAAGGATCTGGCAACACAGAAAGATCTGGAGCTTTTATCCGAAACTTATGAGAGCTGCGGATATCACGTAATCTTTTCCAGTACATTTAATAATGAGGGATTAGATGAGATTCGTGAAATCCTTAGTGGAAAGACAACAGTAGTTGCCGGACCTTCGGGTGTGGGAAAGTCTTCTATTACCAATGCATTGCAGGAAAATGTACAGATGGAGACAGGGGAAATCAGTAAGAAACTGAAACGTGGAAAACATACTACACGTCATTCGCAGGTGATTCCGGTAGGACATGATACTTATCTGATGGATACACCGGGATTTTCTTCCCTGTATCTGACAGATATTGAAGAACAGGAACTTAAAGATTATTTTCCGGAGTTTCGTAAGTATGAAGATCAGTGCAGGTTTCAGGGATGCAGACATATCCATGAGCCGGACTGTGGTGTAAAGGAAGCGTTGGCAGAGCATAAGATCAGCCAGCTCAGGTATGAAGATTATTTAGGACTTTATAATGAATTAAAAGAGAAAAGGAGATTCTAATTATGTATCAGTTGTGCCCTTCTATTTTGTCGGCAGATTTTAACCGTTTGGGCGAACAGATCAAGACTTTGGAAAAAGAGGGGGTCGAGTGGCTCCATATTGACGTCATGGACGGTGATTTTGTGCCAAGTATTTCTTTTGGTATGCCGGTGATTAAATCTATCAGGAAGGAATCTAAGATGTTCTTTGATGTACATCTTATGGTTACAGAACCTGAAAGATATATCAGGGATTTTGTTGCATGTGGTGCAGATTCCATTACTGTTCATGCAGAGGCATGTGAGGATATTGAGAGAACTATTGAGCAGATTCGTGAAGCAGGGGTAAAAGTAGGCATTTCTATCAAACCTGCTACACCGGTAAATGACATCAGTCATATGCTTGAGGATGTGGATATGGTTCTGATCATGACTGTACAGCCGGGATTTGGTGGACAGAAATATATGGATGAATGTACAGAAAAGATCAGAGAAGTAAGAGAATTGATTGATGCTGAGAACCTGAATGTAGATGTTCAGGTAGACGGAGGCATCAATGATGAAACAATGGAGACAGTACTGACAGCAGGAGCGAATCTGCTGGTGGCTGGTTCTTATGTATTCAACGGTGATCTGGAAGCAAATGTAAAGCATGCCAGAGAGAAGATGGATGAAATTATAAGAACACTTGACTGAGGAATAGCATGATAGATACAATAATTGTAAGCGGGGGCGATATCCAGTGTGATTTTGCCCTCGATTTTTTGAAAAAGTATACAGAAAAATGTAGGGAAGAAAATATACGTCTTATTGCAGCAGACAGAGGCCTGGAATTCTTTCTGGATTGTCGGATTATGCCGGATGTAGTGATCGGAGATTTTGACAGTCTGTCAGAAGACGGAAAAGAATTTCTGGAAATTTCGGATAGAAACAAAGCAGACAGTGAAATTCCTTATGGTGGGATGACAAACTGGAAAATTCAGAAAGAATTTGAAAAAAAGCCAAAAGACATAGATGTTATTCGTCTGAGACCAGAGAAAGATGATTCAGATACGCAGTCTGCAATGAACTATGCGATTCGTACCGGGGCAAAAGAGATAGTTATTCTTGGGGTGACTGGAAAAAGAGTGGATCACCTGATGGCCAATTTTGGACTTCTTGTTCTGGCACAAAAACAGAGGGCATCAGTAACACTTCTTGATCGCTATAATTATATGAAACTGATTCCAAGTGGGACAGTTCTTAAGAAATCTGAACAGTTTGGGAAATATGTATCATTTTTTTCACTGGGCGGAGAGGTAACGGGCCTGACGCTGGAAGGATTTAAATATTCGTTAAATGAATACCATCTGACAGCTGCAGACAGCGGACTTACTGTAAGCAATGAGATCAGTAGTGAAATTGCAAAGGTAACGTATGAATCAGGATCCTTGTTGATGATTATGTCCCGAGACTGACAATATACTTGTTATTGTTAACTCTGTTTTCGGTAACGATGTGAAAATTCATTCCAGATTGCCTGAGACGATAGAATTTCTGCATCGCCAAGCGTATTACTGGGTACGGAGTGAACAGTAATCAGTAAATAGTAACCTGTGTACAGGAGAAACAGTGACCTTGCACATCACAAATGGTTATGATAAAATGATGAAAGTATTTTGAAAGAGGAACATTGCTTGGGCTGCTGACGGGAATGGATTGCTAAGTGGTACACCCGAGCTTAAGGAGTATCTGAAAAACACCGTAAAATCAATACATTTAAAGGAGATATAGAGAAAGATGAAACTTGGAATAGTTGGATTACCAAACGTTGGAAAAAGTACATTATTTAACTCATTAACGAAGGCAGGAGCAGAATCAGCAAACTATCCGTTCTGTACCATTGATCCGAATGTGGGTGTTGTTACTGTGCCGGATGAAAGACTGAAACTTCTGGGAGATTTCTATCATTCTAAAAAAGTGACACCTGCTGTGATCGAGTTTGTAGATATTGCAGGACTTGTAAAGGGTGCATCTAAAGGTGAAGGGCTTGGAAATCAGTTCCTTGCAAATATCCGTGAGGTAGATGCTATCGTTCATGTTGTACGCTGCTTTGAGGATTCCAATGTTATTCATGTAGATGGAAGCATCGATCCTCTTCGTGATATTGAAACTATTAACCTTGAACTGGTATTCTCTGACCTTGAGATTCTTGAGAGAAGAATTGCAAAAGTAACTAAGACTGCCCGTATGGACAAAGAAGCTGCCAAGGAACTTGATTTCCTTCAGAAAGTAAAAGCTCATCTGGAAGATGGCAAAATGGCTATCACAATGGAACTGGAAAATGAAGACGAAGAAGCGTGGATGGCTACTTACAATCTGCTCACATGGAAACCGGTGATCTATGCAGCAAACGTTGCAGAAGATGATCTGGCAGACGATGGTGCAAGTAATGAACATGTACAGGCAGTTCGCAAATATGCAGCAGAGCAGAACAGTGAAATTTTTGTAATCTGTGCAGAAATCGAAGAAGAAATCTCAGAACTGGATGATGATGAAAAGAAGATGTTCCTTGAGGATCTGGGACTTACAGAATCCGGACTTGAGAAACTGGTAAAGGCAAGCTATCATCTCCTTGGACTTATGAGCTTTCTTACTTCCGGTGAGGATGAGACAAGAGCATGGACTATTAAGATTGGAACAAAAGCTCCACAGGCAGCTGGCAAGATCCACACAGATTTTGAAAGAGGATTTATCAAAGCTGAAGTTGTTAATTATCAGGATCTTCTGGATTGCGGTTCTTATGCAGGTGCCAGAGAGAAAGGTCTTGTAAGAATGGAAGGTAAAGAATACATTGTACAGGATGGAGACGTAATTTTATTCCGATTCAATGTATGATAAACAGGTGATATATGGAAATGTCGATACGTTTTCCGAGTCTTAATCTGATTTTATCTTATGTGCCCCGGTCATTTCAGATATTTGGGATGGAATTTACCATATATGGGATATTGATTGCAGTTGGTGCGCTTCTGGGAATGGGAATGGTGACACTGGAAGCAAAACGAAACAACGAAAATCAGAATAAATATCTTGATATGATGATTGTTTCTCTGCTGGTTTCTGTTGTAGGATCCAGATTGTTTTATGTTATCTTTTCCTGGGAGCTTTACAGAGAAAATCTGAGAGCGGTTCTGGATCTTAGAAATGGCGGTTATGGATTTTATGGCGGGCTGCTGGCTGGATTTCTTGCTGCTGCGATATTCTGCCGGATCGCAAAGCTGAATTTCTGGAAAATAGCAGATACTGCAAGTCTTGGAATACTTCTTGGGCAGATGATAGGGCGTTGGGGGAATTTTTTTAACAGAGAATCTTTTGGCGAATACACAAATCTGCCATGGGCAATGCAGCTTCCGATTTCAGCGGTTCGCTCCGGAGAAGTTTCGGGAAGCATGAGAGATAATCTAATGACAATCGATGGGGTTTCTTATATTCAGGTTCAACCGGTCTTTCTTTATGAGAGTCTGTGGTGTCTGTTCCTGCTCCTTTTGCTTCTTGCACTTCGCAGGAAGAAGAGATATGAAGGCGAGCTGTTCATGATTTATCTGGCAGGTTATGGGCTTGGAAGGTTTTTCTTTGAATGGTGCAGGACAGATAAACTTTATATTCCGGGAACAAAGATTGGAATTTCATTGGTGATTTCTGCAGTGTTGTTTGTAATCTGTGCACCGATGGTAGTTGTGCGTGGGGTAATGGCACAGAAGAGAGCGGCTATACGCAGGCGAAGAAGAGCACTTATAGATGCCCGGCAGGAGACTGCACATAGTGACATCTATGAAAAAGGAAAAGACGCACAGAATGCAGTGCAGACAGAAGTGAATGGAGAGTCAGATACAGAACTTCAGTATGAAGAAAATGTTCAGACAGAAAACACTGTGGGTGCAGAATCCGAACATAATCAGATGCCTGGAGATTTCGAAGAGACAGTTAAGTCGAAGAAATCCGGACAGAAAGCAAAGGAAGAACCGGACGAAATGTTAAATTGGGAAGATTCTGAATATGCACACATTTCGGAGCAGTGGAGACATCATGTGGGAAAATCTCCCACAAATTCAGAGGAAGACCAGTAACAAAACAGTATATATAAAAGCGAAGTGGGTTGAAAGTGGGATTTCAACCCACTTTTTTGTATAATTGTCCCATTTTTGCTGTAAAATAAGTATGTTTCATAAATGTTAACAGAGTTCTAAATTTAAAAAAAATTTTTCAGACCCTTGTTTTTTCACCCTAAATAGTTTAGAATAAGCACATAAGTGGTAGAAAGTGGTGAATAGTGGTGGTGAGTGGGGAATAACGGCAGAGTCCATTACCACCTGAGAAATCTGAAGGGGAGATTCAGATTTTGCGAGAGTAGGTGAGTAACATGTTCATGGGAGAGTATAACCACACGATCGACGCGAAGGGGCGTCTGATCATTCCTTCTAAATTCAGGGAGCTCTTAGGGGAAGAGTTTGTTCTGACAAGAGGGCTTGATGGCTGTCTTTACATTTATCCGATGGATGAATGGGAATCCTTTGAAATGAAGCTCAGATCTTTACCACTTACAAATAAAAATGCCAGAACTTTTTCACGATTCTTTGTAGCTGGAGCAACTACATGTGAACTGGACAGGCAGGGACGAATCCTTGTACCGCAGACACTGCGCGAATTTGCCGGTCTGGAGAAAGATGTGGTTCTGACAGGTAATCTGAACAGAATTGAAGTTTGGAGCAAAGAAAAATGGAATGAGATCTGTGATTATGATGACATGGACAGCATTGCAGAGAGCATGCAGGACATGGGAATCACAATCTGACAGGTCTCGTTTGAAGTATCTTGCAAAGTAAATCCAGACAGGAGACGGAGATGGAATTTAAACACAAATCTGTATTACTGGAAGAGACCATTGAAGGTTTGGATATCAAACCGGACGGAATCTACGTGGATGGTACTTTAGGAGGTGCAGGGCATGCCGGTGAGGTATGCAGGAAACTTTCTGCCAAGGGGAGATTTATTGGCATAGATCAAGACCAGGATGCGATAATTGCTGCGAGTGAGAGGTTAGCCCCCTATAAACAGGCGACGATCATTCGCAGCAATTATTGTTACATGGTACAGGAACTGGCAGCAAGAGGCATCCATAAAGTCGACGGGATTCTCCTTGATCTAGGGGTATCTTCCTATCAGCTTGATAATGAAGAACGTGGATTTACTTACAGAGTAGATGCACCATTGGATATGCGCATGGATCAGCGCCAGACACAGACAGCCAGTGACATTGTCAATGGTTATGAAGAGAAAGAGTTATATCGTATCATTCGTGATTACGGTGAAGATAAATTTGCAAAGAATATTGCAAAGCATATTGTAGCAGCCAGACAGGTGAAGCCGATCACTACGACCGGAGAACTCACTGAGATCATCAGGGAATCTATTCCGATGAAAATGCAGGTGAAGTCAGGGCATCCGGCGAAGAGGACATTCCAGGCAATCCGCATTGAACTCAACAGAGAACTTGATGTACTGAGAGAGTCACTGGATGGAATGATCGACATCCTTGATGACGGCGGAAGACTTTGCATCATTACTTTCCATTCACTGGAAGACAGGATTGTTAAGACGATTTTCAGAAAGAATGAGAATCCTTGTACCTGTCCGCCAGACTTTCCGGTATGTGTATGCGGAAAGAAATCAAAAGGTAAAGTGATTACAAGGAAACCGGTTCTTCCCGGGGAGAAGGAAATGGAAGAGAACCCGCGTTCCAAGAGTGCAAAGCTTAGAATTTTTGAGAGAGTATTGTAATTAGTAGTGAGGCATGAAATGGCGAAGACGACCAGGACTGAAACAGCAAGAAGAAGCAGAACCAATGCTAGAGTAAACAGAGGAATGTACGTTGAAGGAAACACGGTCAGACGCCTTGCAGAAGTTCCGGAGAGGACGAGACAGCCAGAAAGACAGCATCCGGGAACGCAGACTAATCGAAACCGCAGAGTGCAGGCACAGCCGGTACAGAAGCAAAAGCATGAGCTGAGTAAAGCAGCGCAGAGAAACAGGCAGAAAGCCACAGCTATGAACTGGGGATTTGTTGTGTTTCTTGTAGTTGTATGCGCAGCGATTTTGTTTTGCTCTGTAAAATATCTTCAGTATAAGTCGGAAATTACAGCTAAGATGAGTACTGTTGCATCCCTTGAGGAGGAGTTGGCAAATTTAAAAGAAGATAATGACGCATATTACAGCCAGGTAACATCTAATATAGATCTGAACCAGATTAAACAGACAGCATTAGGACGATTGGGAATGAAATATCCGTCAGACGATCAGACAGTAACCTATTCTACATCCGGAAACAGCTATGTGAGACAGTATCAGGATATACCAGATTCAAAGTAGGTGATTAATTGAGCAATACAAGAAAAAAAGGTCAGAAGAGACCACAGAGAAAAATAAATTATAACATGAAAAAAAAGCTGGTAATGCTATTTACGATAGTGTTACTGGCTTTAGTAGTATTAATAGTAAGAATTACTTATATTAATGCAATAAGTGGCAGCAAATACAAGAAACAGGTATTAAGCCAGGCACAGCAAAAATATGAAAGCCAGGTTCTGCCAGCCAAGAGAGGCGATATTTACGATAAGAATGGGAATATACTTGCAACCAGCAATAAGGTTTATAATGTGATCCTGGATTGTAAAACTGTAAATTCGGACAGTGATTATGTAGAACCGACGATACGTGCATTAAATGAACAGCTGGGAATTGATGAAGAAACGGTACGTTCACTTCTGTCAGATTCGCGAACCAGTCAGAGCCAGTATCAGATATTGATGAAACAGTTACCTATGGATCAGAAGAAAGAATTTGAAAAATACGTGGCGGAAGATGAGGATTCCGGACTTACCGCTGAACAGGCAAAAGAGAGAGCTAATATAAAAGGTATCTGGTTTGAAGAGGATTACCTGAGGAGCTATCCATTCAATGAAACTGCATGTGATACGATAGGTTTTACTCTGGATCGAGATGTTGCTGATATCGGACTGGAAGGATATTACAACAGTACTCTTACCGGTGTAGACGGAAGACAGTATGGTTACATCAATAATGATTCTGATGTGGAACAGACTATCATTGCTGCAGTAAACGGCAAGAGCATTCAGACCAGTCTTGATATCGGTGCTCAGCAGATCGTTGAGAAATATGTTAATGGTTTTAAGGAAGCTATGGGAGCCAAGAACATAGGTGTTATTGTCGAAAATCCGTCAACAGGTGAGATTATTGCTATGGATGGAGGCGATCGTTATGATCTGAATAATCCGCGAGATCTTTCAAATGTATATTCTGAAGACGAGATTAAGGCAATGAATGACGAGGAGACTGTGGATGCACTAAACGGTATGTGGAGTAACTTCTGTGTTACAGATGCTTATGAGCCGGGGTCTGTTGTGAAACCGATTGTTATGGCATCTGCACTTGAGAAAGGTGCAATACAGGAAACTGATACATTCGTATGTGACGGTGCGCAGACTTTTGGTGATACCATGATTAAGTGTGCAGTATATCCGGATGCACACGGGACTGAGACACTGGGTGAGGTAATTGCCAATTCCTGTAATGACGCTATGATGCAGATCGGTGCCAAAATGGGAGCTACACAGTTTATCAAAGCACAAAGTCTCTTTAACTTTGGAACCAGAACCGGAATTGATCTTCCAAATGAAGGCACTGGTATTATTCATACAAAGGATTCTATGGGAGAGACAGAGCTTGCGTGTTCTACATTCGGTCAGGGATTTACGTCTACTATGATCCAGGAAATCAATGCTATGAGCTCTGTTATCAATGGAGGATATTATTATCAGCCGCATCTGGTTACCAAAATTCTTGACAGCAGTGGAGGAACAGTAAAGACTATTACACCAACGCTCCTGAAACAGACAATTTCATCTGCAATTTCCAGTGATATTCGAAGTTACATGGAATTAAGTGTACAGCAGGGTACCAGCCGTCATTCAAAAGTACAGGGTTACAGTTCAGGCGGAAAAACAGGTACAGCCGAAAAATATCCTCGAGGAAACGGCAAGTATCTGGTTTCTTTTATCGGATTTGCACCAGTAGATGATCCGGCAGTTGTGATTTATGTGGTAGTAGATGAGCCGAATGTAGATGATCAGGCCAACAGTACTTACGCACAGTATATCGCACAGGGAATTCTTTCCGAACTTCTGCCGTATCTGAATGTAACACCAGATGAAGCTGAAAACGGAACGGTACCGGAAACCGAGTTGTGGGAAGGTTTCAAAGGTCACTTAAAGAGCACGACGTCAAGCAGTTCACTGAACAGTGACGGTAATCTGGTAGATGCAGACGGTAATCTGATCGACTGGGATGGAAACAGAATCGATGAAAATGGATATCTGCTGGATTCTAACGGTGACCATATTCTGGACGATAGCGGTAATTATAAGATGTCTACAAACCTGGTTGCCGGTTCAGGAAGCACAGAAGCAGATGCTTCAGGAGATGCGGTGTCCAATCCGGACGCACCTGCTCCCCTGGAGGATGATGAAGCAGAGACTACGGAGGACAATAACGCAGAATCTGACGGAATCACTAACGAAGAGGCAGGTCTGGAATAAAGGCTCAACAGGAATAAAGAACATACCCCCGCGGGGATTTGTCATATATTATTATGACAATCTCTGCGGGGATTTTTTATGAAAAAGAATATGACATTTCATAAGAAGAAAATATGGGTGGTATTTATCTGCTGCATCCTGCTGATGGTGGGGTTGATCGGAAGACTTGTGTATCTGATGTGCTTTCGGTCTGACTATTATTATGAGAAGGCAAAAGATCTCCATGAGAGAGAACGGGATATTAAGGCAGCACGCGGCAAGATTCTGGACGCAAAAGGAAAAGTTCTGGCATCCAACAGGACTGTTTGTACGATATCTGTGATTCACAGTCAGATTAAAGAACCAGAGAAAGTAATCGCAATGCTGACAGAGAAACTGGGAATGGACGAAGCAGCAGTACGTAAGCGTGTGGAAAAGGTTTCTTCCATAGAAAGGGTTAAGACAAATGTGGAGAAAAGTGTAGGAGATTCGATCAGAGAAAGCAATCTGGCAGGAGTGAAAGTAGATGAGGACTATAAACGTTATTATCCATATGGGAGTCTGGCCTCCAAGGTGATTGGCTTTACCGGCGGAGATAATCAGGGAATCATAGGTCTTGAAGTAAAATATGAAGAGATATTAAAAGGTGAGCCGGGAAAAATATTAACAACTACAGATGCCAGAGGCGTAGAAATTGATAAGCTGGGAGAGACCAGAGAGGATCCTGTGGAGGGAAAAAGTTTGTTGCTTAGTCTGGATGCGAATATTCAGGAATTTGCTCAACAGGCAGCGCTGAAAGTAATGGAAGAAAAACAGGCAGAGAGAGTATCTATACTCATAATGAATCCACAGAACGGCGAAATATATGCATGTGTAAATGTACCGGAATTTGACCTGAATGATCCATTTACTTTGACTGATGCTTTACAGGTGCAGGAGACAGCTGCTTCGCAGGATTCACAAATTCAGGAGACTGATCAAAAAACAGAGGCTGAAAGAAAACAGGATCTGTTAAACCAGATGTGGCGCAATCCGTGTCTGAATGATACTTATGAGCCAGGGTCTACATTTAAGATTATTACTATGTCCGCTGGACTGGAAGCAGGTGTTGTCTCTGCAAACGATCGTTTCTACTGTCCGGGATATAAGCTGGTAGAGGATCGCAGGATACATTGTGCCAAGAGAACCGGTCACGGAGCTCAGAATTTCGTAGAAGGAGCACAAAATTCCTGCAACCCTGTGTTTATTGAAGTAGGACTCCGGCTTGGCGTGGAACGTTATTATCAATACTTCAGACAATTTGGTCTTTTGAATAAAACCGGTATCGATCTTCCGGGAGAAGCAGGAACAATCATGCATCAGAAGAAAAATATGGGAGAGGTAGAGCTGGCAACAGTTTCTTTTGGGCAGTCTTTTCAGATCACACCTGTTCAGCTGGCAACAACAGTAAGTTCTCTGATCAACGGAGGAAGACGTGTTACGCCGCATTTTGGAGTAGCAGTTTTAAATTCGGATGGAACCCAGGGGGAAAAACTGGAATTTCCGGTACAGGAGGGAATTGTTTCGCAGGAGACATCCAGAGAAGTAAGGAATATATTGGAAACAGTAGTCTCTCAGGGTTCAGGAAGAAACGCAAAGATTGAAGGGTATTCCATCGGCGGAAAGACTGCAACATCACAGACACTTCCCAGAAGTGCTAACCGTTATATTTCTTCATTCCTCGGTTTTGCACCTGCGGAAAATCCTACAGTTCTGGGATTATGTATCATTCATGATCCGCAGGGGATTTATTATGGTGGAACAATTGCTGCTCCGGTAATACGCAGCATATTCGAAAATATTTTGCCATATCTGGGAATAGAAAAAGATACCACAGTAAACTGAGCGGTTCTTAACTGAATCAGGTAAGCCTCCTGCTTCAATTGCGAATATCTGTTTGACTCAGATCAGACGGACTTTCCGGAATTGGTTAAAATCGTACTGCCAGGGTTGATAAATAAGCAAAAAAGCCGTATACTAAAAGCAATCTGAAAGAATATGACAAAATGTTGCTGTTCACTTTTGCCGGCAGCATCAAAATACTTTCAGTAAAAAAACGAAAGAATGAACGAGGTGTGAGATGGAATTTCAAGTTGTAATCCCTGTGCTGATCGCGTTTGCAATCAGCGTTGTATTAGGACCGATCATCATTCCGTTTCTTAGGAAACTGAAGATGGGCCAGACGGAAAGAACAGAGGGCGTACAGTCCCACTTAAAGAAAGCCGGAACTCCTACAATGGGCGGTGTGATTTTTCTGATCGCTACAGCTGTTACTGCGTTGTTTTATGTAGGTGACTATCCGAAGATCATTCCGGTATTATTCCTGACTCTGGGATTTGGAATTATCGGATTTCTGGATGATTATCTGAAGGTAGTTCTGAAACGTTCAGATGGACTGCTCCCGTGGCAGAAGTTCTCTCTTCAGGTAGTGCTGACAGCAATCTTTGTATTTTATATTGTTAAGTATACAGATATTTCTCTGACAATGAGAATCCCGTTCTGGAGCGGACATTTCCTGAATCTCGGATGGCTGGCAATCCCGGTACTTTTTTTTGCAGTGATTGGTACAGTAAACGGCGTAAACTTTACAGATGGTCTTGACGGCCTCGCTTCCAGTGTGACTTTGATCGTAGCGGTATTCTTCTCTGTGGTTTCTATCGGAATGAAATCCGGAATTGAACCGATTACCTGTGCAGTTGTAGGAAGTCTGATGGGATTCCTGTTATTTAACGTATATCCTGCAAAAGTATTTATGGGAGATACCGGTTCTCTGGCACTTGGAGGATTTGTAGCAGGTACAGCATATGTGATGCAGATGCCATTATTTATCCTGATCGTAGGTTTGATCTACCTGATCGAGGTACTTTCTGTTATGATTCAGGTAACTTACTTCAAGGCAACACATGGCAAACGTATCTTTAAGATGGCACCGATCCATCATCATTTTGAATTATGCGGATGGTCTGAGACACGTGTAGTTGCAGTGTTCTCAGTAATTACAGCTGTTATGTGCATGATCGCACTGCTTGCGCTGTAATATAAAATATATCTGTAAGTCCGGCAGTGGGCTGGTAATAGGAGGAAATTATTATGGAATTACAGGGAAAAAAGGTCCTTGTATTCGGTTCCGGAAAGAGCGGAATCGGAGCATCTGACCTTCTTGCAAAAGTAGGAGCATCTCCGATTATTTATGACGGGAATGCAGAAATTGATAAAGAGGCAGTTGTACATAAAACAGATGGAACTTATCCGGTGGAAGTATATGCCGGAGAACTCCCAAAAGAAGTACAGGAGAGCCTTGATCTTGTAGTCCTGAGTCCTGGTGTACCGACGGATCTTCCGATTGTGAAGAATTTTTATGAACAGGGGCTTCCTGTATGGGGAGAAGTGGAACTGGCATACAGAGTGGGAGACGGTGAAGTACTTGCCATTACAGGAACTAATGGAAAGACAACTACTACAGCACTTCTGGGAAAAATCATGCAGGATGCCCGTGAGTCTGTATTTGTTGTAGGAAATATCGGAACTCCGTATACTTCCAAAGCTCTGGAAATGAAACCGAATTCTGTAACTGTTGCAGAAATCAGCAGTTTCCAGCTTGAAACAATCGAAGAGTTTGCACCAAAGGTATCCGCAATCTTAAATATCACAGAGGATCATCTGAATCGTCACCATACAATGGAAGAGTACATTCGTGTGAAAGAACTGATCACTGAGAATCAGGGAACTGAAGATGTCTGTGTTCTGAATTATGAGGATGAAGTACTTCGTAAGTTTGGAGAGAATCTGACTCCGAGAGTGGTATATTTCTCCAGCGAGCGTAAACTGGATGAGGGTATTTATCTGGATGGAAACACTATTGTTCTCAGGGATGGAGCAAAAGAAATCGAAGTAGTAAAGACAGAAGATCTGAAACTTCTTGGCAAACACAATTTTGAGAATGTAATGGCTGCTGTTGCAATGGCTTATTATGACGGAGTATCCATGGACAGTATCCGTAAGAGTATCTGTGAGTTTACCGCGGTTGCACATAGAATCGAGTATGTAACAGAAAAGAACGGAGTTGCTTATTATAACGATTCCAAAGGAACTAATCCGGATGCTGCTATCAAAGGAATTCAGGCAATGAATCGTCCGACACTTCTGATTGGCGGCGGTTATGATAAACAGTCAAGTTATGATGAATGGATTGAAGCTTTTGACGGAAAAGTCCGTTACCTGGTACTGATCGGACAGACCAGAGAAAAGATAAAAGAAGCAGCTGAGAAACATGGTTTTCACGATATTATCCTCTGTGAGGATCTGAAAGAAGCGGTAAAGGTATGCGCAGAAAAAGCACAGCCTGGTGATGCTGTTTTACTTTCTCCTGCATGTGCAAGCTGGGGACAGTTTGATAATTATGAGCAGCGTGGAGATATGTTTAAGGAATATGTAAGAAATCTGTAGAATATCTATAAGTAAGGTGCTTATAGTCATCCGGCAGATGAAAACAGATCTGAGCCGGCAGGCTATAGATGATTTGGAGAGAACCGGATGACATCAAAAAAAGATATAACGATGCTGGTACTGGTTGTACTGCTTGCACTTTTTGGGCTTGCAGTTTTGTTCAGTACAAGTGAATATAATGGCAGAGTGCGCTTCGGCGACTCTGCCTATTATTTTAAGAAACAGTTGTTTGCTACAGCATTGGGAATAGTGGCTATGTATATAGTTTCCAATGTGGATTATCATTTCTTTCTCAGACTGGCGCCGGCTGCATATCTGCTTTCTATGGTTCTTTCCACAGCAGTGCTCTTGTTCGGACAGGAAATTAATGGGTCAAAGAGATGGCTGAATCTGGGACCTTTATCTTTTCAGCCATCGGAGTTTGCAAAAGTTGCGGTGATCCTTTTTCTTGCATGGCAGATTGAAAAGTCACAGAAACGGACGGAAGGATTCTGGTTTATGTGCAGGACCATGTTGACCCTGCTTCCCATTGTTGGCCTGGTAGGTTCCAATAATCTGAGTACTGCCATTATTATATTGGGAATCGGAGTTATTCTGATTTTTGCTTCAAATCCGAAATACATGCAGTTTATTGGACTTGGCAGTGCGGGAATAGGGTTTATAGCAATTTTTCTGGCTGCTGAGAGTTATCGTCTGGAACGCCTGTCAATCTGGAGAAATCCGGAGAAATATGAAAAAGGCTTTCAGACTATCCAGGGACTGTATGCTATCGGAAGCGGCGGGATTTTTGGCAGAGGTTTTGGAAGCAGCCTTCAGAAGCTGGGATTTGTACCGGAAGCACAGAATGATATGATTTTCTCTATCATATGTGAGGAACTGGGAGTTGTGGGGGCGGCTATATTGATTCTGATGTTTGCATTGCTTTTGTGGAGACTGGGTGTTATTTCTATGCATGCAGAGGATTTGGCTGGTGCTTTGATCTGTGGCGGTATTATGGGACATCTGGCGATTCAGGTTATCCTGAATATTGCAGTTGTGACCAATACCATTCCGAATACAGGGATTACACTGCCCTTTATCAGCTATGGCGGAACCTCAGTAGTGTTTCTGCTGGGGGAAATGGGGCTTGCATTAAGCGTAAGCAGTTACAGAAGAGTACGACAGCATGAAAAGTGACATAAAATAAGGAAAAGTAACGGATAAGAAGAGAAAACATATACTATAAGGTAAGAGGCCCTTTAGGAGTGAAAGTTTTGGATGAGATCCATGTGCTGGGCAAAGGCTCTCTGAGCGGAGAGATTTTCATACAGGGCTCCAAAAACGCAGCATTGCCAATGATGGCTGCATCGTTAATGCACAGAGGTCTCAGTGTTCTCAGAGGCTGTCCGAAGATTTCTGATGTTTTTTGTATGGAAGAAATTCTGAAAAGTCTTGGTGCAGTTACCTGGTGGAAGGACCATGATCTCTACCTGGACTGTGAGAATGCAGATAAAACGGAAATTTCAGATATATATACAGGAAGAATGCGCTCCTCTGTGATCCTGCTTGGAGCAGTTCTTTCCAGAAATAAGAAATGCAGGATCGGATATCCGGGAGGATGTAGCATAGGGAAAAGACCGATAGATCTCCATCTTATGGCTCTGAGGAGCCTTGGAGCTGAGATCCATGAAACTGAAGATTATCTGGATGCGGAGTGCAACAGATTTTATGCAAAAGAGATATTTTTTTCAAAATCAAGTGTAGGAGCAACACAGCAGGCGGTATTAGCTGCAACGCAGGCGGACGGAATCAGTTATCTGCATAATTGTGCCAAAGAACCGGAGGTTTTCTGGCTTTGCCGGTATCTCAGAATGATGGGAGCGATGATCGAAGGGGAAGAAACCGGAGAAATCAGAATTCAGGGAGTCAGTGAACTGGGACCTGGAGATTATGAGATTCCGCCTGACAGAATCGTAGCCGGAACTTATATTTGTGCGGCAGCTGCAGCCAGAAGTGAGATTACTTTGCAAAATGTGCCTACAGAGGAATTAGAGGCCTTCCTGGAAGTATATCAGAAAATGGGTGGACAATATGAAGCGAATAGTGGTACACTAGAGGTCAATGGAAAGAAGGCAGTCAGACCTGTGTCGCTGGTGAAGACCGGAACATATCCTGGATTTCCAACAGACCTTCAGGCACCGCTGATGGCTGTACTGGCGGGAATACCGGGACAGAGTGTGATCAGGGAGCGGATTTTTGACAGGAGATTTGGCAGCGCTTTTCAGATGAATAAAATGGGTGCGGATATCAGGATAAATGGTGATATGGCTGTGATCTCAGGAGGAAGACCTCTTACAGGGATGCAGGTACAGGCCGGAGATCTCAGAGGAGGAGCGGCATTAATTATTGCGGCGCTTATAGCTGAGGGGGAGACCTGTATTGCAGAAGCCGGCTTCATCAACAGAGGATATGAGCACATTTGTGAAGATTTACAGGCTTTGGGCTGCAGGATATGGCAGTCCTCCAGCAGAGGATTTGGAGATTTATGAGAAAAAGTAATTATGGGAAAAGAACTTCTGTAAGCAGGGAGACAAAGAAGATACTGGCAGGCGTAATAGGAGCAGGGATTCTTGTTGCTGTGATCGCTTTCTTTTCTTATTATAAAGTAGATTCCATAGAGGTGAGGGGAACCACTCATTATACAGACGAAGAAGTAAAGAAAATGGTGCTTCGGGGACCGTTGGCTTCAAACTCGGTCCTTGCACCTTTGCTCTACAGTACGACCAATACAGGAGATATTGCATATGTAGATGCATTTAAGGTTACTCAGCTGAACAGGAGCACAATCTGTATCAGTGTTAAGGAAAAAAAGACAGTTGGCTGTATCAAATATCTTGACAGTTATATATACTTCGACAGGAATGGAACTTTTGTAGAGGGATCTCAGACCAGGGATGAAACTGTTCCGTATTTTGACGGAATCCAGGTAAACAGCATTGTAATGGATGAAAAACTGGATATTAAAGGAGATACAGTACTGAACACAGCAGTGGCATTGTCTACGATCTTTCAGAAGAATGATATAATTCCGGATCATATCCAGTTTGACAGTAGTTATTCCATCAGTCTGATCTACGGCGATATTACCGTACAGCTTGGGAAAGATGAAGATCTGGAGGAAAAGATGAACCGTGTGATTGCTATTTTGCCTAAGATTCAGGGAAAGAAGGGAATCCTTCACATGGAGAGTGTGTCTACAGATACAAACACTTTTGAGGAAGAGCAGGAAGAAATTACCGCAGATAACTGGAATGGTGGATATGATGAGGATGGAAACTATACCGGAGATGGCGAATATGACGAGAACGGCAATTATGTAGGTGCCAAGCCTAAGACTGCTCTTGATGAAGCAATCGAAAACTGGAATGGTGGTTATGATGAGGAAGGGGATTATACAGGTACCGGAGAGTATGATGAAGCCGGCAACTATGTAGGACCGAAGCCAACACAGGAATCGATAGATGCCGCATCTGAAGAAAATGGTGACAGTTCAGGGGACAGCCAGGGGACAGATTCTTCTGAAAACGGAGACAGCAGTGGTTCGGATTATTCGTCCGACAGCTATGATTCAGGTTATGATTCCGGAAGTTATGATAATTCTGACAGTTATGATGAATATGGTAATTATATTGGAGACGGCGGCGACTATTCAGAAGAGTACTGATCTGCAGATGTGTAAAAAATGACCATAAAAACAGATGGAAACAACTGTCTGCAGCTTTTGGACAGGCTGGTACTGCCGAAAAATCGTGAAAAAAGTATAAAAAAACGAAATTAGTGGTTGATTAATTTCCGAAAAAAATATATGATATATCTATATGTAACTTTGATATAAACTACTGAGAAGGATATCAGATATAAATAAAGGAGGAAGTACATTGTTAGAGATTATGTCAAATGAGGCTGAATCATCTGCAAAGATTATAGTAATCGGTGTAGGTGGAGCCGGAAATAATGCAGTAAACAGGATGGTGGAAGAGGCCATCGGCGGAGTAGAGTTTGTAGGTGTAAATACTGATAAACAGGCTTTAACTCTGTGCAAAGCTCCAACTGTACTTCAGATTGGCGAGAAGATTACCAAAGGTCTTGGTGCAGGAGCCCAGCCTGAGGTTGGACAGAAAGCAGCAGAGGAGAGCATTGAAGAAGTAAAACAGTTAATGGAAGGTGCGGATATGGTATTCGTTACCTGTGGTATGGGAGGCGGAACCGGAACCGGAGCTGCACCTGTTATCGCAGCAGCAGCGAAAGAAATGGGTATCCTTACAGTTGGCGTTGTTACAAAACCTTTCCGTTTTGAAGCAAGAACTCGTATGAATAATGCACTTGCAGGCATTGAGAATCTGAAGAAAGCAGTGGATACATTAATCGTTATCCCGAATGATAAATTACTGGAAGTTGTAGATCGCAGAACAACTATGCCGGAAGCTCTTAAGAAAGCTGACGAAGTTCTGCAGCAGGCAGTACAGGGTATCACAGACCTGATCAATCTGCCGGCACTGATCAACCTTGACTTTGCAGATGTTCAGACTGTAATGACAGACAAGGGTATCGCTCATATCGGTATCGGTGAGGCAAGAGGAGACGACAAAGCTATGGAAGCTGTTCAGCAGGCTGTATCTTCTCCACTTCTTGAGACAACCATTAAGGGTGCTACACATGTTATCATCAACATCTCCGGAGATATTTCTCTTATGGATGCAAATGATGCTGCAAGCTATGTTCAGGAGCTTACAGGTGAGGAAGCAAACATCATCTTTGGTGCTATGTATGATGACACAGTTGCTGACTATTGCAGAATTACAGTAATCGCAACAGGACTGAATGATGATAATCTTCAGCAGACCCCTTTCGGAAAAAGAAGCACAGCTTCTTCCTTTGGTGCAAGAAGACCTTCTTCCACAGCAACGACAGGTACAGCAACAGCCGGAACTGTAGCAGGAAGCGGTATGAACATGCCTAGCTTCAGCCTTCCAACTATGAATGCCACACCATTTGGAGCATCTAAGACTCCGTCAAGCACTGTTCAGAAGAAGGATATCCAGATTCCGGATTTCTTAAGAAACAGATAGGATTATCTGTTTTGTAGTGAAATAATTTACAGACAGACAAAAGAGACATATTCCATATAGATGGACATGTCTCTTTTTTTGACCAGATCAGGGAAGTTCATTATCCCTGATATACGGGTGAAAATCCTGTTGCCATGGTGTTGATATTATGCGCCACAATGGCACTGGAAGGTGTCACATCTTGTATCGGAAGATGCATGTGCATTAGAGCCGTCTACCTGAATGGAGGATGCTGTACATTTGCAGTTATCATTATAGGTACAGTTATGGGCTTTGCAGTCGATCTGGATTTTGTCGCAGCCACAGTCATCTGTATAGCTGTCTTTCATGGAACTGCCAGTTCTCTCTCGGAAACTGCCGCAGCTTGTCTCATTTGCAGAAGTAGCATTTTCGCCTGTCACGTCAATATCACCCTTTGAACAGAGCTGTTCTTTGTTGTAAACACAGGTCATTGCTGAACATTTAAGAATTGTCATAGAGTTACCCTCCTGAAAAAATCTGAGATAACTATTCAATACTGCTGTAGTGCAAGAGTACTGAACAGTTACATTGAATAAGTTTCGGAGATAGGATGTGCAGTTTGAGAGAAAATATACATGAGGTTGAAAAAAATAAAGAAAATGTAAAAAGTACTTGACATAGCAGACTGAACATGGTATC
>CAJLTE010000015.1 GCA_905209435.1 uncultured Blautia sp. | reverse complement strand
CATAGCCTGCCACCTCCGTTTCGCTGATAAATATCTCCTCCAGTGTCAATGGAATTACTTCGCAGAATATTGGATTCTGTGTCTGTACTTTTCGAAATATTTCTTCTCTGGTTCCTCTCGCCGTAAGTATCAGAAGTGAACCCTGATGTTCTTTCTTCAAAACGTCCAGTTCTTTCAGCAGTGCTTCTTCTTTCGTCTGATCCGGCAGTACACATTGAATCTTATGGATATGGAATTTCATGTCTTCCAGTTCTCTGGACAGAAGAATTCCGCCTTTGTGCAAGAGTCCTACATGGTCACACACATCCTCCAGTTCTCTCATATTGTGGGATACGATCACCGGGGTAAAATCGCGGTTCATAATTTCGGACACAAACAGGCTCTTCACTGCCTGCCGCATCACCGGATCCAGTCCGTCGAATGTCTCATCGCATAGCAGATATTTTGTTCCTGCACTGATTCCCATAATGACCAGAAGCTGTTTTTTCATTCCCTTGCTGTAGGCGCTGATCCTGCGTTTCTCATCCAGATGAAACTGGTCCATTAGTTTGCTGTAGCGGTCAGTCATGAAGCCCGGATAATATTCTCTGTAGAAATCTTTCAGATCTGCTGCTGTATATCCCTGTGGAAAATACCCGCCATCTGAAATGTAAAATATCTGCTGCTTTATCTTTTCATTCTCATAGATCGGTTCTTGATCCACCAGAATTTCTCCTTCGTCCGACTTTATCACTCCGGCAACCATTCGAAGCAGTGTACTCTTTCCTGCACCGTTGGTTCCTACCAGTCCGAAAATCTGACGTTCACCGATTTTCATTGATACATGGTCAATGGCATGGATTTCTCCGAAAGCTTTACTGCAGTTTCTGATCTCTATCATGATTCATCCTCCTTTTCAAAGGTTTCCGCAAGCATTTTCTCCAGTTCCTCTCTGCTGAATCCTGTGTTCCTGCCTTTCTGTATCAGTGCCATAAATTCCTTTCGATAGCTCTCTCTGTTTATCTTCTGTACCTGTGAGCTGTCTGCTACGAAATTTCCTCTGCCTTTTACCGGATAGATCAGTCCCATTTTCTCCAGCTCCATGTATGCACGCTGGATCGTGTTGGGATTGACGGATAGCTCTGTGGCGAGCTGCCTTACTGACGGCATTTGCGATCCCGGCGGCAGGACACCGTTCAGGATCAGGATCTGGAATTTATCTGTAACCTGCTCATAGATCGGGCGCCTGTCCTGATAATCCAAAACAATCACTGGTGATTCCTCCTTTCTGCTACATTTTTCATAATGTCTTGTTTTATTTTACATGTGTATTTAGTGTATTAGTTGTATTGATACACTTATCATACAGAATACTGCTGAATCTGTCAAGTGCTCAATAGCTAAATATTTATTTGTCCTTTTGCCTTAACATAAGTTTTTCTAATTGAATCAAAAAGACACCTGCATGTGTACTGTCATTCCACAATTGCAGATGTCTCTGTCTTTTCTCTATTTTTATATCATTCTCTTCTTTTTTCTTATACTGCACATCTTTTCGAAATGAGTGAGGCAATATACCACACTGATCAGCAGAATCAGGTAGATCAATATGAGAATCTGTACGCCGTATTTCACGGAAAACAGATCCAGTGCATATTCTGAGATAAGCAGTGACCAGATATTTGCTCCCATATGGAGCAGCATACTGCTGTAAATATTTCCACTCATTTCCAGTATCCATGCAAATGCAGTTCCGAGGATAGTTGCATAAATTCCCTGTACGATATTTCCGTGATAGATACCAAAGATCAGTCCGGAAATTACTGCTGCCACCGGCATCTTCAGCCAGTCACGCAGGCGCAGATAGATTAACCAGCGGAAGATCATTTCCTCTGCTGCAGGTGCGATAATTCCCATCCAGAAAATCATCATAAAAAGCGATTTCCCTTCTGTAATTCTGGTCATGCTTTCCTGATAGGTGCTGCTATTGATAAATGACTGAAGCATTGCCATCAGAAAATTTCCGTACTGTGCAAGTCCGGCTCCTGCCAGAAGCAGAAGAATTATTTCCGGTAAGGAAAGCTGTACTTTTTTCTGTGCCGGAATCAGACCGCCGGCAATTCTTCTGACTTTATCTCTTCGATAAAAATACAATGCCGGGATCATAGCCAGAATTCCTGTTAAGCCAGTAAGAAAAATCGTGTAATTATAGTATGTCTCAGCTGAGTTTACCGCAGTTCTTGCAAATATTGCCAGCGCGGTTCCTGCAACGATCTGCGAGATTATGAAGTGGATTCCTACCGGATATCCTGCCCTCCAGATTTTAGAAACAATGGTTTGTTTTCTCAGAGGGCTCAGGCGAAAAAATCTACGATTTCTTCTGCAGAATCTACGATTTTCAGAGGCTCTGCCTGTTTGAGTTCTTCTTCTGTTCCATATCCAAAAGAAACAGCGATGCATTCCAGCCCTGATTTGCGCGCTCCGTATACATCATGCTCTTTATCACCTATCATAATGACCTGATCTCTGTGTTTATCCATGTTCAGTCGCTTCAGAACATCTTCGATCACTTCTGTCTTATTGGTTCTGCGACCATCCATTTCACTTCCACCAATTTCTGTGAAGTACTTGGTAAGTCCGAAATGATCCAGGATCTGTCTTACATATACTTCCGGTTTGGAGGAAGCAACTGCAAGAATGTATCCTTTCTTTTTTAACTGCGCCAGCATTTCTTCAATTCCCGGATATACGGCATTCTCAAAGATTCCGATTACAGAATAGCGTTCTCTGTAGATTTCCACTGCCCGTTTTGCAGTTTCTTCATCAATCTGCGCGTATTTCATAAACATTTCCATAAGTGGCGGTCCTACAAAAACTTTCAGTTTCTCAAGATCCTCCTCAGGCTTGCCAATTCTTTCCAGAGCATACTGAACAGACTTTGTGATACCCTCTCCAGATTCTGTTAATGTTCCATCTAAGTCAAACAAAATTGCTTTGTACATAAGATTCCTCCTGTTTCAGAAAAATTGATATAATATGATAGATTATAGCATTGTTTTTCTGAAGCGTCTATGTACTTTTTCTTTTCTATGCTATGTCGAAATTTGTCAAAATATTATGATTGTATTACTCTTCGCTTCATGATAAACTATGAACAGATACTTCTAACAGTCATAATATTATAATCGTAGGAATAGAGTGATTATATGAAATTATCAAAAGAAATCCCTACACCCGATAAAAGCCAGGCAGATCTTGCTCTTCTCCATATGTTAGACAGAGGAATTGATGATATGGAGTCTGGTCCTAAAGAAATTCATATTCTCAGAGTATTACGTCACGAAAGAAATTGGGCTGATATTTTATTGCAAAAAGCAAAATACACCTACCCTAGATAAAAAAGGAGCCAATCAGATTTATTTCTGAAATGCTTCTTTTTTCTTAATCAGATATAAATTTTATCAGTTTTCCACCTTGAGAAATAGCCAATAATTCTATTTCTTCCACCTTGTTATCTTCCATATCTGGTATGATGTAATCTTCTTCCCAGTGCCAGGGACATTCTGTTCCGTTAAGGCGAAAGGATAAGATCTGAACAGAGCCTTGAGATATTGTCTTAATTTGTAAAATATAGGGATTCTCTGAACCTTGTATGTATTGAAATACTACAGACTCATCTTTTATACGTGTATATTTAACAATATCCCCTTGATTTTCTTCATTTTGAAACTCTTTGGAATTAACTGTACTTTTGTTTTCTTTCTCTGTTTTATTCTGTTTCTTCTTATTTTTCTTTTTTGCTGGCTTGGGTGTTGGTACCGGGGTTGATGTTGGTGAGGTTTCTTCTGGGATTTTAACAGTGAATTTATCTGTCTGGGGTGTAGTCTGCATGTTATTATCTATTTGAGATTGGTTATTCCATGCAGAATTATTATTGCTCTGGGTGTTATTATTCTGAGTATCGTTATTACTCTGGGAATTATTATACCATTGTGAATTGTTGTTCCACTGACTGCCGTTATTCCAGTCAGTGCCGCTCTGCTGTATATCATTCCATTGCTGTGTATTATCCTGTGTTCCGTTTCCTATATCAGAATTATATGGATATTCATTGTCCTTTGTCTGATTGTTCTGTGCAGGAGTTTCTGATGTGTTGTCACCAGTCTGCCAGCTGTTTTCCCATGTATTCTCCCAGCTGCTCTGATTCCACTGCTGTTCTTCCTGCCATTGCCAGCTACTGTTCTCTCCATTTCCCACATCAATATCAAAGCCGCCCATCTGCATAGCAGAGATAGTTGAAGTCAGGTACAGGCATAAACATACGGATATTATAATTAAAAGTCTGTTACGATTTTTCTTCAATCTTACTCATCTCCTTTTCCCATAATCTCAGATTTCTGCTGACTGTATCATCTAACATCGTTTCTTTCGACTTATATTCCGTCCATAGTGTCTGACTGGCTTCCTGTTGTCCGGTGCGGAGCAGAAACATTCCATATTCACCGTATCCGGCTCTGTAGGTTTCATCATAGAGAAGCATCTGTTCAAAGTAGAGCCCGGCATTTTCGTAATTCTCCTGATATTCGCTGTTTACTGCCAGAAGCTGCAGAATCTTTCGGGATTCTTCTTTTTCTGTACATTGCTTTTGTAATTCCCGCAGTCTGATATCTGCATGCTCACAAATTTTCTCCTGATCCGCTTTACTGCCGTTTTGAAATTCTTCCTGATAATAGAGGTCTGTAATAGCAGTCAGTTCTTCATAGAAATTAAATGGTCTGGAACCGGATACCAGATTAGAACTGAATAGAAGAAAGACAGCTATTACTGCAAAAACAATGCTGCTCCCTGACAAAACCAGCATGTTTTTAATTTTACTCTGACTTTGTCTCTTTTGGATCCTGCTTAGTTTTTTCTGTACAGTCTGCATGTTCTGATAACGCATTTCCGGCTTCTTCATGCAGCATCTGAAAATAAGCCAGAACAATTGCATATTCCGAATAAATAACAGATAGTCAGTCTTTCCACATAAAGCAGATAATGTTTTTCCAAATGTATAAATATCTGTTGCTGCGTTTATCTTACCTTCATATTGTTCCGGTGCTGCAAAGCCGGTTGTGCCTGTACATACTTTATGCTGATATTTATATCCATTTACAGCACCACCCAGATCGATCAGATATAATCTGCCATTCTCGCCCAGCATTAGATTGTCTGGTTTAAGATCTCCATAAAAAACTGGCGGTTTCCTGTTATGAAAATAGGAGAATACATCAACAATCTCCATTCCATATTTAACGATTTCATTTGCAGAAAAACGTTTTCCGTCTCTTAAATACTCACCCAGGGATTTTCCCCTGACATATTCCATAACAAGATAGCATTTCTGATCATCTTCTATGTAATCTATCATCTTTGGCAGAGATGGATGAGAAAGTTTCAGAAGCATCCGAGCTTCACTTTTGCCGGATGCCTGTATTTCTTTTACTGCCCATAAAACGCCCAATTCCAGGTCTCTGGCAAGATAGACTTTCCCTCCGCCACCTTTTCCAACAGGCTCCAAAATACAGTAGCGCCCTTTTAATACAGTTCCAGATAAATTCACTGGCGCACCTCCTCATATAATCAAATGTTTTTTATTGAAAATTCAGGGCTGTCAAGTCTCTCCTATTCAATTGTCAAACGGATATTTACAATCCGCTTCGCTACTTGCTCATAAGCCAATAACTGTTCCACAATTTATTTAATTAAACTATAAAATGGAAAATATGATGAAAGAATTTCATCACTCATAGACTAGATATGTATATGATAGCACATTTTGTTCTTTTTGAAAAGCCCCATTTACAATATATGTAAACAGGGCTTGAATTTATTGTCGAATTTCATTTCTTTTTCTTTAATTTATACATAACTCCTGTCATGATGCAGGAAGCAAAAACATATATCCATACCAGTTTCGAGATAATCTGTTCTGCTTTTTCATTGCCATTATATCTGTATACCAGCGTCAGAAGAACAACAGCTATTATAAGCCATATTGCCAATATACATCTGCGGATTTTCTTGTTTTTCATAAGCAATTCCTCCTTGCAGATCCATAGTAACCGTATAAATTAATTTATTGTTTTTACATTCTGTCCGGTGCAGAGAATCCGAGAAGGTCGATGCATGTCTCCAGAACTTTCTTTGTAAGTTTCAGCAGCTGGATGAAGGAAGCTTTCTGTGCTTCGTTCTCTTCACTGAGGATCTTTGTTTCATGATAAAAGCTGTTGAATGCATTGGATACTTCGTAAATATATGCACAGATCTTATGCGGTGCTTTTTCTTCGAAAGCGTTCTCTACAGTTGCGCCGAAGCCTGTCAGCTGGAGCATCAGATTCTTCTGGCTGTCGTTTACAGGATCAAGGATCGCACCTGCTTCAAGATTACCACCCTCTTCTACAAAACGGTTCAGGATGGATTTGATACGAACGATCGTATAAAGGATATACGGGCCTGTATTTCCTTCAAATGATGTAAATCTGTCAATATCAAAGATGTAATCCTTGGTAGCCTGGTTAGAAAGATCACCATATTTGATTGCGGAAAGTCCTACGATCTCAGCTGTTTCTTTTGCATCTTTATCTTTTACGCTGCGGTTCTCAACAATCTTGGTAAACATCTCTTCGTTGATATCTTTGATGAGAGTTTCCAGACGCATAACGCCGCCTTCTCTTGTCTTGAACGGTTTGCCGTCCTTTCCGTTCATAGTTCCGAATCCAAGGAAAGAAAGCTTTGTATCATCTTTTACAAGTCCTGTCTTTCTTGCACAGCGGAATACCTGGATAAAGTGAAGTTCCTGACGTTTGTCAACGACATACAGGATTTCATCCGGGTTAAATAATTTCATACGCTCTACGATTGTTGCAAGGTCTGTAGTTGTGTAGAGAGAAGCTCCGTCTGATTTCAGAAGCATACATGGAGGGATTTCCTTTGTATCATTTTCTTCTTTTACATCTACTACAAGTGCCCCCTGATCTACATAGGCATATCCTTTCTCTTTCATATCCTCAACCATACCCGGAATGTATGGCTGTGCATCAGATTCCTTTTTCCAGAGATCGAAAGATACGTTTAATTTGTCATAGTTGCGTTTCAGGTCTGTAACAGACACATTCATGATGTGGTTCCAGAGAGCCATATATCCCGGTTTGCCCTGCTGAAGAAGATGTGTTGCTTCCAGAGCTTCGTTTCTGTATGCTTCATCCTCTTTGGACTTTCCGCTTGCACATGGATAAATCTCTTCCAGTTCGCTGATCGTAAATGGTGCTTCCTCCGGATATTCTCCTGTGTAGGAATCATCAAAATAAACCAGCTCCGGTTTTCTGTGTTTCAGTTCTGTAATAATCAGACCCATCTGCAGTCCCCAGTCTCCCAGATGTACGTCACCGATCACTTTATGTCCAACGAAACGACCAATTCTCTTAATGCTCTCTCCAATGATTGCCGAACGAAGATGTCCTACATGAAGAGGTTTTGCAACGTTTGGTCCGCCATAGTCAATGATAATTGTTTTCGGCTCTTTTGCGGCAGATACGGAAAGTTTCTCGTCTGCTGCCATTGCTTTTAAATAATCTGCAAGAAACTCACCTTTTACTTTCAGGTTGATAAATCCCGGCTTTACAACTTCTGCCATGGAGAAAACCTGGCTGTCTTTTAAGTATGCCACTACGTCATCAGCGATCATAAACGGTGCTTTCTTATATGCTTTGGCTCCTGCCATGGCACCGTTACACTGAAATTCGCAAAGGTCCGGTCTGTTGGATACGGTTACCTTTCCGTAGGATGGGTCATATCCGGCTTTTTCAAATGCTGCGGAAAGTTCTTCCGCCATCTGTTCCATCAGTTTTTTCATTCTTTCCTAACTCCTCAAATCGTTCTATTTTATAGTCAGACAGACAAAAATGTCCGCCTCATTATCTGATTCAACTAAATCAGTCCACTACCACTCTTCTTGAACATGCAACAGCAATGGCACCATGCCCGATATGGCATGCAACACTTAATGACAGTGGATTCTGTACAATCTCAATTCCAGGGAATGACTCTTCGATCTCTTTCTTAAATTCCAGAGCTTCCTCCTCATTTCCTGTATATGCAGACTGCAGGCACATTTCGCCGCGTTTTACATATTCTGCGAAGCGGTTCTCCCAGTCATTCTGCATGGCTTTAAGCATGACACGTTTTGCCTGCTTCTTGCCTCTTGTTTTAGAATATGCATCCAGTTTCTCACCCTGAATCTGAAGTACAGGTTTTAAATTCAGAACAGTCCCGATGGCTGCTGCCGCAGGAGTGATTCTGCCGCCCTTCTTAAGATATTTCAGAGTTTCCAGTGTAATATAAATACTGGAATCCAGTTTCTGCTCCTCAAGAACCTGTTTGATCTGTGCTGCGTTTCTGCCTGCTTCTCTTAAAGTAAGAGCATCCAGCACAGATTGTCTCTGTGTAACAGAAATTCTCTGGTTGTCTACCACATGTACCCTTCCATCATATTCCTGAGCCAGTCCCATTGCTGTATCGCAGGATGCACTCAGTCCGCTTGACATTGGAATGTGCACTACTTCATCATACTTTTCCAGTAATGTATTCCAGAGTCCGCATACATCTGCCGGCCCCGGCTGTGAAGTAGAAATAGCCTCATCATTCTTAAGTCTCTCATAAAACTCTTCCTGTGAAAGAGTGATTCCTTCAAGATAAAGCTTCTCGTTAATATAAAAAGGCATTGGAATTACGCTGATTCCAAGTTCTCTTGCCTGGTCCTGTGTTATGCCGCTGTTACTGTCTGTGACAATGGCAATCTTTCCCATGTTCATGTCTCCTTTTCCTGTGGTTTCCTGATAAATCTCTGTTCCGGAAAAGTCTGGTTATATACTGCAAAACTCCAGTTCCGGAAAACGGATAATTATACTCAAAATGTTCATTCCATTCTTATGTAACTGCATTTGTGTATTCATTACATAAAAATCCATGCTGTGCTTAGTGTACCATATTTTCCCCTGTATCTCAATCCAGAATATAAATTTTTTCTGATTCACCTCATCATCCCACTGTCTATTTGAAATATTCCAGTGTAATCTTCTGATCACGAAATCCTTTCTCTACAGTCATCAGGCATACCTGAAATGAGATGGAATCGCAGTCATACACAAAAGGTTCTTCTTTATAAACCACAGAATATGTTCTGGATTTTCCCAAACTTTCAATTTCTTCTTTCTTTTTCCAGGCTTCTTTCATCAGATTCTGCAGATATGTATTCTGTTCACAGCCGAAATCTCTTGCAGGATATTTTTCCGCTGCCTGTCTGATCTTCTCTGAAAGCAGATGTACTGTTTCTATATGATTGCTTCTTCGCAACATTACTGCAATTTTCTTCGCCGTCGATGCCCTTCCGGTTTTCCGGTACTCCTGCAAAGCTTTCAGCAATTTCCTGTCACCTGCTTCTTTTGCGATCTTATTCATTACCTCCAGGGCCTCTTCGGAAACTTCCCACGGATTGTCCACAGGAACAATATATTTCTCCGGCACAGACGGATAGAAGAGATAACTCAGCGGCGGAAATTCTTTCAACATCGCAAGTTCTCTCTCCTGTTCATTACAGAATTCTTCTCCAAGATAATCATACTTATCACGCAGGATCGCTATCTGATATTCCATTACTCTGAGATTCTCGTATTTCTTCATCCAGAAATGACCGATATTTCCATAATCATATAACTGATATTCAAACAACACATCATCAAAAAACACTGTAAATAAAGTATCTCCCTGATGTACCACCAGCACATAGTCTTCTCCCTGCCTCTCTACAGATGCTTCAAGAGAACCTTCATAACCGCTTTTATAGCTGCCTGTCATTCTGGCATTCTCAAGTACCAGAAAACTTTCCACGCAGTCATTCATCAGATAGATCAGACGCAGTTTTTTATCCTGTGTCTGCCCTGTAAATCCATCCGGAATACCTGTAAACTCACACTGTTCCTGCTCCAGAAGCTGGTTTAATTTCTCAAAATTATCTCTCATACAATATCCTGCAATTCCTTTTTTACATAAATAAATATACTCTCCCCAGGAAAACAGAAGATTGTCTGCTCTGTTTTCCTGAAAGAGAGTATCCTTTCATCTTACATCAGATATAGCTAAACGGAAAATTATTCCATTTCTCTTACGATCTTACGAACCGGAAGAACAAATGTCGGAGATACAGACAGTTCGTCAATACCCATCTGTACGAAACGCTCTGTCATGGTTGTATCTGCACCAAGCTCACCGCAGATACCTGCCCAGATACCTTCTTTATGAGCATTATCAATTACCATCTGGATCATGCGGAGCACTGCTTCATGATGAGAATCATAAATATTGTCCAGTTTCGCGTTCTGACGGTCAATTGCCAGTGTATACTGTGTTAAATCATTTGTACCAATACTGAAGAAATCAACTTCTTTTGCAAGAAGATCACTGATCATAACTGCTGCAGGTGTCTCGATCATTACACCCTGCTCTACGTCATCCTTAAACGGAACACCCTGCTCTGTCAGTTCTTTCTTAACTTCTGCAACGATCGCTTTGATCTGTTTTACTTCTGTTACAGAGATGATCATCGGATACATGATGGAAATATTTCCATACATGCTTGCTCTGAACAGTGCACGAAGCTGTGTCTTAAATACTTCCGGTCTGTCCAGGCAGATACGGATTGCACGATAACCCATTGCCGGATTCTCCTCGTGTGCCATATCAAAGTAATCAATCTGCTTGTCTGCGCCGATATCCAGTGTACGGATGATTACTTTCTTTCCTGCCATATTCTGTGCTACTGCTTTATAAATCTGGAACTGCTCTTCTTCTGTCGGATAGTTGTCTTTCTCCAGATAAATGAACTCACTTCTGAAAAGACCAATACCTTCTGCATCGTTAGCCAGTACGCTTGCTACATCTCCTGTGCTTCCGATATTTGCATAAAGATGAATCTTATGTCCGCTCTTTGTCTCAGTTGTCTTGCCTTTTAATTCTTTGAGCATTGCTCTCTGACGTAATTCTTCGTCTTTCTGATCCTGGTATTTTTTCAGAGTATCTGCATCCGGGTCTACGATAAGTGAACCATTTTTACCGTCTACAACTGCCATCTTTCCATCCATGCTCTCATCATATTCAATATTGATCAGAGCCGGGATATTCATTGTTCTTGCCAGGATTGCTGTATGGGAATTGGAAGAACCTTTTCTTGTAACAAATGCAAGAACTTTGCTCTTATCCATCTGTACGGTCTCACTTGGAGCCAGATCCTCAGCAACAATGATAGATGGCTCTGCTGCATCCATATCTCCGTCATCATGGCCGGATAATACACGTACCAGACGGTCTGAAATATCTTTTACATCTGCAGCTCTTGCTTTCATGTAGTCATCGTCCATCTGTGCAAACATATCTGCGAAGTTGTCACCTGTTGTTGCTACGGCATACTCTGCGTTTACATTCTCTGTACGGATAATGTTGTCAATAGAATCCAGATAGTCCTCATCATCCAGCATCATCTGATGTACTTCAAAAATAGCTGCGCCTGACTCTCCTACCTCCTGGAGTGCCTTGTCATACAGCTTCTGAAGCTGTGCAACTGCTTTGTCTTTTGCTTCCTGTACACGTGCGATCTCTGCTTCCGGATCTTCTACTTTTGTACGCTTTACGCTTGTATCTGCTTTCTGCAGAATAGAAATCTTACCAATTGCGATTCCGGAAAATACGGACTTACCTTCTAATACTCTCATTACTCCAACTCTCCTTGATTAAAGATTATGTTCCAAAAAGTTTTTCATCACTTCGGCATCTGCCGCTTCATTCTCGCCTTCCACCTGCACTGTGATCTGGTCGCCCTGCTTTACAGCAAGGTTCATGACACAGAACATCCTCTTCGCATCACCATTCTTCGCGCCCTTAACTATGGTGATATCACTCGTAAGTTTGCCGGCTTCCTGCACAAGAAGCAATCCAGGCCTTGCATGTATTCCAAGTTTATCTTTGATAACATAAGTAAATGATACCATCCACAAACCTCCTCCTGTATACATACTTCTTTTTGAGATAACTCATTATAGCACAACCTCTGTAAGGACTTCCATATTTTTTTACCTTTTGCATAAAATTTAAGCACTTTTCTTGACATATTTACGGTTTTAATCTTTTTTCTGTTAAAAATCCACAGGATTTTTGTCGTTCGATCTACCTCCATATACTTTCATCAGCAAATATATAAAACATGAAAGTACTCCACAGCAAATCGTTTTTCCTCCAAGGAGCAGCTGCCTGGTCTGAACCGCCGATTTCGGAAGCGCCAGATATAGCCTGAAGTCTGAAGAAAATGAAGTAATCTTTTTCTGCCAGAATGTAAAATCCGACCACTGCGGCGGAATCCAGTCTTCCGGCCAGGAAGCACGCGTGACAAATAACCAGATTACAAAACCCGCCATTGCAAAATACAGGCTATTCCAGATCCAGTACCCAGCTTCTTTTATTGTATATTTTCTTTTTTCCCTGCAGACTTCTCTCCATAAACAGCAGAAAACAAGTCCAGGAAACAATAATAATGCAGTAAATCCGGCTATGCGCGGAAGATTTGAGGACACGATCGTTCCCTGCAGGTTATATTTTGTCAGAAAACCAGAAACCATATTCTGTACAGTTTTATTGTTTCTTTTTCTGATAAAGATACGGCTATAAGACAATTCTTTTTCTCCTTTTTGAGCAGCGCCAAGGAGCAATATCTTCTGCCCCCAGTCTGCTACTTTTCTCACTGTATAAATGTGATCCTGCACCAGAATCTGACCTCCTGCTGCTTCATTTCCAAAAAGTTCCCATGCTGCTGTTCTGTCTATAATGCAGCCATCAGGATCCTCTTTCGTCATGCCCCCTGCCTGCCAGTCATATACTGCTGAATTTCCTTTAATATATCCCACCAGGACCTCTGTCTGCCTGTTTCCATCTTTCTGTGAAATTTCCTGAAGTCCTCCATCTGCATAAAAGCATACATCCTCAGGCAGGTCACTTTTCTCTTCCTGTTTCAGAATCTCCTGAACTTCTTTTTCCTGTGGGTAAACAGAAGACAAAAAAACAGAAATTCCCGGTTCATTTCTCATCTGTATATATTCACGTACTCCTGCAAAATACACGCACAGGATCAGAAGCCACACCGCCAGAAAGCCTGCTCTGTGTATAAAGTCTTTCTGGCTATTGCCGCTCATTCTTCCAGCAGTCTGATACGACTGCCGTTACTGATCTCTCTGTCAGTGGAGATCACGATTTTCTGATCACTTGACAGACTTCCGTCATCCAGTGCAGCTGTAGACGTGTTTTTGTCTTTTACATTTACATATGTTTTTCGAGCGATCATCACATCACCGAGAACTGTATTTTGTGTATCTGTCACATAAACATAATATCTGCCATTTTCCTCATATAATGCACTTAACGGTACACATGCATTAAATGGACCTGCATCCTGGGAAATTGTAAATTCTGCTGTATCTCCTATGGAAAGTGTTCCTTTTGGAACTGTTATGGAAAGAATATACTGATCTTCGTTATTGCTATCCTCTTTTACGGACTCTATCTCTGCATTCTCGATTTCATTATCATCTGCACCTTTTAGTGTTGCCGTCTGACCTGTCTTTATGTATTTCAGGTCATCCTTGCTTACATCTGTCTGAAAGCGAAATGTTCCTTTTGTTTCATAAAGAACGATCGCCGCCTCTGCTCCTGTCTGACTTCCTGTTACTGCATTTAAACTCTTTATCACACCATCACAGGGCGCTTTGACTTTTCCTTTTCGTGCAAGAACTTTCTGCAAAATTTCCAGTTCTTTCTGCGCAGTCTCCAACTCTGTCTGCGTGTTTTCCAGAGTAGAATCTGAAGCATCTCCAATCTGTGCATCCCTGACCGCCTGTCCGGCAGACTGGACATCTTTGCTCCGGCTGATCATGGCATCATTTACTGCCTGTTCTTTGGCGCGGACATCATCGATCAGAGTCTGTTCCTGAGAATTATCCTGACCGTCTGAATTATTTGTGTTATCCGATGTATTATTTCCCGGATCAGCCGCATTTCCTGTATTATCTGTATTTCCCGGATCATCAAATTCACTGGAATCGCTGAACTTATCCTCATCCGGCACGTTATCCTTCTGAGCATCACGCTGCGCGTAATAATCCAGCAGACGCTGTCTGGCTATTGCCGCCTCATTCTGAGCTGTCTGAACACTGTAATTTCCGCTGGAAACAGCACTGTTATAATTTTCCTGTGCGCTGGAAAGATCGTTATTTTTTTTCTGTTGATTTACAGACTGTGCACTGATCAGGTCATCGATCTTTCCCTGCAGAACCTTAATGGAATCCTGTTTTTCTTTTATCGTCTTTTCCAGATATTTCTCTGAAAATTTCAGAAGTATATCGCCTTTCTTTACAGTCTGTCCTTCCTGCACATAGACCTGCTGCACTTTCTGTCCCTCCTGAGTAAAAACTGCACGCTCTCTGGTTCCCAGCACTTTCCCTGTACCTGTCACCTCATGAGTGATCACCTGATTCTGAACCGTCTTTATCTCTACCTGCACCACATTCACTGAGTCTGCTGCCCTGGACAGAAATGTAAATAAAAGCATTAGAGCAAAAAATCCTGCCAGTATTCTTATCAGTTTTGCTTTCTTCATATTTCCTACTCCTTTATTGCTGTGGATATGATTCCCTGTTCCAGATAATCCTGACCTGCCAGAAAGACAATTATCGCAGGGATCAATACAAGAACCGATACTGCAAAAGCCTTTCCGGTCTGAGCCATATCAATCTGTGGAAGATATAGGGACAAAGGCCACAGACTCTTTGTTTTAAGAAATGCCATGGGCTGTTCAATCAGATTCCAGTATTCCAGAAATCCCAACACCAATGCTGAAATAATCCCCGGTGAACCCAATGGAATTCCTATTTTAATAAAAATAAGCAGCTCTCCTGCTCCATCAAGTCTGGCAGATTCCATCAATGCCTCCGGAATGCTTTCAAAGAAACGATACATAATAAAAACCGGAAAAGTTGAGAATACTGCAGGCAGAATAATTCCCCACAGATTATCAAGAAGTGCCATCTGGTCCAGAACCAGATAGTTACTGAGCATCATTACCTGAAATGGCATCATCATCAGTGCTACATAGACCATAAATAACAGATTTTTTCCCGGAAAACGGTATCTGGCAAAGCCCCAGGCTGCCGGTACTCCAACCAGGATCTGTCCTGCCAGAACTCCGACAGAAATTTTCACAGAATTCCAGAACATTACAAAAAATTCCGGGGAATCAAGCAGAACTTTTATGTAAGATTTTAATGTCGGATAAACTGGCAGTACTCTCCAGGATACATAATTTATTGTCTGCCCGGAAGCAGAACCACTGTCTGACATCAGTACAGCTCCCAGAAGATCATTTAATTCATTCTGCCCCATCAGAGATCCTGTAATTGAAAAAAGTACAGGGAATACTGCCACCAATGCGAGAGCTGCAAGAATTAGCGTTCCAATTTTTCTCATTCTTCACCTTCTTTTCCCCAAGCTTTCCAAAGACCCAGAATCAGCAGAAAGATCACCATTCCAGTCACTACTGCTGCCGCAGACATCTTATCCAGCGACAGGTCTCTGTACCAGTTGTTAAAGAGATGCTGAAGCAGATACATTTTTTCCTGAGGATAATCGCCTGCAACCAGATATGCTTCACGGAATACCTTAAATGCATTTAATACAGATAGCACTACGATCGTAAAAAGGGACGGAAGCAGATTCGGAAGTGTGATCTTCGTAAAGCATTTCCACTCCCCTGCCCCGTCCACTTTTGCCGCTTCATAAAGTGCCGCCGGGATAGCAGACAATCCTGCCATCCAGAGCACCACATCATATCCAAGATTTCTCCATATATAGCTGATCACCAGTACATAAAAGGAAGCACCTGTATTCATCCAGTCTGTCGTCTGAAGAGATAATATGTGAAGCAGATGATTCCATAATCCCTGATCATCAAACAACAGTCTCCACAGGAGAACTACGGATGCTACAGGAATTGCCATAGGCAGAAGAAAAAAGCTCTTCATCACATGCGCAAACCTTTTCTGTCCTGTAAGCAGTACTGCTACGATCAGGGAGAGCACTACCAGCAGAGGCACACACACTCCGAAGAATCGAAGTGTGTTGCCTGCTGCCAGGCGGAATGCTTTGTTTTCAAATATCGTCCTGTAATTCTCAAGCCCTGCAAACTCTCCATTTACTGCTCCGCAAAAAGACCTGCGGATCACATCCACATACGGGATCAGCCAGAAAATGCAGACACCTGCGAAACTTGGAAGAATAAATGCAAGTCCTTTTCCTGCATTTCTGAGAGCTATATGCTTTCTGCAATTTTGTTTCAAACTAAATTGCGGGTCTGATTTTGATTTTCCCTTTCCCGTTAAATATAAGTTTTCTTCTAAATTAATCTTCATTCTCTTAAAATCCCTTACCTTTCGGTACTGGGTAATTAATCACAGACAACAGTTTTATTCAGATAAATACAGATTCACTTCCTGCATGATTGCTTTCACTGCATCGTCCAGACTCATCTCTCCATTGAGGTATTTCTCCCCGGATTCTGCTACTGCGTTTCTGATGATCTGGTTACTTTTTGCAGGTACGGTAAGTGTTTTTCCCAGATTAATGATATTCTGTATTGCTTCATCTTCCGGAATAATCTCATCCATCACAATCTGTCTGATATTACCGTCTTCTGTATCATAAGAAGCCCCAATCGAGCCAATGGTATCTCCGCTGGATTTTCCTATTTTCCAGTAAGCCATATCCTCATAAACCTTACTGTTTACAGCTAGGCCTTCGTTATTACTTGCTCTCTGGGATTCCTCCTCAAACAGAAACTTCACAAACTTCTCTGCTGCTTCTTTTTCGGTCGCCTTTGCACTGATTCCCACAATACTCCTTGGATAGAAACAATTCTCGCTTTGTCCGTCCAGAAGTTTATAATCCAGATCCGAATCTACTTTTTTTGCAGAGTCTATATACACCAGACCTTCCGGTGAAAGCAAAGCGCCCGCTGCCACTGTGTCAACTTTTGCAAGCATACCGGTTACAGAGCCTGAAATATCCGTGTATCCGGAACGATCTGAATCTGCCCAGTCATCGCCCATCTGATAAGCTTTCTTTGTTTCTTCTATTGCATTTTTCTGAGTCTCCCAGATCCTGTTTACCTGCTCCAGATATTCTTTCAGTGCATCTTCTTTGAGTGTTCCGTCCTCGTTCATCCAGGCAGGTGTACTGCTGTCTATGGTTGCCTGTATCAGATAAGACGGTGATATAGCAAAATCACCGAAAAATTGTAGTTTCCCATAGGTGTCTTTCTGGCTTTCCGCTGCATCAGCTTCTGTTGTCAGATCCGTAATCCCGGCTATGATATCCTTATTCCCCTCTATCATCGGAATTCCGAACTTGACTGGCATTGTATAAATGCTTCCGTCCTCTTTTGTATATGCATCCTTGATATTGGACAGGATATCAGCATCTTTTAATACCCCACTTAAATCCTCCAGCATTCCTTTCTCTATATAAGTATCCTCTGAAATTCCATCCATAAGCAAAACATCCGGTCCTGTTCCTGCCATGATCTCTGTATTGAGTACTTTCAGCGCATCCGTATCTGTAACGGAATCATCTCCGGACATTCCTGTCTCAATATTTACATAAACATCCGGATATTTCTTCTGGAAAAGCACTGCGGCCTGTTTTATAAAATCATTATCTTTCAGGGAATAAACTGTCAGCTCTGTATCCGGCGTCGTTGGGGTATCTTTGGAATATACATAAGAATAAACTTTTATATCATCTCCAACATTGCATCCTACATAGAAATTTCCATCACTGTCCTGTCCCCATGCTACGGTTCCTGTATCCGGTGAACTGAGGGAATTTAAGGATCCATCGATCACCTGTTCCACCGTGCTGCCTCCCAGAACATATCTGTAAACACCGGTATGATCAATATAAAAAAGACTGTTATCCTCATCTCCCTTTAAGAACATAAGCGGAAAACTGCTGGTTGTTGTCCAGTTGACATCCTGTTCATCAGACTGTATCTGGTCAGTAAGTGCGTTGATATTATCCAGTGGTTTTCCCGTATCCAGATCGTATCCATGAAGTGTCTGATCCTGAATTGTAAATAACATTTTCCCTGCTGTTCCGATAAAATCAACCCTGTTTCCTTCTTCATATCTTCTCACCAGACTTCCGTCTGTAAGATTGATCTCTGCCACGCCATTACCGGGATCTACGATAAGAACTGTCCCATTCTCTGTGAAGCATACCTGAAATGTATAGGAAGACTGAATGATATCTCCGGTATCAATTTTCTGTACATTTCCATCAGATGAAATATAGAAAAATTCCATCTTCAGGTTGTCATCCATAGAATCTCCGTCACCACTGTCGGCTGTCGTCTGCGTATCCTCATTATCACTGTCAGAAGCCAGGTCTGCCCCGACAAATATGCTTCCATCCACTGCCGCAGACACAACACTGATATATTCTCCCTTATCCTCATTAAGCCCCAGCTGTTCTTCCAGGCTTTTTCCATTCGTCCAGGTTTCTCCATTATCTGTAGAATCTGCTACATAGTAACAGTTGTCAGCTGTATTGTAATAAATCATACGTAATGTACCGGAATCGAGCACTTTGACATCTCTGAGAAACTGGCTATTTCCAGGTACAGAAATATCATTTTCCAGAAAACGTCCCATTGCTTTTGTATTTTCTGTTTTTGTTTCATTATCTGCTGTATTCGATGTACCTGTCTGATCTGTCTGTCCTTCATTTCCTGTTTTCTCACCGCTGCCGGAACTTTTCTTTCCAGTATCGCCACATCCGGTAAGGAGACTGCCGGAAAGTGCGATCACTCCTGCAATGGCGATTCCCTGTTTCCATCTCTTTATTTTTCTCATACCAGGATATACCTCCCTATTTTCTTATCTTTTTCCTTTTTCAGGATAAATGGATCATAACAGGTGAATCTCTAAACTTTCTCTAACCGATACCCTATTCCTCGGACTGTTTTCAGATTCAGCGTACTTTTGACGCTTTTTAATCTTCGTCTCAGAAAGTGAATATAATTATCCAGATTTCCATCTTCTACATCACTGTCTGCTCCCCAGACACGGTTCAGGATCACTTCTCTTGGAAGTGTCTGGCCTGCATTTCGCAGCATCAGCTCCAGAAGTGTTCCCTCTCTTTTGGAAAGAGTACATTCTTTTCCATTGCCTTCCAGCCTTCCACTTTCCGGATCATAGGTGATATCTCCTAATGACAATTCAGTTGTATTTTCCCATCTGCCGGGTCTGCGGACTATACATTCAATCCTTGCCAGAAGTTCCTCAAATGCAAAGGGTTTCACCATATAGTCATCTGCTCCGCCTTTCAATCCGGATAGTTTATCATGTAATTCCCCCAGTGCAGTCAGCATGATCACAGGTGTGGATACATGATTCTTTCTGGCTACCTGCAGTACTGTGATTCCATCCATAGACGGAAGCATCCGGTCCAGGATCACCAGATCGTGACTTCGTTCTTTCATATAATAAAGACCTTCTTCGCCATCATAACAGGTATCTGTTTCATATCCTTCTTTCTCAAGCTGAAACTTTATGCTGGCAGCCAGGTTTTCGTCATCTTCTATCAGTAAAATTTTCATCTTCTCTTTCCTCCTGACTTTTCATTATACATGAGTTTTCTCTAAATTGTCTCTATAACATTTTCAGAGATATTATTGTTCATTCCATATCTGAGCAGTACTTTTCGCGAAAAACAGAAATTTAGAGATTCCTTATAGATTTTCGTGATATAATATCAGAAATTGTTTTGATAAAGGAGAACCTTTTATGTTTCGCAGACTTCATATTCAAATGACCTTTTTCTCTGCTCTGATCATCGGTGCAGTCATTCTTATCATGACCATGTTCTGCAATTTCATAGCTGTGAGAAGTACACAGGAAAATATCTGGACAACCTTTCAGAATAATGCCATGTCCTGTATTTCCCATATAGAATCCCAGTCCATGATCACTAATCAATGGATCCTGCAGGCAGAACAGAATTATGGTATTTCCATAGATATCAAAGATAACGGAAACTCCCTTTATCTCAAAAAACTGCAGGGAACATCTGCCGAAGAAAATATTTTTCAGAAAGCTGCTTCAGTTTCTGCTGATTCTCACGGACTTGATCTCTCCAATCCGGGAGTTGTCAATAAGCTGACTAAGAATGTCTTTTTTCAGATAAAAGATTTCTATGTATCCACAGCATTGATCCCAAAAGACCAGGGAATTGTCAGTATGATCATTTTGTATCCTTTAAATTCTATGAAACATGAAATTCTTCTGCAGCGGCTCGCTTTCTTTGGTACAGCCTTTCTTGCTATCCTGGCGCTGAGCATTTTTTCCTGGTTTTTCACCGGGAAAATGATCGCACCGCTGGAAGAAAACAGACAGGCACAGACAGAATTTATTGCTGCAGCCTCCCATGAATTGCGCTCCCCTCTGGCTGTGATCCTGTCAGGCATTTCTGCCATGAAGAAAGCTGAACCTGATGAACAGGCACATTTCTTATCTGTAATAGAAAAAGAAGGGACACGAATGTCCCTTCTGGTAAACGATATGCTCTCTCTGTCAAATGCAGATAATCATTCCTGGAAGATGCATCCCGTTCCCTGCGAACTGGATACTCTGGTTCTGGATACCTATGAAAAATATGAACCACTGATGCAGGAACATCATATGAACTTCTCTGTTAAACTGCCGGAAGAAGAGCTTCCACTCTGCAGCTGTGATCCGGAGCGAATCAGCCAGGTTCTGGGAATTCTTCTGGACAATGCAATCAGTTATGTACCTGAACATGGAAAAATCCGGATCACTCTGACACAGAATGCCAAGGGCTTCTGTCTTTCAGTCATTGATAATGGGCCCGGAATTCCGGACTCTGCCAAGACTTCTGTCTTTCGGCGTTTCTACAGAGCAGACTCTGCCAGAAATAACAAACAACATTTTGGACTTGGACTGTGCATTGCCTATGAGATCATTACCCTGCACCAGGGTACAATTACCGTACAGGATACTCCGGGCGGAGGTTCTACTTTCCTGATCTCCCTTTACACACCTGCGTCATAATAATATGATTACTCTAATCTCCCTGCTTCAATTGCAAATATCCGTGTGACTGTAAACTACATTTTTCTGACATGCAAAACGGACTCAATATACCACCCTCTATTGTATATTGAGTCCATTTCTATTTTCTTATTATTTTTTTCTTTTTATTCACTTCTCAGCGCATCAATTGGATTCAGATTAGCTGCCTTCACAGACGGAAGCAGTCCAAACACTACCCCGATCACAGTAGAAAACAATACTGCGATCACGATTGATGGTATGCTGATCGCCGTAGGAGAACCTGTTACCTTTCCTACCACTTTCGACAATCCGATTCCTGTCACCACTCCGATAATTCCTCCAATACTGGTAAGTACGGAAGCTTCTGTCAGAAACTGTCCAAGAATAGTTTTCTTACGGGCTCCGATGGCTTTCTTAAGACCAATCTCCTTGGTACGCTCTGTAACGGAAACCAACATAATATTCATAACACCAATACCGCCTACAAGAAGAGAAATACTTGCGATCCAGATCAGCTGATTGTTGGTACTCTCGCTGAGTTTCTGCATATTTTTAACCTGTTTCATGATATCCTCGGCCTGATACTTCATCGTTGTCTGTCCGCTGGTATTTAATGATGCAATGGAATTATTTAATGCATCTGCCACAGAATTTCCTACAGAACTCATGGTATCTGTGCTGTCAGCCTTTACGATCACATTCTGGGGAACATCAAACTTGAACGAAATCGGCCAGCAGGTATCCGGAATCATCACACTTCCAACAATTGCCTGATAATATTGGTAATACTCATCAATACTGTTAATCGTTGGCTGGTAATTTTCATCCTGACGGATCACACCTACAATCGTATACGGTTCCTGATTAATCTCCACTGTCTGTCCTACAGGATTCTGAGACGGAAACAAATTCTGAGCTGCATTTTCATCGATCAACGCAACCTTGTTATAATTTTTGTAATCATCTTGTACGAAACCTCTGCCTGACTGAATCACATATCCACAGGTATTCAGATAATTTACATCAATTCCGTAAACACTTCCTCCATCCAGGCTGTTGTTATTATTATAAATAGAAGCACTTGTACTGTTATAATAAAAAGTTGCATTCTCTACATGATCAAGATCCATAACTTCTTCTTTGACATCATCGGACAGAACTGGTACATTTGCAGAATTTCCGTATTCTGCATCATACTGGTTATCTCCTTCATACAGATAAACATTTACTGTATTGGTTCCTGCGCCGATCAGATCCTCTTTAATCTGTTCACTGGTCCCCTTGATCGTAGAAACAATTGCAATAATAGATGCAATACCAATGATAATACCCAGCATTGTCAGGAAGGACCGCATCATATGTGACCATATTCCCTGAAAAGCCAGGCGTATATTTTCAAGCATAAAATGTCTCCTTTCTTATCAATATCCATACATATCATCCAGGGTAACTTCTTTGGTTTTTGCCCCTTCTTTGACATCTTTTCCATAAGGAAAAGCAATCAGATCGTCTGCGCTGATTCCGCCCTTGACAATTACATCGTAACCGCTGTCTACAGTTGCCCCGACAGAAATTTCCTGTTTCTTCAGCACTCCATTGTCATCTTTATACACATAATTACTGCCATTATCGCTTCTGACAAAAGCTTTCTGAATTACCATACTTCCCTCTGAAGTTGAAGCTTCATAATTGATAGTAACCCAGTCCTGATCCTCCAGCTGAAGACTTTTGTCCGTCACTACTGCAGTAAATGCATAATATGAAACATTTGGATTACTGCTTCCATAGAAGCTGTTTCCTGTTACAGGATATTCTGAGACATCCATAACTTCTGCTTCAAACGAGCCGCTGGTATAGCTTGTACAGTTAAGCTTTGTTCCTTCTTTAATATCATCCAGCATCAGTTCACTTACAGAACCCACTACATAGAATCCATCGCTGCTCTTTACTTTGATAAGAGCTTTTCCGTCCGTAGTTTCACCACTGGCTCCATTTACATACGTAACTGTACCGTCAAGTTTACTGCTGATAAGTTTCTTGTCTGCTTTCTTCTCCAACTGGGATATTTTGATGTCACTTTCCTGCAGATCCAGTTTCAGACTTGCAATCTTACTCTTCTGATATTTGATCGCATCTTCTCTGGAAACAGGTGTCCCTGTGGGCTCCCCATCGTCCCCATCACCCGGGTTATCATCATCGTTATCATCAGGAACCTCGTCATATTTCGATGCATCAGCCAGAGTAAACTCTACTTCTGCAAATTCATATACCGGTTTCTCCAGAAGACTTCCGTTTACCAGATAGTAACCTGTACAGGATGACTTTCTGTTTTCATAATCCGAGATCGTATCACTCTGATGAAACTCCAGCAGATACCAGTAACCGCCCTGATGTACGATTCTTGTTCCATCCTCACTATATCCTGCAAGCTTGTTAAAGAAAGAACCCATTACTGTTACTTTCTCTTTTGCACTGCTGCACAGATATACATACGGATCATCTTCTGTACCGGATCCCGTAAATGGAACAGATTTTCCATCCAGTTTCTGATAAAATGTTTCATTACCGTCTGTTATTGTATCCTCTATCCTTGGTGTAGGTGTCGGGGATAACACTGATACATCATCGTCTGCGGATCCTGTGCCAAAAGAATCATTGCCATCGCTGAATCCGCCCGCTGAAGGATCTGCATATACAGGAGAGTCATTTATATTATCTGTACTTTCTGAGGAATTCTCATCTGCCGGCTGACTGCTGCCATCTGCAGATGAACTGCTGTTAGCTGACGAAGCACTGTCCGAACCTATCTCGTCTGTAAATGCAGATAACAGAAAAGGATGGATCGCGGCTGCCAGATAATTTCCTGACATATCAGCTGCAGATGACATAGTATTATCAGGTGTCATCTCATCATCACCTATACTGTCATCTGCGCTGTTTCCTGACGTGGAACTCAGATCATCAGCGTTTGTACCTGCATCTGTCTCCTCCACAGGAACACCATTCTGAAGGCTTGTCAGCCTGTTAACAGCTTTGTCCAGATCCTGCTGCACCTTCTGCTTCTTCAGCTTTGCAATATTCAGTTCCATTTCCACAAGAGTGGTATCAAATGAGACCAGCGGATCTCCTTTGTCCACAGAGTCTCCCTTATTCGCATAAACCTGATCTATGATCAGATCCTTATCTCCGTTTACAGTCTGTGTTGCACTGGATGTTACTGTTCCGTCAATTGTTGTTGTGGGTGTGTAATATTCCTGCAGTAATCCGCTTACCGGTGTAACATCTACTGTTTTCTGACTGTTCTTCTTCAGCTGCATCAGTCCGGCTGTAATTCCGCATCCGGCGATCACCACTGCAAGCACACCCGCAAGGATTTTCTTTGCTCTGCCCATAGGATCACCTCTTTTCCTGAAGAATACCATCTTTAATCGTAACTACTCTCTTCGCATGTGCCGCAATATCAGCATCATGAGTGATCATCAAAACTGAAACACCTTCATCATTAAGCCGCTGAAAAAGTTCCATAACCTGTGCACCTGATTTACTGTCAAGTGCACCTGTAGGCTCATCAGCCAGTAAAAGCTTTGGATTATTAACAATTGCCCTTGCAATGGCAACTCTCTGCATCTGACCACCGGATAACTGATTTGGCTTAAAATCAACCCTGTCAGCCAACCCGACTCTGTCAAGTGCCTTCAGCGCGCGTTCTCTTCTCTCTTTCTTAGGCACTTTTGCATAATTTAACGGCATTTCCACATTTGCCAGCGCACTCTGTTTCGGAAGAAGATGAAAGCTCTGAAATACAAAGCCTATCTTATTTAGTCTGATATCTGACATTGCATTCTCTGAACATGCCTTGATATCTACTCCATCAAGAAAAAATGTTCCCTGTGTCTGCTTATCCAGACACCCTATGATATTCATAAGTGTTGTCTTTCCCGATCCGGAAGGGCCCATAATCGCAACATATTCGCCCTCTTCCATGGAAAAATTTACATCTTTTAATACCGGAACTGTCATTTTTCCCTGCTGATATTCTTTATAAATACCCTTTAATTCCAGTATCATTCGATTCCCTCCATATCTTCATCCGCACCGACTCCCGGAGCCTCATCAATCGGTACGAGGTCCTCATTCGGGTCAAGTGCATCATCAGAACCGTCTCCTTCTGTATCATCAGTATTCTCATCCACAGCAGGCTCACTGAAATCCTCTGTATATGAATCCATATTTGCAGAATCATCCTGGTACTCATCTGTATTGTCAAAGTTCATATCTGTAATGCCATCAGCGCCGCCGCTCATTGTCTGAGCCAGATCACCGACCTCTGTCTTCTCTCCTTCTTCCAGAGATCCTGTTGGAAATGCAATGGCATCCTTCTTTGTAAGCCCGTCAACAATCTCATACTCACCCAGTTCATCATCATGCTTTCCAAGTGTCACATAACGTTTCTCCAGTCTGTTCTTATCATTGGCAGCCCATACATACGGCTCATTGGTATCTGTGTCAAGAATATAATAATCACTGAGCCACAGACCATCCTTCTGCTCATCCTGTCCCAGATCCCGTTCTATGTACACATGCTGTCCAAGCATCAGATCTTCTGAAGAATCCAGTTCAACATAAAACGGGTAGGAAGTAGATGATGTCTGATCATCTGAACCTGTACTGGACATTCCAAAGTACATATCATTACTGTCATCCTCAGATGTTCCATTATTAACATCAATGGATCCCATTGTGCCCTTCCAGGTTTTGCTGCTGTCCACTCTGGACCTGATGATCACTGCTTCCCCCGGTATTATAGAATCTCTGTTCTGCTCATTTACTTTTCCCTTTACTCGGTATGCTCCGGTACTCAGTATTGTGATAAAAGCAGAATTGTCAGTGCTGCTGTCAGATGAAGACATACCGTCCATTGTACTGCTGTCATCTACTGAATCTCCATCATCACTGCTCATCTTTGATGTGTCGATTTTCTGGATCACACCGTCAATTTCACTGCGCACTTCTGTATTCTGCGTCGCATTCTGAAGCTTGTCGATCTCAGACTGTTTACTCTTCTGACTGTATTCATTTTTCTTAAGATTCATTTTGTTCGTTTCAATCTCAATCGTATAGGAAAGCTGGTCCTCCGCCTTTGCTTTCTTTTTTTCTGCCTCCAGAGTGGAAATCTGTTCTGTCAGACTGATCTGTTCATTCTTTAATCTGTCCAGATCCAGCTGAGCCTGCTTCAGATCATCCTGAATACTGCTAAGATCATATTCAAAAAGCAGCTGACCGGCCTTTACCTCTTCTCCGGTCTTTACTTCTACTTCTTTTACTTTACGTCCGCTGTCTATATTTACGTTTACGGTCTTCTGCGGCTCCACTACACCGGCAAAACGATTGGTTGCCGCTGTCTCAGCCCCGGTGATCACGCTTACCTTGGATACATATACCACGGTATCAGCTGATCCGCCCTGACCACTTTTGTTGAAATGGTACCAGACTCCACTGCCAATACCACCCGCAGCGATCAGAATTCCCAAAACGATAAAAATACGTTTCTTCATAATTGCCTCCTTGATGTAATTACCTTTACTGCTGCTGATATCTATTATACATTACTGTTTTTCTGTATCGTAATTATTCAGTTACTGTTCACTCCGTGCCCAGCAACGCGCCTCGTGGGATATTACCAGTGAACAATAACCTCGAAACGCCTTAACGAAATCAAGTAATCTACTTACCTCAATTCTATCCTATCATATCAGATTCCGTGTTAAAAAAAAAGCTTTCCCTCTAAATGGTGTCAACTTTCACAATTTTTTCACACTTTTTTTATGAATTTCGTTCATATTTTTCACTTTTTTGACAGTCACCACAAAATCTGGTAAAATAAGCAGGAAATACTTTGAAAGGAAAGAACGTGTATGAATATAAGTAAACGTCTAGTTCCCATATTCTGCATCCTGCTTGTTCTGTTCGCTGTATCTATAGCCAACGGCTGTTCCCGAAAGAATGAGTCAAATGTGAAAGATGTAGTAAAGAATGAACTGGATCAGTTAAAAAATCTTAATTCAGAAACAACCCAGAAATACATACCGTATAAAGAATTGTTTCCGGGCGCTACAGAGAATACCGGTTTATCAGATGAAATTAATGAAGCATTTTCTCTTTTTTTCCAGAAATTCGATTACAAAATTCTGGATATCAGCGTTGACCCGGCAGACAACTCGGCCACTGCTTCCGTTAAATTGACTACTATTAATTCTCAGGCTCTTGCCAGAGATTTTGCAGCGGAGCTTCTCCGAACCAGAATCACAGAAGCAGCACAGGCACAGACAGGAAATACCAAAGATTCTTCCAAATCACTTGAAGCACATTATCTGATATTAAATCAGCTTCTGAATAATAACGAATATGACTCAGCAGAAACAAACTGTACCATACAGCTTGTAAACACTGGCAGCAGCAAAAACGAAAAATGGGAGATTCAACGTACAAGTTTCCTGGAGAATGACCTGGTCGGCGGTCTAATAACAGATCTGGCTGATCCGGATATCCTTTCACCTGAGGATACCCTGACTGTCTATCTCGACACCCTTGAAAAACTGGACTTGAAGGAAATGAGTTCCTATCTGGGTGTGGTAAATATCATGAATACATCCGATTCTGCAAAGAACTCTATTGCAGAAGCACTTGTAGAACAGATTCATAACAATTTCAGTTATGTTATTAAATCCAGCAGCGAAAACGGATATAACGCAACTGTCACAACTGAGATCACGACCTTTGACAGTGATGCTATCCTGTCCGATTATCAGTCAAAGCTTGATGAATATCTTGCTTCTGCAGATGCGGTCATTGACGGTTCTCAGAAACGATATGAAAAATCCCTGGAAATTCTTCTGGACAGTATCAGTAACAATACTGCTACCACTGTTAATGATGTAGATTTTGTACTTATCAATGATGGGGTTTCCTGGAAACTTCAGGATGAGGGAAATACACTGGGAGATGCGATTTTCGGCACTCTTACAGATTCTCCGCTTGATGATTCTACCTCTCAGGACAGTGATAATTCTGCAGATTCTGACAGCGACTCCGACAACAACGACTCTGACGACCATAGTTCAGACACTAGTGATTCAGGCACTAATGATTCAACCACTAATAAAGATGATTATCACAAAGATTCTCTTAATCTAGTATAATTATCTGTCCACACAATGATAATACATTTTTATAAAATAAAAAGACCACTCTGTACTGATACACAAAAATGGTCTTTTTATTTTATAATTGTTTTCAATTCTTATTTACATACCCGTTATGATTTTAATAAACAATAATACCAGCACAATCAGAATAATCGGTCTGACGATCCTGTTTCCGTTTTTCATTACCATTCCAGATCCCACATAATGACCTGCAATAGAAAAAACAGAGGCCGCAAGCCCCAGAATTACAATAATCTTTCCACTGAACAGAAATACGAATAATGCCATAATATTTGAAGAAAGGTTTGCAAGCTTCATAGTTCCGGAAGCTTTTGCAACAGGAAGCTTTGCAACTCCTGTATACAAAATCAGAAGAAATGTCCCTGTTCCGGGTCCATAAAATCCATCATAGCAGCCAACTGCCAGAGAACATACCGCACAGAGCAGCCATTGTTTCTTTCTGGAAATTTCTACACCACTGTTATCATCCAGATTTTTCTTTTTTAATACATAAAAGGCCACGACCGGAAGTACCGGAATCAACATTCCCTTCAATATTTTGTCACTGGCAAGAAGTGCAAGATGTGCACCTATAAAAGAGCCCACAAGAGCCATGGAAACGCACGGCAATGCCAGTCCCCAGTCAACAAACTTATTCTTACACAGGCGCGCTGTGGAAATTGCTGTTCCTGTGGCAGAAGACAGCTTATTGGTCGCAATGGCATTATGCATAGGAACCCCTGCAAGCAAATATGCAGGCAGGGAGATCAGACCTCCACCGCCTGCGATAGAATCAACAAGTCCTGCAAGGAACACTAACGGGCACACAATCAGAAATGTCTGAATTGTAAGCTCCATCTTTATTCAGTTACTTCCTCCGGTCTTACTTCCAGTTCCAGTTCTTTTAACTGATCCTCACTTACACGGCTCGGAGACTGAGTCATCAGACAGGAAGCATCTTTAACCTTAGGGAATGCGATTACGTCACGGATACTGTCAACTTTAGCCATAAGCATTACCAGACGGTCAAGTCCGTATGCCAGTCCAGCGTGAGGCGGAACTCCGTATTTGAATGCATCCAGAAGGAAACCAAACTGCTCATGGGCAGCTTCTTTTGTAAAGCCAAGTGCTTCAAACATTCTTTCCTGAATATCATCCTGATGGATTCTGACGCTTCCTCCACCGATTTCATTACCGTTTAATACGATATCGTATGCTTTTGCACGAACTTTTCCAGGATCTGTATCCAGAAGTGGAAGATCCTCTTCCATAAGCATTGTGAATGGATGGTGCATTGCTGTGAAACGGTTTTCTTCTTCACTCCACTCAAGAAGCGGGAATTCTGTTACCCATACAAAACGATATTCATTCTTGTCAAGCAGATCCATCTGTTTTGCAAGTTCCAGACGAAGTGCACCAAGTACATCATAAACCAGTTTCTTCTTGTCTGCTGCAAACAGAAGCAGGTCTCCTGCCTTACCATCCATAGCAGCTACAAGAGCATCCATCTCTTCATCTGTCATGAATTTAGCAAAAGAAGATTTTCTTGTTCCGTCTTCAGCAATTGCAATGTATGCAAGACCTTTTGCGCCGTATCCTTTGGCAAACTCAACCAGTTTGTCAATTTTCTTACGCGGCATAGCGCCCTGTCCTTCTGCATTAATACCGCGAATGCTTCCGCCGTTCTCCAGTGCAGAAGTAAATACACCGAATCCACAGTTCTTCACTACATCACTTACGTCATGAAGTTCCATTCCGAAACGCATATCCGGTTTATCAGAACCGAATCTGTCCATAGCTTCCTGCCATGTAATACGCTGGATCGGAAGTTTCACATCAATATCAAGTACTTCTTTGAACAGATATGCAAGGAATCTCTCGTTTACATCAATAACATCATCAACATCTACGAAAGAAAGCTCCATATCGATCTGTGTGAACTCCGGCTGTCTGTCTGCACGAAGGTCCTCGTCACGGAAACATCTTGCGATCTGGATATAACGGTCATAACCTGAACACATCAGAAGCTGTTTGTACAGCTGCGGTGACTGTGGCAGACCATAGAAATGTCCCGGATGGACACGGGATGGTACCAGATAATCTCTTGCCCCTTCCGGTGTACTCTTGCCGAGCATTGGTGTTTCAATCTCAAGGAATCCTTCTTTTGCAAAGAACTGTCTTGTGAGCATCATAACTTTGCTCTTAAGCATAATGTTCTTCTGAAGATCAGGTCTTCTTAAGTCAAGGTAACGATATTTCAGACGGATCTCATCCTTTGTCTTGCTGTTCTCTTCGATCGGGAACGGAGGTACCTCTGCCTCAGACAGAACACGAAGAGATTTTACGCGAAGCTCGATCTCACCAGTTGCCAGATTCTTATTAACAGCGCCGCCTCTTGCTTCTACTACACCGGTTACTGCGATTACGAATTCACTTCTGAGTTTACCGGCTTTTACAAATCCTTCTTCATCAATGCTGCCATTCTCAAAGATCAGCTGCATAATTCCGGAACGGTCTCTTAAATCTACGAAGATGATTCCGCCTTTATCTCGTGCCTTCTGAACCCATCCCATAAGGACAACTTCTTTGCCGATCATTTCCTTTGTCACTTCTGCACATCGGCATGTTCTGTGCAATCCCTGCATACTTTCAGCCATGTTTTTTTCCTCTTTTCATGCTTTTCTATATTAATACAACTATTTCCTCCATCAACATCAGTACATTACACTGTATTTATTGGAGTTTGGCTTAATAGCTATTATCAATTTGAAGAAATAACTGTTTTTCGCAGTTATTCGATTATCAAAAAGTAGCAAAGCGGATGATTTTATCCGCCTGCTATTACTGTCAGATCATTACATTCTGTCTTTGAAGAACTCTACAAACTCTGTATATCCTTCAGCAGTCATCTGATCTTTCTGGAATTTCTTGTTCTTTTTCATGATAGAAATGTTGATCTGTGTTCCCGCATTACGCTCTTCCTGAGCCTGTTTCAGGATTGTCAGCATCTTGTCAGCCGGCATATTCTTCTCAACGAGATATGCTTTCTTGCCATTCTTTGTCGGGATTTCATAATTTCTCTCAAGAAGAAGCATTACGATTCTCTCAAATCCGATGGAGAAACCACATGCGGACGTATTATTTCCGGTGAATTTACCGATCATCTCATCGTAACGTCCGCCGCCGCCTACGCTGCCACCGAACTCATCCATGGAAATTTCAAAGATCGGACCTGTATAATAGGACATTCCACGTACCAGAGTCGGGTCAAAGGACATCTTAAAGTCTGCAGTTTTAACAGAATCTACTGTAGAAATGATTGTCTCAAGGTCCTCTGCAACCTTCGGATCAAGAACATCTTTTAACTTCTCTTTGCAATAACGGACACCCTCGATATCGGAAGTGATCTCTTTGAAGAGTCCAAGATAAGTATCGATGCTCTCTTTTGCAAATCCCTCTTTCTCCAGTTCTTCTGCAACACCTTCCAGACCGATCTTGTCCATCTTGTCCAGAATGATAAATACAGTGTCAAAGCTCTCCTGCGGGAATCCGCTGTACTGGGCCATTGCCTTTAATATTTTTCTATCATTGATACGGATGGTAAAGTTGTGAAAATCCAGTTTGCCAAGTAAAGTTGTGGTAGCCAGAACCAGTTCAATCTCAGCCAGATAAGTCGGCTCACCCAGAATATCGATATCACACTGCATAAACTGACGGAAACGTCCTCTCTGAGGTCTGTCTGCTCTCCACACATTTCCCATCTGAAGTGCCTTAAACGGAGCCGGAAGCTCGTTGGCATTGTTGGAGTAGTATCTGGAAAGCGGTACAGTCAGGTCGTAGCGAAGTCCGGAATCAACCAGATCACTCTCTGTCTCTGCTTCTGCAAGTTTCAGTTTCTCTCCACGTTTCAGGATTTTGAAGATGAGTTTTTCATTCTCTCCGCCCTGTTTGCTGGAAAGATTCTCAATGTGCTCTACACACGGTGTTTCTATAGATGAAAATCCAAATGTGCCGTATGTTTCACGGATCATGTTCATCACATAATTACGGATTTCCATCTCTTTTGGTAAAATGTCTTTCATACCGGTTACCGGTTTCTTCTTTAATGCCATGTTGTCCTCCTCAAAGTTTTGTTTTATCAAAATTCTGTTCGTCTCCATTATGGACCACTCTCTGAAATGCAAGAAAAACCTGCATATCAAAATTCTTCACTTCATCGATCATCAGTTCCATGACCGTAGAAATGTCAAAACCCTTTCTATATGGCCTGTCAGTGATCAATGCCGCATATACATCACAGACTCTGAGAATCCGCGCACCTATGGGAATATCATCCCCTGCCTTATTGGACGGATATCCGCTGCCATCATAATTCTCATGATGGTACAGGATACTCTCCAATACAAAGTCTGAATATCCCTGTCCTTTCAGTTCCTCATATCCCAATGTAGAATGCATACGGACATATTTCAGTTCCTCAATTACCAGAGGATCCTGTTCCTGCCCGTTAATATAACTTGTCAGCTTCAGCTTTCCTATGTCATGGAGTATTCCCGCTATTGCAAGCTCATAGCACTGTTCATGAGGCAGACCCATCTCCTCAGCAACTGCATAAGCAAGATTACTTACCAACATTCCATGATGCAGTTCAGAAGCAAGGTCAAACTCCAGAATTCTCTCCTGCGAGCCCGCTGCTGTCTTTTGTACTGTATTCAAAGTGTTACCTCCACATCCTACAGCCAGGTAGCTATTGCTGTCCGTTTTCTCCCGATCATCTCATCAATGCGGGAAATATAATTGGAAACGTCCTTTACATTCTCCACACGTTCGATTCTTTTGCCATGGTCAAAGACCAGCTTGGAAGAACCACCAGCACCCAATGCAATGATCGGCTGTTTTTCCTCCATAATCAGTATATTGTAAATTCCGGCTTTGTCAACCTTTGCATAGCCAACATTTTCAAAATTTCCCTTCATATTCTTCTGTCTGTACAGATAATATGGACCCATGCCCATCTCATATGCAGTTTTCATGGTCAGATCCATGATCTCCTGATTATTCTCAAAAGACATCTCCTGATATTTCTCTTTGAAAATATTTAATCTAGCAGCACGCTTGACTGCCAGAGAATGCACGGTAATACTGTCCGGAGCCAGTTCACGGATCTGCTCAAGAGTACGCTCTACCATATGAATATCCTCACCCGGAAGGCCTACGATCAGATCCATATTGATGTTATCGTATCCCAGTTCTCTTGCCAAATGAAAGGCTTCTTTTGTCTGGTCTACAGTATGCTTACGTCCAATAATGTCCAGGGTTTCCTGATTCATGGTCTGCGGATTTACAGAAATTCTTGTTACCGGATATTCACGGATCGCCTCCAGTTTCTCACGTGTGATGCTGTCCGGTCTGCCGGCTTCTACCGTAAATTCTGCCAGTCCTTCAAATCCAAAAGACTCTCCCACTGTGTCCAGCAGCTTACGGATCTGATGCGGAAGCAATGTGGTCGGAGTACCCCCGCCAATATAAATAGTATCCAGCTTTCTGCCCTTCATCATAAGAGCAGTCTCTCTCACTTCTTTACAAAGAGCTTCTACATATTCATCTGTTCTCTTCTCCCATACTTTCAACGGATAAGAGCTGAAAGAACAGTACAGACAGATACTTGGACAGAATGGGATTCCAATATAAAGACTGTATCCATTCTCATAGTCAATGTCTTTCAGAATTTCTCTTTCTCTGTTTGCAATGGTAATGGCAAGTGCTGTTTTCTGCGGGCTTACCAGATATTTCTCCCGCATCTCCTGTGCTACTTCTGTATTCTTCATTCCGGATTCGATCATTCCCATTGCCAGCTTGGCAGGACGGATACCAGTCAGGTTTCCCCACGGAAGAGTTCTGCCTGTAAGCTTTACCAGAAGCTGATACAATGCATATTTGATAGAATCCTTATTCTCTTTTCTCAGAGCATGGGCATCTTTTATTTCATCTGTGATGACTTCAGCGGAAACCACACCCTTTTCCTCTGCTCTTTCATATTTTATAATATAATTGTCATTTTCCCGTTCCACACGGAAGCGGAGGTCATACTCTGCTTCATCATTTTCATAAAGAGTATGGATCTCCGCTTCGGGATAAAACGCTTTGATCAATTCATAAACATCATGTTCAAATTCTCTGTTCTCAAACAGAATGCCTATTTTATACAAATGGATTATACCTCTTTTCGTAACCAATGGTAGTAGATGCATCATGTCCCGGAAAAACTTCTGTTTCCTCAGGAAGTGAATCTACCAGTTTATGCAGGCTTCGCACAATCTCAGCTGTACTTCCGCCCGGAAAGTCCGTTCTTCCTACAGAGCCGTAAAATACAGTATCACCGCTGAATAACACATCCTCATCCTTCAGATAATAACAACAGCTTCCTTTTGTATGTCCCGGTGTATGGATCATCTGAATAGAAAAACCAGCCAGTTTGATCACATCCAGATCTTCCAGAAATACATCAGGCACAATGGAACAGTTCTTTCCATAATGAGCGGTCATATTAACAGATGGCTCACGAAGCATTTCCTCTTCCTGACGACAGGCATAAATCGGAATATTGTATTTCTCTTTTACTGCCTGTGCCGCCATGATATGGTCGAAATGCCCATGAGTAAGCAGAATCGCCACCGGCTTTGCATTCATCTGCGAAACTTTCAGTTCAATCTTCTCCGGACAGTCTGCAGGATCTATGATGATCGCTTCTTCTGTTTCTTTATTCTTAAGGAAATAGCAGTTTGTGTATACAGGTCCCAATATACACTTCTGTAACTCTAAATTCTTCATGTCATTCCTTTCTATGTCAGCCTTTTCGGGATCAGCCGGTAGTTCTCTCTACATCAATGATGCTCTCTACCTGACGGATCTTCTCGATCAGGGAACGCAGTTCCTCTTTACTTCCGATTTCAAAACTCATGGAGATTGTTGCTTTCTCCTGCTTATTTGTACGGCTGTTAATGCTTCTCAGGTCAATCTTACGTTCAGTGAATATTTTGGAAAGATCAACCAGAAGTCCTGTACGGTTATTTGCATAAACCTGGATCTCAGCCATGTACTTCTCTTTTTCCTTGTTGTCAGGCTGTTGCCATTCCGCTTCGATCAGACGGGTTCTGTCTGTCTCAGACATATTCAGCACATTAATACAGTCTGTACGGTGGATCGTAATTCCACGTCCCCTTGTAACAAATCCTACAATTTCATCGCCTGGAATTGGATTACAGCACTTGGAAAAACGAACCGCTACGTCATGAATACCCTTTACCACAATACCGCTCTTACTCTTGGCAATATGCAGTTTCTCCTGGGTTTCAGATGCAGCTTCAAGCACCTGCTCATCTGTCAAGGCTTTCTTATTCTCTTTATCATAAGCCTCTACCAGCTTATTAAAGACCTGACCTTCTTTCAGTCCGCCATGACCAATTGCTGCAAGTACAGAATCCCAGTCGCGGAATCCATATTTATTCATAACAACCTCCAGATACTGAGGCTTATTATAATTTACGATTTTAAATCCTTTTGCACGGGCATACTGTGCAAGCATTTCCTTGCCTTTAAGGATATTGTCTTCTTTTAACTCTTTCTTAAACCACTGGTTGATCTTATTCTTCGCCTGTGTGCTCTTAACCAGCTTCAACCAGTCACGGCTGGGTCCTTGAGAATTCTGAGATGTAATAATCTCGATACGGTCTCCATTCTTGATCTGATATTCGATCGGAACAAGTTTGCCATTCACACGGGCGCCTACCATTTTATTTCCAACCGCACTGTGAACACTATAAGCAAAATCCACAGGTGTGGAGCCACTTGGCAATGTCTTAACATCTCCCTGTGGAGTAAAGCAGTAAACACTATCTGCAAAAAGATCCAGGTCATTCTTCAGAAGACTCATAAACTCTTTATTATCAGACATATCACGCTGCCACTCCAGAATCTGGCGCAGCCAGTTCAGCTTCTCTTCCTCACTTTTTCCTACCGGAGCCTTGCCATCTGAAGATTCCTTATATTTCCAGTGAGCTGCAATACCATATTCAGCAGTCTTGTGCATCTCAAAGGTACGGATCTGAATCTCAAAAGGCTGCCCGTTCGGTCCGATCAGTGTGGTGTGCAGAGACTGATACATATTTGGCTTCGGCATAGCAATGTAATCTTTGAATCTTCCGGGAATAGGTTTGTACATCTCATGGATAACACCAAGGGCAGCATAGCAATCCTTTACGGTATCCACAAGGATACGAACTGCGAACAGGTCATAAATCTGGTCAATAGTCTTGTCCTGATTGACCATCTTTTTATAGATACTGAAGAAATGTTTCACACGTCCGTCTACCTGTGCTTTGATATTGGCATCTTCCATATGCTGCTTAACTTCTTTTACAATAGCACCTACAAACTTTTCCCGGTCACTCTTTCTCAGAGCGATCTTCTCTACCAGGTCATAATAAACATCCGGTTTCAGATACTTCAGTGACAGATCATCCAATTCTACTTTGATTTTGGAAATACCAAGACGCATAGCTATCGGAGCATAGATATCCATGGTCTCTCTAGCTTTCTCCTGCTGTTTCTCAGGGCGCATATACTGCAGAGTACGCATATTATGAAGCCGGTCTGCAAGCTTGATCAGGATAACACGGATATCCTTTGCCATGGCAAGGAACATCTTTCTGAGATTCTCAGCCTGAACTTCTACTTTATCCGCAGAATAAGACAGTTGTCCCAGCTTGGTAACACCATCTACAAGAAGTGCGACTTCTGAGCCGAACTCTTTCTCTACTTCCTCATAAGTCATCCAGGTATCTTCAACAGCATCATGAAGAAGGCCTGCCACGATCGTCTCTTTATCAAGCTCCAGATCCGCCAGAATGATTGCCACACACAAAGGATGGATAATATATGGCTCTCCGGACTTTCTTTTCTGCCCTTCATGAGCCTCACTTGCCACTCTGTATGCTTTCTCGATCATAGAGATATCTGTTGACGGATGATACTTCAGGACACTGTTTATCAGTTCTTTATAAAGTATCTCCGGACTTGTAAAATCGTGCATAGTCTTTACTGCAGCATCTGCCTTCTTTACAGATTCCAGTTTCTCTTTCTCAACCTGCATTTCGTCTTTCTTTGCTTCTGTACTCTTGGTCATCTCTGCCATATGCTCCCACCTGCCTGTCCTGCACAATTAACTGTGCTTATTTACCATCATAACAAATTACGGATGCTACATCATATCCTTTCAGTCTCTCACGTCCTTTTAATCCTGCAAGTTCCATCAGGAACACAACTTTGACTACTTCTCCGCCAAGCTGTTCTACAAGCTTGATCGCTGCCTCGATGGTACCACCGGTTGCGATCAGGTCATCAATAAGCACTACTTTCTGTCCAGGTTTGATAGAATCTTTATGCATTTCGATTTCTGCACTTCCATATTCCAGGTCATAGCTTGCAGATACGGTTTCACGTGGGAGTTTGCCTTTCTTACGGATCGGCACAAATGGTTTGTGGAGATTGTACGCAATCGGCACTCCAAAGATAAATCCTCTGGATTCCGTGCCTGCAACTACATCCACATCTACATCCTTCAGGCAGTCCTGCATGGAGTCGATTGCCAGCTGCAGACCATCTGCATCCTGCAGAACACTTGTAATATCTCTGAAAATAATCCCCGGTTCAGGAAAATCCGGTATACTTACTACGTAATCTTCAATTTTCTTCATCTTATTTCTCCTCCAGTGCATTTTATACTTGTCCGATTAGTTAAATAATCGTAACTGTAAAGATACTAAACAGCTACGAATCATCTATCAGCTCATAAATATTTTATAGTATATCACCTTTTTATTTCAGAATCAAGTTGCTGTTCACTGACTGCTGCTGCGAGATATCCCGCAGTGTTACTGTTCACTTCCGTTCTCAGCAACCAGGAAACAGGCAGCAACTCGTATATAAACTTAGCAGTAATTCTGAATGATGATCTGAAGACTCTCACGTCCTCTGAATCGATTAATTTCCGGATAATAGGTAACAGAAATACTATTTCTTTCCCGGATAAAGTTTACGAAATCTTCCGCTTCCCCAAAATAAATCCCTTCCATAGTAACTCCCTGTGGATCTAAGAGTTTTAGTTTAACTACATTTTTATTTTTTCCAATAATGTTGCTGTCAAGCACTCTCAGGCCTTTCTGTGCAAAGATCGGCTTTGTATTTCCTTTTCCAAAAGGTTCCAACAATGAGATCTGTTCCACCAGTTCCTTTGTAATATAGGAAACCGGCATTGGCACATCGATTACGACTTTTGGTCGCTGGTCTTCTTCCGTCAGTGTACAATTTTCATTTAACTGCCTGCGGAATTTCTCTATATTCTCTTCCTCTATAGAAAGCCCTGCTGCCATTGGATGGCCGCCGAACTGAACCATCAGGTCTGCACATTTTACCAGTTCTTCATACATAGAATAACTTTCTATGGATCTTCCGCTGCCCTTTGCACTCTTTTCGCCTTTTGTCAGTACAAAGGCAGGTTTATGATATTTTTCCCTGATTCTGCCTGCTATGATACCAGCAAGGCTCTCGTGACATTCCGGAAGATATACCACCAGTACTCTGTCGTTTTTCAGTTCTGTTGTCTCTATAAGCTGAATCGCTTCTTCTTTTCCTTTCTCTGTAAGTGCTTTTCTGCTCTGATTCAGAGCCGTCAGATCTCCGGCAAGCTTCGCCGCTTCCTCTTTTGTCTGCGCATTCAGAAGCGCAAGAGAACGGACCGCTGTATCCAGCCTGCCACTGGCATTAATGCATGGTCCAAGCACAAAACCAATATGATAGGCTGTAATTTTTGCATCTTCCAGGGCATTGGCACGAATCAGTTCCTGCAATCCTTTATTTTGCGTGTTTTTCAGGCGGCGCAGGCCTTCTTTTACGAGAATCCTGTTTTCGCCCTGAAGATCCATGACATCGCCTACCGTTGCAATGGCCGCCAGTTCATAGTAATCTTCCAGTTCCTTCTCAGGTATATTGAACCGCTCATAAAGGGCGGTTATGTATTTAAAAGCCACCACTGCACCACATAAATTTTTATTTGGATATGGACAGTCATATTGTTTCGGATTAAGGATTGCATCTGCAGGCGGCAGAATTACTTTACGTTCACCGTTTTCTTCTCTGTAAGGAATCTCATGATGGTCTGTGACAATTACAGTCATTCCTTTCTCTTTCGCCATTTGAATCTCTGCCGCTGCAGCAATTCCATTATCACAGGTTACAATAGTATCAATTCCGTCAGACTCAGCTTTGACTATAAGATGTTCATGAATTCCGTATCCGTCTGCCACTCTGTCCGGAATATAAGTGTCTACATCCGCCCCAATCCTTGTCAGACCTTTCAGCAAAATATATGTAGAAGTCACACCGTCTATATCATAATCTCCGATGATCCTGATTTTTACCTTCTGTTGTATTTTTTTCTCCAGAATATCTACAGCTTTTTTCATATCTTTCATCAACCAGGGCGATGGAAGTTCATTTACTGTTCCAAGAAGATATTCTCTTATTTTCTCATCTCCTATTACATCTCTGTTTCTGATCAGCCTGGCAATCACAGGGTCGATATGAAACTGCTGACCGATCTGATTAAAGTCTGCTTTCTTTGCAGCCATTACCCATTTTTCCATGTATATTCTCCTCGTATCATAAGCTGGTACATTTTTCGCAAGTCAAGCAGATATTCGCGATCCGCTTCGCTACTTGCTTGATTTGGTTAAATTCTATTTCGTCACAAGAAATACTCGCGGATTATTACATGATAATACAATTGTTGTAAATCACGCAATAAATTTCTAAAAATCACAACCACCGGCTAAGCCGGTGGTTTGTTCTGCCCTAGAAGGGCATGTTACCGGCACTGGAGTCTAAAGACTCATCGAAAAGGTCCGCCAACTGCAACATCATTTATCTACGGAGTTCTAAAGAACTCGCACTACCTGTTTTGTTTTACTGGCTCACCCGTGAACGGGTCAATATACTCCTTTAAGGTCATTTGATCATATTCCAAATCTTCTTTTAATTGATTTTGAATATACTCTTGTATTTTCTTTGCATTTTTCCCTACAGTATCCACATAGTATCCTCTGCACCAGAAATGCCTATTACCATATTTGTATTTCAAATTTGCATGTCTTTCAAAAATCATTAATGTACTTTTTCCTTTTAAATACCCTACAAAACTTGATACACTAACATTTAGCGGAATTTCCACTAACATATGAATATGATCGGGGCAAACCTCTGCCTCTACAATATGCACGCCTCTTCGTTTACACAGCATACTTAAAATATTCGCTATATCCTGTTTTAATTTTCCATATGCTACTTTTCTACGATACTTCGGTGCAAATACTATATGATATTTACAATTCCATTTTGAATGTGCTAAACTATTTGTGTCCATGTGACAACCTCCTTTGGTCTTTTACATGCGGTTGGCGAACCTACATGCATTTTACCACGGGAGGTTTTTTACTGTAAGCTTAAGCAATGTTGACTCACCTGCATAGCAGGTGGTTTATTCGTTTTCCAAAGTTCCGTTTTTCGGATCAGCGAAAAACTCCACAATGGCAAACAGGGCCCCGCCCTAACAAAAAGAATCCCGGAGCATTTACACTCCGGGATAATATCTGTCTGGTCATTTATCCAGACTGTTATTTTTGTTTTTATTCAGCATCATCGTTCTGCTGATTCTTTACAGCTTCCTCTGCTGCCAGACGCTCAGCTACTCTTTTTCTGTTTTTCTTCTTTGGCTGAGTCGGATCTTTCTGTGATACATCACGGGCTTTTTTCGGTTTAGAAGAAGCTTTTCCGGATGTGGAAGCAGTGGCAATTGCCGGCTGTCCTTTTCCTGTAAATTTCTTCTTCATTACATACCATAACGCACCGGTAATGCATACAGAAGAATATGCGCCAACAAGAACACCAACCATCAGAGGTGCTGCGAACTCACGGATAGAAGAAACACCCATGATATAAAGAACAGCTACCATAACGAAAGTTGTGAATGAAGTATAAATACTTCTTGTAAGTGTCTGAGTAATACTTGCATTTACGATCTCTGCCAGATTCTCGCGTGAACTACTGTGCAGATTCTCACGAATACGGTCAAAAATAACGATGGTTGCGTTGATTGAGTAACCTACAATTGTAAGCATGCAGGCAATAAATGTATTACCTACAGATACTCTCGCGATCGCGTAGAATGCAAGTACAACCAGAACGTCATGCAGAAGTGCAAGTACCGCACTGCTTGCAAAACGGATATCTTTGAATCTGAACCAGATGTAAAGAAGCATGCAGATTGTAGCTACGATAACGGCTACGATCGCATCCTGACGCATTTCCTTACTTACTGTAGAAGAAATACTCTCTGTGGAGATTGTGCTGTCATCTACACCGAATTTCTCAACCAGAGCTTTCTGAAGTGCTTCACGCTCGCTCTGATTCAGAGAACGTGTCTTTATCACAACCTGATTTGTCCCGACTACTTTTGTAGGCTGAACATTCTTGTCACCTGTGACATCTTCTACAACAGGAGTTACTTCGGAATCAATAGTCTTAATATCCATATCTTCGTTAAATGTAACGGTTGTAGATGTACCGCCTGAGAACTCAAGGCTATAGTTTAATGCTTTATTTCCAGCATGTGAGTTGGCAAACATTGCTATCGGTCCGCAAAGGATCAGGATAATGGAAATAATAAAGAATACTTTCTTCTTTCCAAGGAAATCCACTGGTTTACGTTCTTTTGTAGATCCGTAGAATTTCGGATCACGTACGCCAACTGCATAAAGGGCATTTACAACAAATCTGGATACAACCAGTGCTGTAAACATGGAGATTACGATACCAAGGGCAAGTGTATAAGCAAATCCCTTAACAGTACCGGAGCCAAGCCACATCAGTACGAAGGATGCGATCAGGGTTGTAATATTTCCATCGAAGATTGCGGAGAAAGCTTTGCTGAAACCGGACTTGATGGAATTTCTTACAGATACGCCTGCACCGATTTCTTCACGGATACGTGCATAAATAATAACGTTGGCATCTACCGCCATACCAATACCAAGGATAATACCTGCGATACCCGGCAGGGTAAGAGTAATATCAAAGGCATTCAGAGTGATCAGCATTAATGATGTATAAAGGATCAGTGCAACACCAGCAACTACACCAGGTACACGGTATACAATGATCATGAAGATAATAACAATGATCAGACCGATCGCGCCTGCAAGAACACTTGTAGAGATTGCTTCCTCACCAAGCTGTGCAGCTACAACACTGGAACGAAGTTCTTCCAGTTCAAGTCCCAGAGAACCGATACGGATATAAGAAGCAAGGTTCTGCGCTTCCTCCAGGTCAGACATTCCGCTGATCTGTGCTTTTCCACCGGAGATCTCTTCATTTACGTTCGGAGCACTGATGATGTTATTATCATATACGATAGCGATCTGCTTGCCTACATTGTTCTTTGTAGCTTCTGCAAATTTCTCTTTACCGCTGTTGTCTCCGTCAGAAGTAAGTGTAAGGCTTACAACGTATTCCTTTGCGCTTGTGCTCTGATTCTGGATGGCACCACCCTGTGCATCTGCCACATCAGAACCTTCCAGAACAACACTTCCGGATTCTTTGATCTCATCCATACTTCTGGAGAGAACATATCCGTCCTGTCCTGTAGTAAAGTTCTGGTTTCCGTCAGCATCTTCTTTTGTGATGAAATACAGGGAACCTGGTTTACCCAGATCATTCAAAATAGTATCTGCATCTGTAACACCAGGAATTTCAACTGTAATACGGTCTGATCCTTCCTGGTATACCTGAGCCTCAGTACTGTACTGCTCTACACGCTTCTGAAGCTTGTAGATCGTATCTGACATCTCTTCGCTTGTCGGATTGCTCTCCTTAGCCTGGTAGGTAATGCTGACACCACCGGCAAGATCAAGACCCGTGTTGATATGTTTTGCTGCACCGGTTCCGGTAGGACCGATACCTACGGCTGCAGTAAAGCAAAAGAACACAGTCAGGATCAGTGTCAAAAGCAGCACTACGATTCCTTTACTTTTCTTCATAGTTCTTTTCCCTTCTTGATTTTTTGTCCGCGGTCATGTTCATCCGCCTGCCAGCCATTTTCTGTTATGATAACAGCCGACGGCGGTATCAGTCAGACAGATGGCTGTCCGCTAGTGTACCGACAAGTTGATTCTTGAAACAATCTTGCAGGATAAATTTTTTATTTCAAGGCGGAGGAAGGAGGCGTAGCGGTGGCTACGGCGACCGACGACAACGCGGAAATAAGAAATTTAGACGCGAGATTGTTCAAGAAATTAACTTGTTGGTACACTAATCACATGCCAGTGCGGCTTTTATCATGATGGCGCACTCCACACGTTTTCTCTGGAGTTCGCATCCGATTTCATAATTGCCTTTGATATCTCCCTGGAAATGGAATGCATTTGCCGCACATCCGCCACTACAGTAGAAACGTGCGAAGCAGTCTTTGCAGTCTTTCTTTGTGTAAACGTTGCATCCGCCGAATTCCTTCTGGATTTCCGGCTTTGTGATGCCTTCGTCTACATTTCCCATGAGATACTGTTCTTCACCAACAAACTGGTGACATGGGTAAAAATCACCCCAGGGTGTTACAGCCAGGTACTCTGTTCCTGAACCGCAGCCTGACAGTCTCTTGTATACGCAAGGGCCACCTGTAAGGTCGATCATAAAATGGAAGAAGTTAAATCCTTTTCCCTCTTTCTCTCTTTTAATCATTTCTTTTGCAAGAGTATCATACTCTTCCATGATCTGGGGGATATCCTCCTCGCGGATCGCATATTCCTCCGTATCAGCCGCAACTACAGGCTCTACAGAAATCTGTTTGAATCCAAGATCTGCCAGATGAAGCACATCCTTTGAAAAATCAAGATTATGATGGGTAAAAGTACCTCTTACATAATACTTATCCTGATTTCTGGATTCTGCAAACTTCTGGAACTTCGGCATGATCAGATCATAACTTCCGGCACCTTTTCTGAATGGGCGCATGTAGTCATGTACTTCCTTACGTCCGTCCACGCTCAGTACTACATTTGCCATCTCTTTGTTGCAAAATTCCATTACTTCATCATTCAGAAGTACTCCGTTTGTTGTTAAAGTGAAACGGAATTTCTTATTATGAAGCTGTTCCTGCTCTCTGCCGTATTTGACCAGGTCCTTTACAACCTTCCAGTTCATTAACGGCTCTCCGCCAAAGAAATCTACTTCCAGATTTCTTCTTGATCCTGAATTAGCGATCAGGAAATCAAGTGCTTTCTTACCGACTTCGTAGGACATCAGGGCTCTTCTGCCGTGATATTCACCTTCTTCGGCAAAACAATAGCGGCAGGCCAGATTGCAGTCATGCGCAATGTGCAGGCACAATGCTTTTACAACGGTCTGCCGGTTATTTGAAAATTCTT
>CAJLTE010000014.1 GCA_905209435.1 uncultured Blautia sp. | reverse complement strand
TGGTCTGGGGCGTGCCCCTTATGGTCCTGATCATAGCAGGTGGTATCCTGTTAAGTGTCAGACTTGGATTTCTTCAGCTGAGAAGATTACCCCTCGCACTGAAATGGATGTTTAAGAACGAAGAAGAAGGCGACGGTGAGATTTCCAGTTTCGCAGCGTTATGTACAGCACTGAGTGCTACCATCGGTACCGGTAATATCGTTGGTGTTGCAACTGCTGTCTGTGCAGGCGGTCCTGGTGCTTTATTCTGGATGATCGTTGCGGCATTCTTTGGAATGGCAACAAAATTTTCCGAAGGTCTTCTGGCAGTTAAGTACCGTGTGGTAGCAGAAGATGGTCACAGCCTTGGCGGTCCTTTCTATTATATTGAGAAAGGTATGGGACCGAAATGGAAATGGCTTGCAAAGATTTTCGCATTCTTTGGTGTATGCGTAGGTCTTTTCGGAATCGGTACATTCAGCCAGGTAAATGGTATTTCCAGTGCAGTTCAGAACTTCTTTGACCCGAACAAATCAAACTGTGTAAATATCCCGTTCCTTGGAGAATATTCCTGGGCAGTTGTAATTTCCTCTCTGATCCTTGCAGCATGTGTTGCAGCGATCCTGATCGGCGGTCTGAAACGAATTGCAACAGTCAGTCAGATCATTGTACCGTTTATGGCAGTTATTTATCTGATCTTCAGTGTTACATTGATTCTTTTAAATATTACAGAAATTCCTGCAGCAATCGTAACAGTTGTTAAAGGAGCGTTTAATCCATCTGCTGTAACAGGTGGTCTGGTAGGAACTATGATCGTTGCTATGCAGAAGGGTGTTGCCCGTGGTATTTTCTCAAACGAAGCCGGTCTTGGTAGTGCACCGATCGCAGCTGCAGCAGCTCAGACAAAAGAGCCTGTACGTCAGGGTCTTGTAAGTATGACAGGTACATTCATTGATACTATCGTAATCTGTACAATGACAGGTCTTTCCATCGTACTGACAGGTGCATGGCAGGTAGAAGGTCTCGAAGGCGTGCAGGTAACTACTTATGCATTCCAGCACGGACTTCCGATCCCTGGACAGGTTTCTGCATTTGTATTAATGATCTGTCTGGTATTCTTCGCATTTACAACAATCCTTGGATGGGATTACTACAGTGAAAGATGTCTGGAATATCTGACACATGGACATAAGAAAACAATCCTTACATACCGCTGGCTCTACATCCTGGCAGTATTTATCGGACCGTACATGACAGTAAGTGCTGTATGGACCATTGCCGATATCTTCAACGGACTGATGGCAATTCCGAATATGATCGCATTGTTTGCACTGAGCGGTGTAGTTGTAAAAGAAACAAAAGCATTCTTTGATGCAAAGAAACACCAAATGTAAAGAAACATAAAACGTAATAAAATAACAGAAAACAGAGAATCCTCTGATTGTGGAGTTTAACTTCCGGTCAGAGGATTTTTCTACGTTGTTATAGGAGACTACTGTGCAGGAAACCAACAGAGAAGAGGAATGTAAATATTGCCTGAGCTGGTTATAGTACTCTTCAGAAATAATGCGCTGGTTTGATTGAAATTGAGAAGATATGAACAAAAAGGAAATACATGACTGAGTTTGAACGAAAATAATAGAATATATCACTGGCTTTGTGCAAAGTGAACCAAAATCAGTCATTATTTTTATGAATTAGTTTGATTGACTTTGGATGAATATGACTGTATACTAAGACCATAAACAAAAGGCAGTCACGAACATGCAAGAAAGACATGATAATATAAACGGGAGGGAAAGAAGAGATGATCTACACAGTAACTTTTAATCCGTCTCTGGACTACATCGTTTCAGTAGATGATTTTAAACTGGGACTGACAAACAGAACAAGTTCAGAGCTGATGCTTCCGGGCGGAAAGGGAATCAATGTTTCTACAGTTCTTATGAATCTGGGGATTGAGAACACAGCACTTGGATTTACAGCTGGATTTGTGGGAGAAGAGATTATCCGCAGATTACAGGAAATGGGAGTGAGATCTGAGTTCATTCAGATCAGCGAAGGAGTTTCAAGGATCAATCTTAAATTGAAATCTATCGACGGAACTGAGATCAATGGTGCAGGACCGGTGATCAGCAAGGATAAAGTAGAGGAACTGATGAAGAAGCTGGACGGACTTTGTGAAGGTGATGTACTTTTCCTGGCAGGCAGTATTCCATCTTCCATGCCGGACGATATGTATGAACAGATCATGGCAAGACTGGATGGAAAAGGTGTGATGATCGTGGTGGATGCGACAAAGGATCTTCTGGTCAATGTCCTGAAATATCATCCATTCCTTGTAAAGCCCAATAATCATGAGCTGGGTGAGATCTTCGGTGTGGAATTAAAGACAAGAGAAGATGTGATCCCGTACGGAAAGAAACTCCAGGAAAAAGGTGCAAGAAACGTGCTGATCTCCATGGCAGGCGAAGGTGCAGTTCTGGTAGCAGAGGACGGACAGGTATTTGAAGAACCCGCACCAAAAGGCAAACTGGTAAATGGTGTAGGTGCCGGAGATTCCATGGTAGCCGGTTTCGTAGCCGGATGGATGGAAAAGAAAGATTATGAGCATGCATTCCATATGGGAATTGCAGCAGGAAGTGCAAGTGCATTTTCTGAGAATCTTGCAACAAAGGAAGAAATTGAAGCGGTTTATAGACAGGTAACCGAAAAATAATAAAGGGGGAAGAAGAGATGAGAATAACAGATCTGCTTGACAGACGGAGCGTATCGCTGACAGCCGCTCCAAAAACAAAGTCAGAAACTCTGGATATGGCAGTTGATCTGATGGTAAAGAGTGAAAAGATCAGCGACCGTGAAGCTTATCGCAAACAGGTGTATTTAAGAGAAGAAGAGAGCACAACAGGTATTGGCGAAGGAATCGCTATTCCTCATGGTAAATGTGATGCAGTTAAAAAACCGGGACTTGCAGCAATGGTCATCAAAAACGGTGTAGAATTCGAAGCACTGGATGATGAACCTGTAACCTTATTATTCCTGATCGCAGCACCGAATACAGAGGACAACATTCACCTGGATGTACTCAGCAAGCTCTCCGTGATGCTGATGGATGAAGAGTTTACAGAATCTCTTCGCAATGCATCTTCCGTAGATGAATTTATGGACATCATTGACAGAGCAGACAGTGAAAAGAAAGATATTGATGAAAGACTCGCAGATACCGGATCTGCAGAGGGAACACAGGCAAAGATTCTTGCTGTTACTTCTTGTCCGACCGGTATCGCACATACTTACATGGCGGCGGAAGGAATTGAGAAAGCTGCAAAAGCAAAAAACTGTTTTGTCAAGATCGAAACCAGAGGATCCGGCGGTGCGAAGAATGTGCTGACAGACCAGGAGATTGCTGATGCTGACTGTATTATCGTCGCAGCAGATGCGAAAGTTCCAATGGAACGTTTTGATGGCAAAAAAGTGATTGAATGTCAGGTATCAGATGGAATCAGTAAAGCAGATCAGCTGATCGAGAGAGCAATTAACGGGGATGCACCGGTCTACCACGCAGCAGCCGGTTCTCAGTCATCTACCTCCAGTGCCAGATCCGGCGGAAGCGTAGGTCATAAAATCTATACACAGCTCATGAACGGTGTATCCCATATGCTTCCATTAGTTGTAGGTGGTGGCATCCTGATCGCGATCGCGTTCCTGATCGATGGATTAAGTGTAGATTTGAGTGCACTTCCGGCAGATCAGAGAGCAAACTTTGGTACCATTACTCCAGCAGCAGCACTGTTTAAGAATATCGGTGATACAGCATTCGGTTTTATGCTTCCAATCCTTGCAGGATTTATTGCAATGGCAATCGGTGACAGACCTGCACTTGCACTTGGCCTTGTGGGTGGAATGATGGCAGCAAACGGTAAATCTGGTTTCCTTGGTGCTTTGCTTGCAGGTTTTGCAGCAGGATATATTATCCTTGGACTTCGTAAAGTATGCGACAAACTTCCGGAAGCTTTAGAGAAAATAGCACCTGTTCTGATCTATCCTGTAGTGGGAATCCTTGTTATGGGACTCTTAATGATATTTATTGTAGAACCTATCATGGGTGGTATCAATACGGGCCTGAACAATGCCTTGACAGGAATGGGAAGTTCTAGTAAAGTAATACTTGGTATGGTGCTTGGCGGAATGATGGCAATTGATATGGGCGGCCCGTTCAACAAAGCAGCATATGTATTTGGAACAGCTGCAATTGCAGCAGGCAACTATGATATTATGGCAGCAGTTATGATCGGTGGTATGACACCTCCTTGTGCGATCGCACTTGCAACACTGCTGTTTAAGGATAAGTTCACAAAAGAAGAGAGAGATGCAGGTCCTACCAACTTTATCATGGGTCTTGCGTTCATTACAGAAGGTGCAATTCCGTTTGCAGCATCTGATCCGCTTCGTGTACTTCCGTCCTGTATCATTGGTTCTGCAGTAGCGGGAGCAATTTCCATGGCATTCAACTGTACACTGATGGCACCGCACGGTGGAATTTTCGTATTCCCTGTAGTTGGAAATGCAGTTATGTATCTGGTGGCACTGGTTGTGGGAACAGTAATCTCCGCAGTTCTGCTTGGCCTGTTAAAGAAGAAAGTAGCATAAGCAGTGAAAAATATCTGTCTGATCACTACCGGCAAATAGAATCGGCGGATATTAAGTAAAACTAAGAAAAAGTAATAATGAAAACAAAATAAAGAACATGGAGGATATCAAAATGAAAGAATTTAAGTATGTAATCACAGACAACGAAGGAATCCACGCACGTCCGGCAGGAGAGCTTGTAAAACTGGTAAAAGGCTTTGAGTCAACTATCTCTATTGAAAAAGAGGGTAAAAAAGTAGACTGCAGAAAACTTCTTGCACTGATGGGACTTGGCGTTAAGAAAGGTCACGAAGTAACATTCACAATCGAAGGCGCTGATGAAGAAGCAGCATACGAAGCAGTAAGTAAATTTATGCAGGAAAACCTGTAATTCATTAAATTAAATATAAAAAACTGACGGACAGGAGATGATGCATTCATCTCCTGTTTCTGTTATAATGAGAATTGCGGGAGCGATAGCGGAGTAAAGTAAAATATATGGAGGCAGAAACATATGCTGACGGAACAAAGATACGATATTATACTAAGGCTTCTGGAAGAAAGAAAGAGTATTACAGTAACAGAACTGAGAGAACTTCTGGACGCATCAGAATCCACAGTGCGCAGAGATATTACCGCATTGGATAAAGCCGGAAAACTTACCAAGGTTTTTGGCGGTGCAGTGGCACTAAATCATAAAGTAACTGCTTATGAACCGACAGTAGCACAGAAATCGGAACTAAACAAAGATGAAAAGAAAAAAATTGCTCAATATGCTGCCAGTCTGATCACACCGGACGATTTCATATATCTGGATGCAGGAACCACCACCGGTCTGATGCTGGAATATCTGGAAGGTGCAAAAGCCACTTTTGCTACAAATGCAGTATCTCATGCTCAGACTCTGGCAAAGATGGGAATCCGCGTGTACTTAGTCGGAGGTGAATTAAAAAGCTCTACTGAAGCAGTAATCGGCAGCCAGGCAATGCAGATGATCCAGATGTATCATTTCACGAAAGGTTTTTTTGGAACCAATGGAATCACAAAAAGAGAAGGTTTTACCACACCGGATACCAATGAGGCGATCGTAAAGAGCACAGCAATGAAACAGTGTAAAGATGCTTATATCCTTGCTGATGAATCTAAATTTGGTCAGGTAAGTTCTGTGACTTTCGGGGAATTCCGTGATGCCAAGATCCTGACAGAAGAGATTCCTGAGGAATATCAGGAGAGCAGAAATGTATTAAAAATAAATTAAGCTGCTTAAAAAGTGGTAAGAATTGGTTGGAGCCTGGCTTGTGGGAGCTGGCTCCTTTTTGGTTTCAGTGGGACGCGTAGAAAAATAGTTTATTTCGTGTGCGGTTTCGGACACTAAGATATTCTAAGCCGCCAAAAATCTGCTAAAAGCATGAGTAAAATGACACAAACTCGCCTGCGGCTCAGACAGTGTGTCATTTTACTCATAACGCAGATTTTGGGCGGCTTAGAATATCTAAGTATCCTGCAAATGCACACGAAATAAACTATTTTTCTACGCTGAACACTGAGTGTGGAACGGTTTTTGATATGATTAATTTTTGCTTTGGGATGATGAGTGGAAATTTTTTGGGTGTTTTGGTAGAATGGTGTGCAGGAATGAAATTTGGATTGGAGAGATGTGGGATGAAGTTTGCACATGTTGCGGATCTGCATATTGGGAAAAGGGTGCATGATTTTTCTATGTTGGAGGATCAGAGATATATTCTGGATCAGATGTTAGGGATTTTTGTGGAGCAGAAGGTTGATGGGGTTCTGATCGCGGGGGATGTTTATGATAAAACAGTGCCGTCTGCGGAGGCGGTGCAGTTGTTTGATGATTTTATTACGAGACTGGCGAAGAAGAGAATTCCTGTTTATATGATCAGTGGAAATCATGATTCTGCGGAGAGGCTTTCTTTTGGGGCGAAGCTGTTTGAGAACAGTGATATTTTTATTTCACAGGTTTATGACGGAGAAATGAAGCGAATTGCTCTGGAAGATCAGTATGGTCCGGTATATGTATATCTTCTGCCATTTCTGAAGCCGGCAACGGTGAGGCATGCTTTGCAGAGGGATGATATTAATACTTATGAGGAGGGTGTCGTTGCAGCTTTGCAGGAGTGTAAGATTGATACGGCACAGAGGAATGTTCTGGTAGCTCATCAGTTTGTGACAGGAGCGGGGAGAAGTGATTCAGAGGAAGTTTCTGTCGGCGGGCTTGATAATGTGGATGGTGAAGTATTTGAGGACTTTGATTATGTGGCTTTAGGACATATTCACAGACCGCAGATAGTAGGCAGAGAGACTTTGCGGTACAGTGGGACGCCTTTGAAGTATTCTTTTTCGGAAGTGGATCATAATAAGTCAGTAACGATCGTAGAGCTTCGGAAGAAGGGAAATGTGGAAATCAGTACTGTACCGTTAGTTCCGAGGCGGGATATGCGTAAGATAAGGGGAACTTATATGGAAGTAACTGCGAAGGAGAGTTATACTACTGAAAATAGGATGGATTATCTGCATATTACTCTGACAGATGAGGAAGATGTGCCGGGTGCACTGCAGAAGCTGCGTACTGTTTATCCGAATCTGATGCGTCTGGAATATGACAATAAACGGACACGGGAGAACCGGGAGGTTCAGGCAGTGGAAGCGCAGGAGCAGAAGTCAGAACTGGAGTTATTTGGTGAGTTTTATGAGTTGTTGAACAATGAACCGATGAAAGAGGAACAGACAGAGTTTGTAGAGAAACTGATCCAGGATCTGAAGGAGGCGCGCGTATGAAACCATTGAAGCTGACATTATCTGCATTTGGGCCCTATGCAGGGGAGACAGTGATTGATTTTACACAGCTTGGAGGACAGGGGCTTTTTCTGGTGACAGGAGATACCGGGGCAGGAAAGACGACAATTTTTGACGGGATTACGTTTGCACTGTACGGAGAGACCAGCGGAGGAGTACGGGAGGCATCCATGCTCAGAAGTAAGTATGCGGAGCCGGAGACTCCTACTTATGCGGAATATATTTTTGAATATAAAGGTGCAGTGTATACAGTGAAGAGAAGTCCTGATTATGAGCGCCCCAAGACCAGAGGCAAGGGAATGACCATGCAGAAAGGGGAGGCGTTGCTTACTTTTTCGGATGGAAGAGCTCCGGTGACGAAGCTGAAGGAAGTGAATCAGGCGGTTACTGATCTGATAGGACTGGATATGAAGCAGTTTACGCAGATTGCCATGATTGCGCAGGGAGATTTCAGAAAGCTGCTTCTGGCTGATACAGAGGAACGCAGCAATATTTTCAGAAAGCTTTTTCATACGGATATTTACAAGGTGATCCAGGAGAAACTGAAATTTGAGGCCGGTGGTCTGGACAAGGCGTATAAAGAGCTGCTGAGAAGTATCCGTCAGTATACAGAACAGGTCAGATATTCTGTGGAAGATCCGCTGGGACAACAGTGGGCATTGATGGAGAAGAATGGATTTGAAGGGAATCTGGAAGAAGGACTGGAAGTCCTGGAGCAGTTTTTGAAGGCAGATAAGAATACATTGAAAGCCTTAAATAAGCAGATAAAAGAAAATGATGCAAAACTGGAAAACATGAACCAGCTTTTTGGGAAGGTTCATAAAGAAGCAGATGCAAAGGCCAGAAAAGAGAAACTTCTGGAAGAGAGAGAAATACTGTTTCCACAGCTTGAGCAGGCACAAAAAGATGCTGAGAATGCAGCAAAGGAACCTGAAGAGATTCAGCAGCTGATATTTTCCATACAGAAAGAAAAAGAGAAGCTGGATCGTTACACGAACCTGGAAAAGTTAATCAGTGAAATAGAGGATGCTTCTGTACTAATAGAGAAACTGAAAACAGACAGTACAGCACTGCAGAATCGTCAGAAAGAAACAAAAGCAGTACTGGAAGAGAAGCAGAAAGAATATCAGGCAACAGATCGCACGGAAAAAGAAAAAGCAGAAACAGATTTTCAGAAGGAGAAGATAGATAGTCTGTATGCGGGAGTTTATAAGAATTGCGGCAATCTGGAATTTCTCCTGACAAAGATTATGAATCTGGAAACACAGGCTAAAGAAATGAAAACACAGTCTGAGCAGATGAAAAAGGAACTGGCAGATCTGGAAGAACAGATTGTTTCCGGCGGCAATCTGGAAGCTCGGGAGAACAGCCTGATCATGCGCTTACAGCAGATACAGAAAATGAAAGATCAGCAGAAACGATGCCAGATTCTGGAAAAGGAAGCAGAGAGCAAAAAGAAAGCTTATCTAATTGCTTCTCAGAAACGGACAGAAATAAAAGAATTCCTGAACAGAATGGAGCAGGCTTATCTGGATGCACAGGCAGGCGTACTGGCGGCTGGCCTTCAGGAGGGAATGCCGTGTCCGGTATGCGGCTCTGTTCACCATCCAAAGCTTACGCAGATGCCAGAGAAAGTTCCCACAGAAGAACAGTTGAAAAAGCAGAAAATGGTAGCAGAAACTGCGGAGCAAGCGGCATCTGATTCAAGTGTGCAGGCTGGAGAGGCAGCAGGACTGGTGCAGCGTTCAAAGGAAGAACTGACAGAAGGGATTAAAAGCTATGTAGCACAGTTTCTGCCAGAAGAGAAGACAGAGGAGATACTTCGAAATGAAATTACTGATTCCGAATTACGCTCATTTGTAAAAGATCAGGAAAGCCATGCACAGACAGAATTAGAAGAAATTCAGAAACAGAAGAAAGCTCAGCTGGATTTGCAGAAGAAAAAGGAAGAATTCAGCAGACAGTTGGAACAGCACGCAAAAGAATTTCAGAAACTACAGATTAGTATCGAAAAGAGGAAGAGTCAGCAGGAAAGTATTCAGGAACAGTTACAGAATCAGCTGGATGAGCCGATATTCTCGTGGCTGCGTGAAGATACACAGCAGAAGATGATATCGGATTCCGGATTACAGCAAGATCAGAATAGTAAGGCAGTGTATCAGCAGGGCAGTCAAGAAGTATCACTGCTTCTGCAGCAGGGAAGAACAGCAGCAGAATGGCTGAAACAGCAGCAGGATATTCTGGACCAGAAACGAAAAGATCAGACAGCGCTTCTGGAACAGAGAAAACTTCTGGAGACGCAGATCAGTAAAGTGCAAACAGAAATTACGACTCTTACTGACCGGATTAATCAGAATCAGCAACAGACAGCAGCAGAGAAATCCAGGTCTGAGCAGATGCAGAAACAAAGAGAGAACATGGAAAAAGAACTGGGTGAAAGAACGAAAGAGGAAATTCTGTCTCAGATCCAGCTCCAGACCCGGGAACGAAAGAAGCTTGAAACACATTACAAAACAGTAACAGAGGTGAAAGAAGCATTAGAGAAGAGAATGACAGAACTGAACTCTGTAATCACATCTCTGACTGAACAGTTAAAAGAATCTGCAAATATTTCAATTGAAGAACTGAATGTTCAGAAAGAAAATTTTACACAGCAAAAGAAATCACTTTCAGCAGATCGTGATGAAATCCATGCCCGTCTGGAAATCAATGGTGATATGTATGAGAAAATCCGCAGACAGCAGACTGAACTTCTGAAAACAGAAACCCGCTGGAAATGGATGAAATCTCTCTCAGACACTGCGAATGGTACGATTACGGGTAAAGCAAGGATCATGTTGGAAACTTACATTCAGATGCAGTATTTCGACCGTATTCTTGCGCGTGCCAATATCCGTCTGATGACCATGAGCAGCGGACAGTACGAATTAGTCCGCCGAAAAGAGAATAAGAGCAGAGTAGGCAAAACAGGACTGGAACTGGATGTAGTAGACCATTACAATGGAACTGTCCGAAGTGTCAAGACTTTATCAGGGGGAGAAACATTCCAGGCATCCTTATCTCTGGCACTGGGACTTTCCGATGAAATTCAGTCAAGCTCCGGCGGAATCCAGCTGGATACCATGTTTGTAGATGAAGGTTTCGGATCTCTGGATGAAGATGCACTCGACCAGGCAATCCGCGCATTGAAAGATCTCAGTCAGGGAAGCAGATTAGTGGGAATTGTTTCTCATGTAACAGAACTCAAAGAACGTATAGATAAGAAAATTATAGTAACTAAGAAACGGACAGAAGATGGAGTCGGAAGTACGATTCGCATAGAAAATTGAGAATATAACATTTGAGAAAAGCATGAAACTGATATTTGACCGGTTTGACAGAGAGAATATCAGTTTATGCTTTTTTTGAAAAGTATAAAAAAGAAAAAGTTATATAAAATTAACTTGACAGAATATCTCAAATAGTATATATTAAGACATGAAGTTAGATGTGAATAACTCGAGCCGCTGTGAGTCTTCTCACAGTAATATATTCAAGCCTTACAGTAAACAGAAAGTAGTATAATGTTTCGTAAAGCTTTATTTTTTGACAACAGGTTAGCATATACTAACTAAAATTCTGCCAATTAGAAAGGACGCCTGACATGCTGGAGAAATCAGTGATCGAACATTGTTCACCTACATTAGCATCTATTAAAACCGGAAATCTTTTTACATATAAATATGAATCTGAGGAAGAATTATGGAAAAGCGTAGAAGGCTTTAATGAATGTGTAAGAGAAAAAGGTGTTTCCCTCACAGTACTTCGCATGAGCGAAAGTAAGGCATTAATTTATGTTTGCCGTTTTTCCAGCCTGGAAAGAGACCTGAAGAAACCTGGCGTGGCAAATTTCATGAAAAAGTATGGATATGAGAGCACAGATCCTGAATATGCATTGGAAAAACTGAGAAGTCGTCTGGCACAGAGAGAGGATTTTCCTCATGAAATAGGACTATTTCTGGGATATCCGTTGGGAGATGTGATCGGCTTTATCAAGAACGCAGGGCAGAATTGTAAATGTGTAGGTTGCTGGAAGGTTTACTGCAATGAATGTGAGGCGATGAAAGCTTTTGCTAGATTCAAGAAATGCACCAGTGTGTATGTACGTCTCTGGAATCAGGGCAGAAGTGTACGACAGCTGACAGTGGCAGCATAATGAAGAAGCTATATAGCAGTAGTGTGATATAGACCGGACAGAGAGCCCATTTGAAAGCCAGTATAATAGAAAAGCCGTATGACTTTTTATTATAATATAAAATCATGGCTTTGCAGCAAAGAGGAAGCAGAGCGAATTTTAAGGAGGATTTTAATCATGAGTAAAGTAGCAGTTGTATATTGGAGCAGCACAGGAAACACAGAGGCAATGGCAAACGCAGTTGTAGACGGAATCAAAGAAAAAGGCGGAGAAGCTGTTCTTCATACCTGCGAGGATTTTGACGGATCTAAAGTAGCTGAATATGATGCGATCGCTTTCGGATGCCCGGCAATGGGTGATGAAGTTCTTGAAGATACAGAATTCGAGCCAATGTTCGACGGATGTAAGGATGCCCTCAAAGGTAAAAATATCGCTCTGTTTGGTTCCTATGGCTGGGGAGACGGAGAATGGATGCGCAACTGGGAAGAGTCCTGTAAAGAAGCAGGTGCTAACCTTGTGTGTGACAGCGTAATCTGCCAGGAAGAGCCAGATGATGAAGCTATAGATGCATGCAAAGCTTTAGGCGCTGCATTAGTATAATAGAATAAGAAGAAATATTGGGAGACTGCCTGTATGAAAGTATGGCAGTCTCCTTTTTTGCGATGATTCAGGTTAATAAAGTTTCATGTTCATGAAGTGTCCGATACTCTCTGGGCGTGCACCCATAACTCTCCATAAAATATTTGGAAAAATAACTGAGGTGATTAAATCCGCACAGCAATGCAATTTCTGTTATACTCTTTTGCGTGGTGCACAGTAGCTGACAACTGATCTTTAACCTGTATGCATTCAGAAAATCAACAGGAGACTGCTGCAGGTAATGTTTAAATATCTGACAGCATTTACTGCGCCCTACATGTCCGGAAGCTGCGATATCATTAAGTGATATTTTCTCAGGATAATGCTGATAAATAAAAGACACCATATTTTTCTGAATGGCCAGGTCCTGATTAGAGTTTTTAGAATATTCCGAAGCTGTCAGTATTCCGGCTTGAATCAGAAAACTCCACAGCTGCGCAATAATACCTGTTACCTGCAGCTCATAAGCCGGTGGATTTGTTTCTTTCAGGCGAACGATCAACTGCAGTTTTTCAGCTGCTGTTTGCCCGTTTGCATCATCGGTGTGCAGCAGCAGATATTCCAGTGAATTGTTTTCGAGAAACGGCGAGAAATACTCTTTATACAGTATCTGATTATTTCCAAATAAAGAAGGATGAAATAAAATACAGACAAAATAACAGTCCTGCTGTTCATAGGCATATCCATAATGCATCTGTCGTGCATTTACCATCAGAGTATCTCCCTCATTTAAGAGAATCCTCTTTCCATTTATGTAATATCTCATTTTTCCATGGATAATATAGATCCATTCAATATCATCATGCCAGTGACATGGAGCGCACATATCATAATAAGCAGAAAGATGTGCGGCTCTGATATATAAAGGAATTCCTGCACGGTCATAAGGAATGACCTCAGAAGAATCTGGCATAAGCTCAGTTTTGATTAAATTCAAAGAACTCACCTCGTGTACGATTTTTATAAAAACTCAGGACTATTCTGATAGATTCCAGTTTTCCGGAATACTATAATTATAGCATCTGCAGAAGTAAAAAATCAATCAGAGGGATATATGGAATCAGAAAAAAGAATTTTTTACAGAAAGCTATGGGGACTGGTACTTCCGATTACGATTCAGAACCTTATGACCGCACTGGTAAGTGCATCAGATGCTTTTATGCTGGGATTTGTCAGTCAGACATCATTGTCAGCTGTTTCACTGGCAACACAGGTACAGTTTGTGCATAATCTGTTTATGCTTGCTCTTACGATCGGCGCAACAACGCTGGCGGCCCAGTACTGGGGAAAAGGAGACACAGATTCAGTGGAAGAGATTCTGGCAATTGTTCTTAAGATTTCCATGGCTGTATCATTTGTATTTTTTGCAGCTGCAATGTTTTTGCCGGGAAATCTTATGAGAATTTTTACAGACGATCCACAATTGATCCGGGCAGGAATCCCGTATCTTAGGATTGTAAGCAGTTCCTACCTGTTTCTGGGATTTTCTCAGATTTATCTCTGTATTATGAAGAATAGTGGAAGAACAGCGAAGAGCACTGTGTATGGATCAGTGGCAGTTGTGGTAAATATTGTATTTAACGCAGTTTTCATTTTCGGACTGGCAGGATTTCCCGCCATGGGAATTGCAGGAGCGGCATTGGCAACTACAGTTTCCAGAGCACTTGAATTTCTGCTGACAGCTCATGAGAATACGAAGCGTTCACTGGTCTGCATCAGGATGCGATATATCCGGCATAGTTCAGGAAAACTGAAACAGGCCAGAGAATATGGCAACAGACTTTTCAGGCTGGCGGTGTTTACAGGAGCAGTTTCAGGGCTTATACTTTTGGCAGTGAGTCCGGTTCTGAATATATTTACAGGCAGTCTCAGTGTGCAGGCACATTCCTATTTAAAAAATATGATGTACATCTGCACTTATTATATGGTAGGAAAATCTGTAAATGCTACAGTGATTGCCGGAATTTTCTGTGCAGGAGGGGATACGAAATTTGGACTGAAGTGCGATGCAGTGACCATGTGGGTGGTTCTGATTCCTGCAGGAATGCTGGCTGCATTTGTGTTCAAACTTCCGGTCATGGCTGTTTATTTTATTATCAGTATGGATGAGGTGATCAAAGTTCCTGCAGTATATGCTCATTACAAAAAGTACAGATGGGTCAGAAATCTGACAGAGAATGAAGAACCTTATGATCCGGGTAGTAAAGCTGAGTTAGTATAGCAAAAATAAAAAATATAAAGGAGAAAGAATAATGAATCAGAGAGAAAGAATGTTAAGCGGACTTCCATATAAGGCATGGTTAGATGGTCTGGAAGAAGACAGACAGGCATGTAAGCAGAAAATTTATGATTTTAACCAGCTTCCGCCGTCCAGACAAAGTAAAGAAGCGCCACAGATGATCAAAAATATTTTTGGAAAAACAGGTGAGAATGTATGGGTAGAAGCTCCGTTTCACTGTGATTATGGATGGAATATTGAAGTAGGCGAGAATTTTTATTCCAACTACAATCTGACTATATTAGATGTAGGTAAAGTAACACTTGGAAAAAATGTTCAGATTGCACCAAATGTTTCTATCTATACAGCAGGTCATCCGGTTCATCCGGACAGTCGTAATTCAGGGTATGAATATGGTATTCCTGTTACTGTCGGTGATAATGTATGGATCGGCGGAAATACAGTGATTCTTCCGGGAGTTACGATTGGAAATAATGTAGTTATCGGTGCGGGAAGTGTAGTATCCAAAGATATTCCGGATAATATGATCGCAGTAGGAAACCCATGTAAAGTGATTCGTGAGATCACAGATGAAGACAGGATTTATTATTTCAGAAAACAGAAATTTGACGATGAAGCATGGGAAGAAGTAAAGAATAAAAATAAATAGACAAATTGGCAGGGCTACAGCATAGAAAAGGAATTTATGCTGCAGCCTTTTTGTGAGAATTTCCGGAGCTGCTGTAAAATAACAGGAAAGAAAAGCGTTTGCGCATGACAGGATAAAGGAAATATGATATGATGAATCCGTGTATAAAAGTTCATAGATTAGGGTCAAAAGGTATTAGTGTCTGGAAGGGAGATTTATTATGGGATTAATAAAAGCAGCAGCAGGAGCATTTGGCGGAACAATGGCGGACCAGTGGAAAGAATTTTTTTATTGTGATGCAATAGATAAAGATGTTCTTGTTGTGAAAGGTGAAAAGAGAGTAAACGGGCGTTCTTCCAATAGAAGAGGCAGTGATAATATTATTTCAAATGGTTCAGGAATCGCAGTTGCAGATGGCCAGTGTATGATCATTGTGGAGCAGGGAAAAGTGGTAGAGGTATGCGCAGAACCAGGGCAATTTACATTTGATGCATCCACAGAGCCAAGTATTTTCTCCGGAAGCCTGAGTGATGGCATCCTCAGAACATTCGAAACTGTAAAGAAACGTTTTGAATTTGGCGGAGATACAGGAAAAGACCAGAGAGTTTATTATTTTAATACAAAAGAACTGGTAGATAACAAATTTGGCACAGCAAATCCAATTCCATTTCGTGTAGTTGACAGAAATATCGGACTTGATATCGACGTATCTGTTCGCTGCAACGGAGTTTATTCTTATAAGATTGTTGACCCGCTTCTGTTTTATACCAATGTATGCGGCAATGTGGAACAGCAGTATGACAGAGAAGAAATTGAAGGACAGTTGAAGACTGAGTTTATCAGTGCTCTGCAGCCTGCATTTGCAAAGATTTCAGAACTTCAGATCCGTCCAAGCGCTATCCCGGGTCATGTGCAGGAATTATGCGATGCCATGAATGAAGCACTTACAAAGAAATGGTTAGAGACCAGAGGCCTTGCCGTTGTTTCTATTGCCATGAATCCGGTAACACTTCCGGAAGAAGATGCTCAGATGATCAGAGAAGCCCAGAAGAATGCGATCATGCGTGATCCGACTATGGCGGCGGCTACACTTGCAGGAGCACAGGCTGAGGCAATGAAGGCAGCAGCTTCCAATAAGGCGGGCGCAATGGCAGGATTTATGGGAATGGGCATGGCTGGTCAGGCAGGCGGAGCAAATATGCAGAGTCTTTATCAGATGGGAGCACAGCAGCAGGCAGCACAGGCTGTACCGAAAATGCATTCAGTATCTGAAACAGGCACATGGAAGTGTGAATGCGGAGCAGAGAATAGCGGTAAATTCTGTGCAGAATGTGGGAAACCGAAGCCACAGCCAGCAGAATGGATCTGCAGCTGCGGCACAGTAAATACCGGAAAATTCTGCTCAGAATGCGGCAGCCCGAGACCGGCAGGCAAATGGATCTGCAGCTGTGGGGCAGAAAATACAGGCAAATTCTGTTCAGAATGCGGAAAACCAAGACAGTAAGAAATACGGTACAAGAGGGGAGAAATCTATGTCTGATCTGAAAGAATACAAGTGCCCTGCCTGCGGCGGGGCCATAGAATTTGACAGCCACTCACAGAAAATGAAATGCCCGTACTGTGATACAGAATTTGAACTGGATACTTTAAAAGAACTTGATGAGCGAATGGAACGTGAAGCAGGACGTGAGGACGACCTGTCAGGCTGGCAGACAGATGCCGGCGGACAATGGCAGGAAGGTGAGACAGATGGAATGAATGTGTATACCTGTCAGTCCTGCGGGGGCGAAATCATTGCAGATGAGACGACAGGTGCTTCCACCTGTCCGTATTGTGGAAATCCTGTAATTATGACAGAAAAATTTAAAGGGGCTCTCAGACCGGATCTGGTAATTCCGTTTAAGCTGGACAAAAAAGCGGCAAAAGAAGCCTACTATAAACATATAAAAGGAAGACCGTTTCTGCCGAAAGCATTTCGCAGAGAGAATCATATAGATGAGATTAAAGGTTTATACGTTCCGTTCTGGCTCTTTGATGCAGAGGTTGATGCAGATGTGCGTTACAGGGCAACAAAGGTGAGAACCTGGAGTGACAGTGACTATAACTATACAGAAACCAGTTATTATTCTGTAGAAAGAAGTGGTGATATGTCATTTGCAGCAGTACCTGTAGACGGGTCGGAAAAAATGGCGGATGATCTTATGGAATCTATTGAACCGTTTAATATTTCAGATGCAGTAGATTTTCAGACAGCATATCTCTCCGGATATCTGGCAGATAAATACGATGTCAGTGCAGAGGAAAGTGTGGAGAGAGCACACGTTCGTATGAAGAAGAGTGCGGAGGATGTACTGGCTGATACGGTACGAGGATATGCAACTGTAATTCCCGAGAATACAAATGTATGCATGTCCGGCGGCAGATCGCAGTATGCACTGTATCCGGTGTGGATTTTAAATACAACCTGGAAAGGTAAGAAATATATATTTGCAATGAACGGGCAGACCGGTAAGATGACCGGTGATCTGCCTATAGATGAAAAAATTTATCTGAAATGGCTGGCGGGACTGACCGTTATCTTTACGATTCTTGCTTACCTGGCAGTAACGCTGATTTTTTAGGAGGAACAAAGAATGTTAAAGAAAAAGTTCATACCTGTATTTCTGACTTCTGTCCTTGCTATATCAGGTGCATCAGGATTTGCGACAGAAATACTTTCAGAAAATGTTTATGCAGCAGAAGAGTCACATCCCATGAGACTGGTTGATTATGCGGGATTGTTAGAAGATGATGAAGCGGAAACTCTGGAGAAAAAGCTTGATCAGATCAGTGAGGATTATGACTGCGATGTGGTGATAGTTACGGAGGAGAGCATAAATGGTGCGCGTCCCATGGATTATGCGGATGACTTTTTTGACTATAATGATTATGGCATGGGAGCGGATAAAAGTGGTATTCTTTTGTTGCTGACCATGGAAGAACGTCAGTGGCGGATGTCTACCCATGGAGACGCGATTCAGATTTTTACTGATGCAGGTCAGGAGTACATATCCGACAGATTTGTTTCTTCATTATCTGACGCTGAATATTATGAAGGATTTACAGAATTTGCAGATTTGTGCGAAGAATTCATTGTACAGGCGCAGAACGGGAAACCATATGATTCCGGCAATCTGCCTGAGGAATCCCAGCCCTTTTATATTACACTTCTTATTGCACTTGTGACTGGATTTGTTCTTGCGGTGATCGTATCTGTAGTGATGAGAAGTCAGATGAAAACTGTTCATATGAAAGCGAATGCGTCAGATTATATGAAAGCAGGAAGTCTTCATATTAACAGGAGCCGTGATATGTTTTTGTATCACCACGTTATGCGTACGGCAAAGCCAAAGCCTCAGAACTCCGGCAGCGGAAGCAGTACACATACAAGTTCTTCGGGACAGACACATGGAGGTTCCGGAGGATCTTTCTAATTTAAAATGAAATCATGAGATCCCGGATTCTTATGCTTTTTGTCAAAGCAGAGTCCGGGATTTGTATAATTAGCACAAATTCTGTGAGTTTCTGTAATTTGCATACAAAAATTTACATTATGAAATCGTGCAAAATATATGGATATCAGTTGCAAGACCGGAAAGAATATGCTACAGTACAAGGTGGCTTGCTTTGTAATATTAAGCCAAAAAACTATAAAACGAAATAAAATAGAAACGATGGAGAAGACATGAAAAAATACGTTGATAATTTTATGCAGTACCGGTTTCTTCTGTCGGAGCTGGTAAAAAAAGGAATTAAGCTGAAATACAGACGTTCATATCTGGGAATTGTATGGTCTATGCTGGAACCGTTGCTTACAATGATCGTACTTACCATTGTATTCGGTACCTTGTATGGAAATACGGACCGTACCTTCCCTGTATATATCCTGACCGGACGACTTCTGTACAGTTTTTTCTCTCAGGCAACTAAAGCTGCGCTGAAGTCCATTAGACAGAATTCGGCGATGATCAAGAAAGTTTATGTGCCGAAATACTTGTATCCGTTGTCCAGCGTGCTTTTTAACTATGTGATCTTTCTGATCTCACTGATCGTGCTGGCAGTAGTAAGTGTAATACTTGGAGTTAAACCTACCATTTATCTGATTCAGGCACCGGTAGCGCTGGTTCTGATTCTTATTATGGCTTATGGATTTGGAATGATCCTGGCAACTATTGGTGTGTTTTTCAGAGATATGGAATATCTTTGGTCTGTAGCACTTATGCTGATCATGTATACCTGCGCGATCTTCTACTATCCGACTAAACTGTTAAAGAGTGGATGGGCGTGGATCCTGAAATATAATCCATTATACTGCGTGATCGATATCTTCAGATGTTCTGTATTTGGTAAAGTAATGAATATCCATTATTTTGAGTATGCACTTGGATTTTCAGTGCTGATGCTGGTAATCGGATTATTCTGCTTTAAGAAGAAACAGGACGATTTTATACTTTATATCTAAGTCTATTCTGAAACCGGAAGAGATTCCGGATATTAAGCTATTTCATGAACAATAAGGAGAAAAGATGAGTAAACCAGCGATTATTGTTGATAATGTCAGTATGAAGTTTAATCTCAGCAAAGAGAAAGTAGACAGTCTGAAAGACTATATTATCAAATCTATTAAGAAAGAGATTAAATATAATGAATTCTGGGCGTTGCAGAATGTAAGTTTTACTGTGGAGAAGGGGGACAGAGTAGGAATCCTCGGACTGAATGGAGCTGGAAAAAGTACGCTTCTGAAAGTGATTGCAGGTGTGTTTAAGCCAACTGAGGGAACGGTTACCAAACATGGTAAAATGGTACCGCTTCTGGAACTTGGTGCAGGTTTTGATCCGCAGTATACCGGAAAGGAAAATATTTATCTTTACGGAGCGATGCTTGGATATACCAAGGAGTTTATTGATGAGAAATATGACGAGATCGTGAAGTTCTCAGAACTGAAAGATTTTATTGATGTACCGATCAAGAATTATTCTTCAGGTATGAAATCCAGACTTGGATTTTCTATCGCGACAGTAGTATCTCCGAAGATTCTGATCCTTGATGAGGTATTATCTGTTGGTGATGCGAAGTTCCGTAAAAAAAGTGAAAAAAAAGTTCTGAGCATGTTTGACTCAGGAGTGACTGTACTGTTTGTGTCTCATTCTCTGGCACAGGTAAAACGTATCTGCAATAAAGCGATGATCCTTGAAAAGGGACAGCTTATTGCATATGGAGACATTGACACTATTTCAGAACAGTATGAAAAAATGACAAATTAATCGGAGGTAGCATGGAGAACGGATTGAAAAAAGAAGATTCATTAGCATTAAAGGGTATGGCGATTTTAATGATGGTTTTTTATCATTGTTATTATAAGGCTGCCAAATTCCAGAAATATGATGTGGTTTTCAGAGGTTTTTCTGCAGATCAGGTTATAACTGTGGCATCCTGTATGAAGATATGCGTGGCTCTTTTTGCTTTTGTATCAGGATATGGTCTGATGTATGGCTACAAAAAAGAAAAAGAGACAAAAAGTTCTTTCTCAGATTCCCGGTGGGCCCTGCGCCATCTTTTTTCTACGTTATCCGGCTACTGGTTTACGGCAGCTGTGGCATATGCAGGCTATGCGCTTTTCATCGACAGAAGTTTCAGGCGGCTGGGAGATGTACGTATTGACAAGTTAACAGCAATGGGAATGGATCTTCTGGGCATATCATGGCTGACAGGAACAAGGTCATTAAACGGCACCTGGTGGTATATAAGTGCTGCAATTATTTTCATTTTGTGTATACCTCTTTTTTACAGAGCAGTCAGACAGTGGGGAGCAGTAATTCCTGTCATTATGATATTTATTTTTCCCAGAGTAACAGGGATCGGCTTTCCGGGAAGTGCCAGTTCACTTTCTTTCCTGATGATACTTATGATAGGGAGCCTTTGTGCTCAGTATGATTTCTTTTCATGTTTTCGTTCTCTGGGAAACCAATACAGAAGCAGCAGAGTCTGGAAAGGAATTCTGTTATTTTTATGTCTGTCAGCAGCATTTTGGCTGTATCCAAAACTGAATGTAAAAACAATATGGGAATATCAGTATGCGGCTGTGCCTTTTCTGGTGATCTTGTTCAGTGTGGAATATTTGTTTAGAATATCCTGGGTATCCCGGTTCTTTCAGTATTTTGGCCGGCATTCTTTAAATATATGGCTGATACATACATTTATACGGGATTATATGGGAGAGACCGTGTTTTCTGTCAGGGAGTTTTGGCTGGTTCCTGTAGTGATTCTGATGATTTCACTTGCAGTCAGCTATGTGATCGAACTGCTGAAGAAAGTAACAGGGTATCAGAAACTGGTACGCTATGTACTGCAAAAATTGAGGTGAAAAAATCGTGATAAGAGTCCTTCAGATAGGAATGGGAAATGTTGCCGGTGGCCTTGAGGCATTTGTAATGAATTATTACAGAGTGCTGGTCCATATGGATATCCAGTTTGATTTTGTCTGCATGTATGATAAGATCGCATATGAAGATGAGATAAAAAGACTGGGCGGGCGTGTTTATTATGTACCTAATGTGAAGAAGCATTACAGAGGTTATATCAGCGGATTGAAAAAAATCCTGAAAAAGGAAAATTATCAGGCGGTTCATGTGAATATGCTGTCCGCAGCTAATATAGTTCCGCTGCGTGTGGCACATCAGGCAGGAATAAAAAAGATAATCGCACACAGTCACAGTTCTTCTTGCCCGGGACTGATCCGAAAGCTGATGGACAATGTGAACCGTCCATTTATCGGCAGATACGCTACAGACATGGCTGCATGCGGAGAATTGGCCGGCAGATGGCTGTTCGGAGAAAAAGCGTATGATAATGGACTGGTAGCTGTCATTAACAATGCTATTGCAGCAGAAAGATTCCTCTTTTCTGCTGAGGACAGGGAAAGTCTGCGAAAGGAACTTGGATGGGAAAATAAGACAGTGATCGGTCATGTGGGAAGATTTGACATTCCCAAAAATCATGACCGAATGATCGATATTATACAGCAGCTTTCCAGGGAGAAGAAAGATGTTGTCCTGTGTCTGGTGGGACCTAAAGAAGGACTATATGAACAGATAAAAGGAAAAACAGAGAAGGCGGGACTTGAAAAGCATGTATATTTTGCAGGCAGACAGGAGAATATCAGCAGATATCTGTCGGCTATGGATGTTTTTCTTTTTCCGTCTGTTTTTGAAGGGGTGCCGTTTGCACTGATCGAGGCGCAGACCAATGGACTTGCGTGTGTAATGTCAGATACGGTATCTGAAGAAGCTGTTGTTTTCCCGGAAAGAGTAAAGCGATTGTCGCTGCAGGAAAGTGACAGGACCTGGGCAGAGACTGTGGAAGAAATGAGCCGCCTGCCAAGGGAGCATGCGGATGTAATAAAAGAGAAACTGTCAGCAGCGCATTTTGATATTGAAACAGAAGCAGAACGTTTGAAAAAATTGTATCTGGGTGAGGAAATTTAAATGGAAAAAATTGATTTTGTGCTGACCTGGGTGGATGGAACAGATGAAAAATGGCAGAAAGTCCGCCGGCAGTATCATCCTGTGAAAGGAGCGGATGGTTCAGCAGCCAGGTATCGTGACTGGGATAATCTTCAATACTGGTTCAGGGGAGTAGAGAAATTTGCTCCGTGGGTGAATCGTATCTATTTTGTGACATGGGGGCATTTACCGTCATGGCTGAACACAGAGCATCCGAAATTAAAGATTATACGGCATGAGGACTATATGGATCCGAAATATCTGCCTACCTTTAATATTAATGCACTGGAGTTGAATTTTCACAGAATTCCGGAATTATCTGAGCAGTTTGTATATTTTAATGATGATATGTTTTTACTTAATGCTGTGACAGAAGAGGATTTCTTTAAAAACGGTCTTCCCAGAGATTGCTGTATAGAAACGGCACTGGTGCAGGATGATATCCGTAATCCGTTTGCTTCCATGCTGATGAATGATGCAGCGCTGGCAAATATGCACTATTCCAAGAAAGAAGTTCTCAAGAAACACTGGAAAAAATGGCTCCATCCTGCGTATGGTAAAATGGTACTGAGAAACCTTCTTATGATGCCGTACAGAGAGTTTTCAAGTTTTAAATATACACATCTGCCAAGTGCATTTCTGAAAAACACTTACAGTAGATTGTGGGAAGAAGAGGGAACTCTTCTGGACGAGATCTGCCAGAACAGGTTCAGGACTTCTTTTGATGTAAATCAGTATGTATTAAAATACTGGCAATATATGGAAGGAATGTTTGAACCACAGTCTCCGAAGATTGGAAAGTTTTATACAATAGGATTACATGATGAGCAGATTCATGATACGATTCGCAATCAGAGATGTAAAATGATCTGCATTAATGATACAGCAGATGTAGGAGATTTTGAAAAACAGAAGGCACGGATACTGCAGTCTTTTGAGACTATCTTTCCTGAAAAATCATCATTTGAACTGTAAACCGGAGGAAGGTATGTTGAATAATGCAGTTTTAAAGAAACTTATATATTATCCGGCGCGGCTGATGTCAAAAACAGAACTCCAGATCATCGGGAGAACAGCTTCCAGGTTTGGAAAACTTAAAAAAAATTATATTGTTTTTAAGAACAGAACAATGCAGGATATGACGGATAATCCAAGAGCATTTTGCGAGTATCTCACCAGTCATGAAAAATATGCGAAATATAAGATTATCTGGATGGTTTCAGATAAAAAGAAGTTCAGAAAGAAAGAATATAAAAATATAAAGTTTGTAACTGCGGAAAATCGTTATGGCTGGACCAGTCCGCTGGCCTATTATTACGGTGCGGTGGCAGGACATTTTTTCTATACAAATAATACTGCATATCTGAATCTCTATCATTGTAAAGGTCAGGTAACGGTAAATATGTGGCATGGATGCGGATATAAAGACGCTGCCAAAGAAAGCCGCGATAATTCAGGTAAAAAAAGTATGATGCATTTTGACTGTGCTCTTGTACCGGGACCTGTTTTTACAGAAACGAAAGCCAGATACTGGAATTGTGAAAAATCCAGGATCATTCCGCTGGGGTATCCAAGATATGACTGGATGTTATATCCTTCCACAGGCAGAAAAGAAATCATCCGGAAATTGTTTGGAATGAATGACAGGAAGATGATCCTGTGGATGCCTACTTTCAGACAGAGCGGTGTGCTGGACAGTGCGGAGAATGCAATACAGCTTCCTTTTCCTCTGCCAGGGGTGTATAATGAGGGAGAACTGAGGGAACTGGATGATCATCTGAATAAACGGGACATTTTGCTTGTAATAAAGAAACATCCGGTCCAGTCAGCCTGGAATCTGGATGAGAAAAGATATAGAAATATCCGTTTTGTCACACAGGACATGCTGGACAGAGAGCAGATCCAGCTATATGAACTGATCAGTGCAGGTGATGGACTGATTTCGGACTATTCTTCTGTGGCAGTGGATTATATGCTTCTGGACCGGCCGCTGGCTTATGTGCTGGTAGATCTGGAAGAATATAAAAAGACCCGGGGCTTTGTATTTGAAAACCCTCTGGAATATATGCCCGGGGAAAAAATCTGTGATCTGAAAGGATTTAAAGAATTTACAGATCATATACAGGAAAATAAAGATACTTTCCGGGAGGAGAGACACAGACTTCTGCCTGTAATGCACAGTATGCCTGTAAAAGACAGTTACTGCAGAGAACTGGCAGAATATCTGAAGTTATAAAAACGGGATTGGAGAATCATATGGGAAAAATAATAGGATATACACAGGGAACTTTTGATATGTTTCATATCGGTCATCTGAATCTGATCAGAAATGCCAAAAGACATTGTGACTATCTGATCGTAGGGGTTAATAAGGATGAACTGGTAGAGTCATATAAGAACAAAAGACCGATCATACCGCTGGAGGAAAGAGTAGAGATCGTGAGAGCGATCCGCTATGTGGACGAAGTGATCGCTACAGATACTCTGGACAAAACAAAAATCTGGGAAAAAGTACATTTTGACGAGATTTATATTGGTGATGACTGGAAAGGAAATGAGCGCTGGGAAAAAACAGGGAAAGAAATGGAACAGCTTGGCGCAAAGCTTGTTTTTCTTCCGTATACAAAGGATACCTCATCTACCATGCTTCGTGAAAAACTGACACAGTATTAAATAAATGAGATAAAGAAGAACTACGGGAAAGGAAACTGTAATGAATATAGGGCGCATAAAAAAGTCAGTAACAAAGAAATATAAGAAGATGGAAACGCTTTATGGCAGAAAACGTGCCATAGATATGGGATGCAGTTATGCTTTGTATAAAATTTTTCTGCTTCCGATCATAAAACTTTTAAAGAAAATGATCCGTACTCCGAAAAGTAACCGGATCATCATAGAGACCAAACCCGATTATGCAGATAATGGTCGTGTAATAAGTGAATATATGGTGGAAAACGGATACACAGATAAGTATCAGATTATCTGGCTGGTAGAGGATCCGAAGAAATTCCAACAGTATAAAACAAAAAATGTGAAGTTTGTAAGAAGTATTGGCAAACATCATATTCAGAGAACTGTCAGGGCATATTATTATGCATTGACATCTAAATATGTACTGTTTACGCATGTATTCCGCTGGGTAGAGAAAAAACTGCCGGATCAGATTTATGTGAATCTCTGGCATGGCTGCGGTTATAAAGCTTCCAGACGAGTTCCTGGCAAAGAGAATATCTTTGATTACTGTCTTGTACCGGGCAGGGTATTTATTGATACAAAAGCAGAGTTTTTTGGATGTGATAAAGAAAAGGTGTTGCCTATTGGATATCCGAGATACAATCTCTACAAAAAGGACAATCCTGAAGTGGCAAAATATTTTGCTTCTTTAAGCAGCGGTGCATCAGACAGCAGACCGAGAAAGAATATTTTGTGGATGCCGACCTTTATACAGACTAAAGATCTGATTTATTATGATAACCCGATTCCTTCCATTATCGGACTTCCTCTTATGAATTCTGTCCTTGATCTGGACAGACTGGAAAAAATCTGTGAAGAGGCAAATGTCAATCTGATAATCAAGCGTCACAGGATCGGAAGAGCACCTCAGGTAGATTCTGAAGAGAAAAAAGATCCTCATGTATTTTATCTGGATGATGATATTCTGACTGAAAAGGGAATCCAGCTGTATGAGATGATCGCCAGAACAGATGCGCTGATTACAGATTTTTCATCCGTTGCTATTGACTATATACTGGTGGATAAGCCTATCGGTTTTACACTTGACGGACTTGCTGATTATGCAAAAACAAGGGGATTCGCATTTGAAGATCCCCGTGAATATATGCCTGGAGAGCATCTGTATAATCTGAATGACCTTGAGGTATTTATCAAAAATGTAAGTAATGGGGTAGATCTGGGTAAAGAACTGCGCAATAAAGTTATTGATGTAACTCATAATAAAACAGATGATTACTGTAAGCGTATCCTGGACCGTTTTGAGATTGTGAAATAACAAAAGGAAAGAGTAAAAGAATGAAAATTTGCATTTGGACGAACAGTATTTTCCGTCTGGGCGGAACAAAAAGAGTAATTACCGTTGTGGTTAATGAACTGGTAGAGAATAATGATATCACCATCATGACCTTTGATAAACCAAATATGGAAAACAGGGCCATGTATGGTTTGGATGAAAGAGTAAAGATTGATTATGTAAATGCAGGGGATTATCGTGATAATCAGAAGACCCCGGGGAAATATGCCAGATCAGTAATACGTGTTCTGAATAATAAGACCGGATGTTTTAATACACCGGGGATGGTGGAAACATTAAAAAACGCATTTTTTCCAAAACATCTTCAGAAAAGACTTACCAATTATTTAAACAGTAAGGATTATGATGTGATTATTGCCACAGCAGGAAATGCACTGACGCTTGCTTATGTGGCAGATGATCTGAAAGCAAAGACGGTTGGCTGGCAGCATAACTGCTATGATACGTATGTTTTGCAGAAAGGCATTCTGTTCTGGAAAAAAGAAGAAATTCTTAAAAAGTATCTCCCGAAGCTGAACAGCTATGTAGTTCTTAATGAATATGACAGAAGGGATTTTAAAGAGAAACTGGGAATTGACTGTGTTGCCATGGACAATCCGCGAAGCTTTACCAGTGAGGAAAAGACAGATCTGGGGCAGAAGCAGTTTTTTGTGGCTGCCCGTTTTGTAGAGCAGAAAGGAATGGATCTTCTGATCGATGCCTTTGCAAAATTCTGTACTGTGGATGATGAATGGAAGCTGGTGATTGCCGGTGACGGTCCGCTTCGTGCAGAAGTGCTGGATCGCGTATGGATGCGAAAGGTTCAGGACAGAGTTGAATTTATAGGTGTGACAAATAATGTGCAGAAATATTTCCTTCAGTCTTCTGTGTATCTTCTTTCTTCCAGATGGGAAGGCTGGGGGCTTGTGATCGTAGAAGCCTTTGAAATGGGAATGCCTGTTATTGCGTTTGATATTGTTCCTGTAGATTTGATCATTACCAACGGAGAAGATGGTCTGATTGTTGATAAATTTGATGTAGATCAGTTTGCTGCTGCTATGGTAAAGCTTGCTCATGATGAGGAAACCAGAAGAACAATGGGAAGAAAAGCCCTGGAAAAAGCAGACAGATTTTCCGAGAAACATGTTGCTCAGAGATGGCAGAAGCTGCTCGAAAGCCTGTAAGGGCTAAGAACTGAAGAAAGTGTAGGGATATGTTTAAGATCAAAGACCTGAATTTTGGAGAGTATTTAAGAGAATTAAAGAAGAACAAAGGGCAGGAAGGGTTTCGGACCATGTTGGAGATCTTCTGGTCGGATATTGCCTATACCTTATATGATATAAACAAAATTGAAAAGCTGAAAAAATTTCCGCCGAAAGTAATAGAAAATCGAATTTTGTTTGAAACAAAAAAGGATTTCAGTGGTGAAGGAAGAATTTTTTACGATTACCTGATAGAAAACGGTTACAATAAAAAATATGAAATTATCTGGCTGGTGCGGAATCCGGAGAAACTGAAAAAATATAAAACGAAAAATGTCCGTTTTATACAGAGTCATCAGAAGCATGATCAGGAATGCCGTAATGCTGCATCTTACAGATATATGCTCAGTTCACGCTATATTTTTTATGATCAGTCTGTAAACTGGATTGCAATGACACGTAAGAATCAGATATTTGTCAATCTCTGGCATGGCTGCGACTATGCGGTGAATGCAAATCGTAAAAAAATTTTCTTTGATCATTGTCTGACCCCGGGAGAGAAATTCAATATTCCCATGAAAGAAGCATTCGGATGTACAACGAAAAAAATGCTTCCATTGGGTTATCCGCATTATGACAGGATCATACAGGGGAGCGTAAAAGCAGAAGAGTATAAAAACAACCTTCTGAAGAAATCAGACAGTAAACAGCTGATTTTGTGGTATCCTGTGGAAAAACGCGTACTGGAGTCTGAACAGCTGCAGAAACTGGATGAAGTCTGTCGTCAGAACAAAATACATCTGATTACAAAAAATACGATTCTGGAACAAAATAATATTACACTGACCAATATTACAAAGATTACGAATGCTGCTCTGGAAAAAACGGGAATGAGCATTTATGAGCTGCTTCACGATACAGATGCTCTGATCAGTGATTACTCGTCTGTGCTGATAGATTATCTGCTTCTGAACAGACCTGTGGGATATCTCATTACAGAGCTTGATGAGAAGAAAAAATGGGTATTCGATGGATACCCGGAATTTCTTCCGGGAGAGCATATAGAGTCATTTGAAGACATATGCAGATTTATACAGGATACAGGCAATAAAAAGGATGAATATGCTCAGGCGCGTATACAGACCTCCGGGAGACTTTTGAATACATGCGGGAATTACAGCAAACGCATTGCAGACACCATATTTACGGAGGAGTAAGCCAATGAAAATATGTATATGGACCAGTAAGATTTTTTCTCTGGGTGGAACAAAAAGGGTAGTAACCGTTCTGGCTAATGAGCTTCTGAAGGAACATGATGTAACAATTATGGTATATCAGGACCGGTTTAAAGAAAACCGGAACATGTATCATATGAGCGAAGATATTGATGTGGATTTTATTGACAACAATGACTTTATCAACAGACACTGGACGCCTGCTTCCTGGTTTCGGGATACTGTATTAGATCTCAACAATAAACACGGTGTCTTTAATAAAAAAAGATTTAACCATCTGCTTGCAAATTCACTCTATCCTGCAAAGGTAAGGAATAAATGGATCGAATATCTGAATGCACAGGATTACGATATTATCATTGCTACAGGAGCTATCAGTCTGAGGCTGGCAATGCTTGCACCCTATCTGAAAGCTAAGACGATTGGCTGGCAGCACAACTGCTACAGCGGATATATTGATGTGCCCGGAATTGCATTCTGGAAACAGGAATGTCTTCTGCAGGAATACCTGCCTAAGCTGGACAGGTATATTGTATTGAGCGAATATGATAAGAGAGATTACAAAGAAAAACTGGGAATTGAAACAGAGGTTAAAATAAATCCCCGAAGTTTTGTCAGTGAAAAGAAATGTAATCTTCATGCAAAGAAGTTCTTTATGGCTACCCGCTTTGTCTATGCAAAGGGGCTGGATCTGATGATGGAGGCTTTTGAAAAATTCTGCAGACAGGATGAAGAATGGGAACTGGATATTATCGGAATCGGAGAACTGCAGGATGAAATAAAAGAAGACGCTAAAAGAAGGCATATTGATCACAGAATCAATTTTGTGGGATACAGTATAGAACCTGAAAAGTATTATCTTAACTCTTCTGTATTTCTCCTGCCGTCCAGATGGGAAGGCTGGCCTATGGTCATTATGGAGGCTTATGAATTTGGACTTCCTGTGATCGCTTTTCATACAGGCGCAATGGATCTGATAATTGAGGACGGAAAAACCGGATTTTTGCCGGAGGCTTTTGATACGGATCAGTTTGCACAGGCCATGCTGAAACTGGCACATGATCCCGGACTCCGTGCGGAAATGTCGGAAAATGCGATTCGAAAGTCTGAGGATTTCAGTGTGGAGAAATCTGCTGAGGCATGGAATGGTCTTTTTGCAGAGCTAATGGGAGTTAAAAGTTTTTCTCAAAAAAATGAGAAGAAGATTCGCAGATATGAAGATAAATATCCTCTTCGGGATGCCTATGCGCAATATGTGAAAGATTATCTGGTAGAGAAAAATACTATTCTTTATGAAGCTTACGGCGGAAGAGGTATGATCTGTAATCCATATGCCATGTTCAAATATCTGATCGAAAAAGAGGAGTTTCAGAAATTTACGCATATATGGGTAATAGATGATCTTGAAAAAAATCAGGATATGATAGATGTTTATAAGGAATATCCTAATGTGAGGTTTGTAAAATTCAGAACAAGGGAGTACTGCAAAGCACTTGCAGTGTCTCAGTATCTGATTAATAATGTCAGCTTTCCGGGATATTTCCTTAAGCGAAAAGAACAGATCTATCTGAATACCTGGCATGGAACACCTATGAAAAATATGGGATTTGATATCCCGGGAGCGAATGTAACTCAGGGAAATACAGCGAGAAATCTTTTGAGTGCGGATTATATACTGTCATCCGGATCATATATGACAGAAATCGCATACAAAAAATCCTATAAGATGAAAGAAATTTTCCAGGGGACTGTTCTGGAAGAAGGATTTCCACGGACAGATGTTTTTTTTAACGAAATCAGGACTGAAATTCTCCGGAAGCTTCAGAATCAGGGTGTATCTGTAGATGAGAAGAAAAAAGTTATTCTGTATGCTCCTACATGGAAGGGAGACAAGTACAGTGACCCGGATATGAGTCTTCAGGATTTTTATGATGTGATAAAACTTGCTGAGAAAAATATAGATACAGAGAAATATCAGATTCTGGTAAAACCTCATCAGATTGTATATCACTATATGCAGCAAAGTAAGGTAGATTTAGGAAAAGAAAAAGAGAAATTCATCCCAGCTGTCATGGATACAAATGAAATACTTTCTGTGACAGATGTATTGATTTCTGATTATTCCAGTATTTTCTTCGATTATCTTGCAACAGGCAGACCGATACTCTTTTATGTTCCGGATCTGGCTGAATTCCAATCCTACAGAGGTCTGTATTTTAGAACAGAACAGCTTCCGGGACCTGTTGCTGCATCAAAGGAAGAACTTGGCAGAATCCTTCACAGTATGGAGACTTTTGCACAACAGTATGCCGGGAAACGGGAAGAAGCAAGAAAAAGTATCTGTCCGATGGATGACGGTACTGTATGCAGCCGGATAGCAGAAACTATATTTGAGGGAAAAGAATCTGACCACAGTATACACTGGAATAAAAATGAAACAGAAAAAAAGAAATCTGTTCTCATCTATGCAGGAGATTTCAGGGAAAACAAAGAAAAGGAACAGCTGGATGATCTTCTGGATAAAATGGATTTTGAAAAATATGATATCACACTGATCGGTGACGGAGCTTCACAGGAAGATACTGCAGATTATCTGAATGCGCTTCCGGAGCAGATAAGAGTTCTTTACTGGAAACCATCTTATCCGGCTACAGGTGAGGAATATGTACGGCATATGCAGTTTATAAAAAATAACCAGAAAGAAGTACCGGCAGAATTAGAGGATTTTTACAGGCGGGAACTGAGAAGAATTCTGGGGATGTCAAAATTTGACTATGCTGTGATTTTAACTGATATTAAAAGATTTTTCCCTGCAATGGTTGGTATACCGGAAGTAAAACAGGTATTCGGAACTGAAAACTGGCAGGAAATAATAAAATAGGCAGATTATGTAAGGCAGTCGGCTCTGTAAGAGAGTGGACTGCTTTGCTGCGTTTTATGATAAATACCGGACAGATATCTGTACAGTGTGAATCAGGGACGAAGATAATTACGCATGGATTTCAGAGCATTTTTTTCCAGACGGCTGACTTGTGCCTGGGATATTCCGATTTCCTGTGCGACTTCCATCTGTGTTTTGCCCTCGTAGAAACGCAGCTCTATAATATGTTTTTCACGACTGTTCAGCCGTTGCATGGCTTCTCTGAGTGAGAGATTCTCGATCCATCGTTCTTCTTTGTTTTTCTTATCACTGATCTGGTCCATGACATAAAGGGTGTCGCCTCCTTCGGTGTAGACGGGCTCAAAGAGGCTTACGGGGTTCTGTATCGCATCCATAGCATATACGATCATTTCTTTTTCGATGCCGATCTCCTGAGCGATTTCGGTGACAGTAGGCTCTCTGAGATACTGCTTCATGTAATTTTCGCGGGTATAGATCGCTTTATATGCGATATCACGGAGAGAACGGCTGACCCGGATACTGTTATTGTCTCTGAGATAGCGGCGTATTTCTCCTATGATCATGGGAACAGCATAGGTTGAAAACTTTACCTGTAAAGTGGTATCGAAGTTATCAATGGCTTTGATCAGACCGATACATCCGATCTGGAAAAGATCGTCAGCGTTTTCACTGCTGTTCTGGAATCTTCGTATTACGCTGAGGACCAGTCTGAGATTTCCTTTGATGTACAATTCCCGTGCCTGCTCGTCACCTTCTTTGATCCGTCTGAACAGTTCTTCTTTTTCTTCTGCATTAAGAACAGGAAGTTTCGACGTATTGACTCCACAGATTTCTACTTTGTTCAGTGCCATCTTATTGAATCCTCCTTATCATTCTTGAACGTATGACAATAAAGCTAAGATGTTCGTTACTGAGAACAGAGTAAACAGTAACGATGTTTCAGTAAGAATGATTCTCAGATGGAGGAATATTTATACTTTTAACTGGAAAATATAAAAATTATTGACCCTTGACAAAAACTGCTGTATCAGCCTTTGTGAAAACATTTTTCTTCATCGATTTCTACAAGAATGATATCATCGCCAATCTGGCAGATGCATTCCCAGGGGATGCGGTATTCGCTGTCACGGCCAAAGAGGCAGCAGAATTTTCCGGGGCCGGGTACGATCAGGGCGGTCATTCTGCTGGTTTTACAGTCAAACTCCGCATCAATAGGACACCCGAGACTGCGGCAGGTACAGGTGTTGATCACTTCTTTTTGCCTTAATTCACAGATTCTCATGAGATGCTCCTTTTAAATATTCATTTTGCTCTTTGTCCATAACCGAATAGTTGTGTAATAACAATTTATGTATTTTTGCGAAAATTTATGCAAGTCCTTTTATTGACACTTGAAATGAAAATACAGTATAATAAGGCTATACAATAATCGCACAGAGACTGTGATATGACTTAAAAAGGGGGACGTCCTATGAAATGTCCATTTTGTAATCAGGATAATACGAGAGTAGTTGATTCCAGACCGGTAGAGGATACCAATTCTATTCGTCGCCGCCGTTTATGTGATGCCTGCGGAAGGAGATTTACTACATATGAGAAAGTAGAGAGTATACCGCTCACTGTTATCAAGAAAGATCAGAACAGAGAGCAGTATGACCGTTCGAAGATTCAGTCCGGAATTCTGCGTGCATGCTATAAGAGACCGATATCGATAGAGAAAGTAGAAGAGATGATGGATGCTATTGAGGGAGAAATCTTTAACACAGAGGAGAAAGAGATTTCCAGTACTAAGATCGGCGAGATCGTTATGGATCATCTCAAGGACCTGGATGCGGTGGCATATGTACGTTTTGCATCTGTGTACAGAGAGTTTAAAGATGTCAGCACGTTTATGGATGAATTGAAGAAATTTATGAACTAAGGATCATCGGAATATATAAATGAAAAACCGGCAGGAACTTATCTGTTCCCGCCGGTTTTCATTTGTATTTTTTATGGGGTAGTTTAACTGATATCTTATCAGAAAAATACTGTATTGGAATAATATTAAACAATACCCTGAGCCTTCATAGCGTCTACAACTTTCTCAAAGCCTGCGATGTTAGCACCTACAACGTAGTTGCCTTCCATACCGTAACGTTTGGAAGCATCGTCAACTTTATTGAAGATGTCAACCATGATCTGGTGAAGTTTTGTATCAACTTCTTCAGCAGTCCAGGAAAGTCTTGCAGAGTTCTGGCACATTTCAAGTGCGGAAGTAGCAACACCGCCTGCGTTAGCTGCTTTACCAGGCATAAATGTTACGCCGTTTGCCATAAGGTAATCTGTTGCTTCACGGGTAGTAGGCATGTTAGCACCTTCTGCAACATATTTGCATCCGTTTGCAATAAGAGTTTTAACACCGTCAAGATCAAGCTCGTTCTGAGTTGCGCATGGAAGATAGATATCGCATTTGATGTTCCAGATGCCTTTTCCTTCTGTGTAAGTAGCACCTTCAACGCGGTCTGCGTATTCTTTGATACGTCCACGTTTTACTTCTTTGATATCTTTTACGATGTCAAGTTTGATTCCTTCCGGATCATAGATGTATCCGTTGGAGTCGCACATAGCAACAACTTTACCGCCAAGTTCTGTAGCTTTTTCTACAGCGTAGATAGCAACATTACCGGAACCTGTTACGATAAGAGTTTTACCGGAGATTGTATCGTTTTTAGCTTTAACCATTTCGTCAAGCATGTATACAAGACCATATCCTGTAGCCTGTGTACGGATTAAAGATCCGCCGTAGGAAAGTCCTTTACCTGTCAGAACACCTTCATACAGACCACGGTTTCTCTTGTACTGTCCGTACAGATAACCGATCTCACGTCCGCCTACACCGATATCACCTGCAGGTACGTCCATGTCAGCACCAATATATTTAGAAAGTTCTGTCATAAAGCTCTGGCAGAATGCCATAACTTCTCTGTCAGATTTTCCTTTAGGATCGAAGTTGGAACCACCTTTACCGCCACCAATCGGAAGACCAGTAAGAGAGTTCTTGAAGATCTGCTCGAAACCTAAGAATTTAAGAATTCCCTGGTTTACTGACGGATGGAATCTTAAACCACCCTTGTATGGTCCGATTGCGCTGTTGAACTGTACACGGTATCCTTTGTTTACCTGTACAACGCCCTTATCATCTACCCACGGAACGCGGAAAGAGATGATTCTCTCTGGTTCAACAAGACGCTCCAGAATGGAGAGTTTGCGGTATTCTTCTTCATTTTTGTCGATTACGACTTTAAGGGAGTCTAAAACTTCCTTTACTGCCTGGTGGAATTCAGGCTCATTTGGATTCTGTGCTACGACTCTTTCGTATACCTCTTCAGTATAAGACATTATGATTTCCTCCTCGTCCATCGTTTTTGTATTTTTTAAATCGACGTTATTATACACTAAAGTGTTACAAATGGAAAGAGTTAAATGAGATTTTTTTGTAAAAAATTTTTGAACAAATTTTGACTTGATAAATACAGTTAAGTGTGAGAAGATAATAAGAATCATCCATACAACTTGGTGAAAATAAGAAAAGTTACAGTATATTTATGGCGTAAGAGCATTTCTGGCCCCCTAAGCAAGCTGCAATCTGATAATAATGTATAAAAAAGTGAAAGAAAAAACAGATTACATAAAATATAGACCAGATGAGAAAAAAATGCTATAATTTAGATAAATAACTGTGAAACAGTTATTTATCTATGAGCAAGTAGCAAAGCGGATTGCGAATATCCGTATGATAAAGACTGTGAAACAGTTATTTATCTATGAGCAAGTAGCAAAGCGGATTGCGAATATTCGTATGATAAAGACTGTGAAACAGTTATTTATCTATGAGCAAGTAGCGAAGCGGATTGCGAATATCCGTATGATAAAACTGTGAAACGGCTATTTGTTTAGTTACTGAGAACGTCATGAACAGTAACTTAGGTTATGACCAGGCGGCAGGGTTATTTATATCGCCTGATCTTACCGGGTATGTGTAACTGATACATCTTACCATATATTAAAGTAATACGAGGATGAAGAGGGGGATTTTATATCGACAGAATTGTAAAGAAAGGGGATTTAATTACATGACGGGATTTAAAACAAAAGTAACACCTGAAATTGAGAATCTGACTGATATCTGTAAGGAGCACACAAGTCTGGATCTTTCTCTCTACGGAAAGTATGATGTGAAGAGAGGACTCCGTGATATTAATGGGAAGGGTGTCCTTGCAGGACTGACCCAGGTTTCCAATGTCAAAGCTACAAAGATCGTGGACGGCAAAGAAGTTCCCTGCGCGGGAAGTCTTTCATACAGAGGTTATGACATCAAAGATCTGACGAGAGGTTTTATTGAAGATGACAGATATGGATTTGAAGAAGTTACATATCTTCTTCTGTTTGGAAGTCTTCCGGATAAGAAACAGCTTGCGGATTTTACGCAGCTTCTTGCAGACCAGCGGTCGCTCCCGACAAACTTTGTCCGTGATGTTGTGATGAAAGCTCCGAGCAAAGATATTATGAATGCACTTTCAAGAAGTGTGCTTACTTTATACTCTTATGATACCAATCCGGACGATACGTCATTGCCGAATGTACTCAGACAGTGCCTGAATCTGATCAGTGTATTTCCGCTGTTGTCTGTTTATGGATATCAGGCATATAACCATTATATCAAAGGAAAGAGCCTTTATATCCATAACCCGAAGAAAGAGCTTACTACAGCAGAGAATATTCTGAGAATGCTCCGTCCGGACAAGAAGTATACACATCTGGAAGCGAAGATTCTGGATATTGCACTGATCCTTCATATGGAACATGGCGGTGGTAATAACTCAACCTTTACAACTCATGTGGTCTCTTCATCAGGAACAGATACTTATTCTGCGATCGCAGCAGCACTTGGTTCATTAAAAGGACCAAAGCACGGCGGTGCCAATATCAAAGTTGTCAAAATGTTTAATGATATGAAGAAGGAAGTTAAGGACTGGAAGGATGAAGATGAGGTCCGTGCGTACCTTAAGAGACTTCTTCATAAAGAAGCATTTGACCAGAAAGGTCTCATCTATGGTATGGGGCACGCCATTTATTCTGTATCTGATCCAAGAGCCGAAGTCTTTAAGGCGTATGTGGAAACTCTGGCAAAAGAGAAAGGCAGAATGAAGGATTATGGTCTTTATTCTATGGTTGAGCGTCTGGCACCGGAAGTAATTGCAGAAGAGCGTCGTATTTATAAAGGTGTAAGTGCCAATGTGGACTTTTACAGCGGCTTTGTTTACAGCATGCTTGATCTGCCACTCGAACTGTTTACACCGATGTTTGCAGTTGCACGTATTGTAGGATGGAGTGCTCATCGAATGGAAGAACTTATCAATGCAGATAAGATCATCCGTCCGGCATACAAGAATGTATTGGAACCGGCAGTGTATGTTCCGCTTAATGAACGATGACAAAAAGTCATATAGTCTGTCTGGCGGCCGGTGCTGAAAAGGACATATTTAAGAAATAATGGAAATACAAATAAAGGAATTATCTGTAAATGTTTAAATGTTTTTTTCCAGATGAATATCTGGATTCTACTTATACAATTAATTTTGATGATCTGTATGCACAGGGATACAGAGGACTTTTGTTTGATATAGACAATACTCTGGTACCTCATGGTGCACCTGCAGACGAGAGAGCATGTGCACTGTTCGCACATCTGAAAGAACTTGGATTTAAATGCTGTTTTCTGTCCAATAATCAGTATGAGAGGGTTTCCTCTTTTAATGATGCGATAGGAGCGCAGTTCATTGAAAATGCGCACAAACCTTCAACAAAAAATTATATCAGAGCGATGGAGCTTCTTGGAACTGATAAAAGTAATACCATTTTTGTGGGAGACCAGCTGTTTACTGATATATATGGGGCAAAACGTGCAGGAATCCGGAATATTCTGGTGAAACCACTCAATCCGAAAGAAGAGATTCAGATCGTACTGAAACGATACCTTGAAAGAATTGTATTATATTTTTACCGTAAAGAGGAGGGGAATTCATGAACCATATTGTTATCATAGGATTTATGGGTTCAGGTAAGACAAGAGTAGGAAAACGGCTGGCAAAAGATTTCAATCTTCCTTTTGTAGACGTTGACCGCGTAGTATCAAAGAAGATGAACCTTACAATGAAAGAAATCTTTGACAGATTCGGAGAACCATTTTACAGAGCTCTTGAGACAACTGTGATCAAGGCACTGATCGATGATCCGGAACAGAAGATCATTTCTCTGGGATCCGGTCTTCCGATGCAGGAACAGAATGCAAAATATATTAAAAAACTGGGAACTGTAGTATATTTGAAGGGATCTTATGCAACGTTGAAGAAGAGACTGGAAAATTCCAGCAGCAATCCTCTGATCGAGGGAGAAGACAAAGAAGATAAGATCAGAAAACTTCTTAAACAGCGCGATCCGGTTTATACAAAGTTTGCAGATGTTGAGATGATCACAGGAGACAAGCCATTTGAGGATCTGATTGGTCAGCTTGAAGAAAAATTAAAAACATGTGTAAAAAATAGTTGAAAAAAACAGCAGAATATTATAAAATTAAATAAGAGTGTGTCACAAAACTGAGAAAAGCATGAGAGGGACACACACTTTGAACGGCTGTTGTTGTCAAAAGACACAGCATTGCTGAACTGTACTATTAAGGAGGAAATATAACTATGATTTCAGCAGGTGATTTCAAAAACGGTATCACACTTGAAATTGACGGAAACGTATGTCAGATCGTTGAATTCCAGCATGTAAAACCAGGAAAGGGTGCTGCTTTCGTAAGAACAAAATACAAAAACATTATTACAGGAGCAGTTCTTGAGAAATCTTTCCGTCCAACAGAGAAATTCCCGGCTGCACGTATCGAACGTGTAGATATGCAGTATCTGTATGATGATGGTGATCTGTACTACTTCATGAACGTAGAGACATATGATCAGGTTGGTCTTACAAAGGATCAGGTTGGTGATTCTCTTAAATTCGTGAAAGAGAACGAGATGGTTAAAATCTGTTCCCATAACGGAAACGTATTTGCGATTGAGCCGCCTCTGTTCGTAGAACTTGAAGTTACTGAGACAGAGCCAGGATTTGCTGGAAACACAGCACAGGGTGCAACTAAACCGGCTACTGTAGAGACAGGTGCTCAGGTTCAGGTTCCGCTGTTCGTTAACCAGGGCGATAAACTGAAAATCGATACAAGAACAGGAGAATATCTCTCCCGAGTATAATGCGATCAGGCAAGTAATCAAACTGCCATCGGTGAAAGCCGGTGGCAGTTTTTGTATCACGGGAAATTAGAAAGTTATTTCATAAGAACATAATCAGGAGGAGAGAAGTAATGGAATACGTAACACTTGGCAAAACAGGTCTCAAAGTTTCCAGAATGGGACTTGGCGGAATACCGATCCAGAGAATTGATGCAGAAGGAACGAAGGCTTTACTGCATAAACTGGCAGATCAGGGAGTGAACTATATTGATACAGCCAGAGGATATACAGTCAGTGAAGAATATCTGGGATATGCATTAGAAGGAATCAGAGATAAGTTTGTACTTGCAACAAAGTCCATGGCACGTACCAAAGAGGCAATGGCAGCAGATATCGAGAAGAGTCTGCACAATCTTCGTACGAATTATATTGATCTGTATCAGGTACACAATCCAAGTATGGAACAGCTGGATCAGGTACTGGCAGCCGGCGGAGCACTGGAGGCATTACAGGAAGCGAAGGAGGCAGGAAAGATTGGCCACATCGGACTGACTGCTCATTCTACAGAAGTTTTTGCCCGGGCATTGGAGCTTAACTGGGTTGAAACAATTATGTTTCCATACAATATTGTAGAAAGCCAGGGCGAGGAACTGATCGCCAAATGTAAAGAGAAAAATATTGGATTTATTGATATGAAACCGCTGGCAGGTGGAGCCATTGAGAATGGAACGCTGGCAATGCGCTATATCTGTGCAAATAAGAATGTGACGATCGTAATCCCTGGAATGGCAGAGGAGAAAGAGATTGAAGAGAATATCAAAGCCTGTCTTGACCCTTCTCCGTTAAGTGAGAAGGAACTGGAAGAGATTCAGGCAGTCAGAGATCAGCTGGGTACAAATTTCTGCCGCAGATGTAATTACTGTGCACCTTGCAGCGTAGGAATCAGTATTCCGAATGTATTTCTGTTCGCCGGATACCTTAACCGTTATGGACTGGGGGACTGGGCAAAAGACCGCTACAGCTCACTGGCAGTGAAAGCTTCTGCATGTGTGGAATGCGGGGCATGTGAAACCAGATGTCCATATCATCTGCCAATTCGTGAGATGATGAAAGAATGTGCAGAGCAGTTTGGAGAATAAATTTTCGTTTAATATCTGAAAAAATACAAAATATATGAAAACAAAGGTGATCAGAAGGAGATTTTGATCACCTTTATTCTTATAAAGTTGCTACTCAATTACTGTTCCTGTTCACAAGTAATATTCCGGATAGAAATCCCGGATAAAAATAAAAATTATCTTGACAGTTTTTGCTTTTGCTTCTATACTAATAAACAGTAGGCATATAATATGCCAATATTAAGAAACACGCTTTCGTCTTATTACCAGTGCTGTTTTATAAAAGAACAGTGTAACGAAGTCACATTTCGGGCTTGTACTGGTTTCGACGGGGGCTTTGAAGTTGGGGAAGCCATCCGCAGACTCCCAGACTGCGTACCAACCGGGAAACTAAATATAAACGCAGACGAACAGTACGCGTTAGCAGCCTAATTGCTGCTCGTCAGCCCTGATGCACTCACACTTCAGGAGTCTGGCGTCGACCATGTGAGAAACCTTGCCGGGTAAGCTTTGCCCCGGTAGATGTATCATGAAGCTACTAAGGTTGTAAGCCTGTCGGTGGGCGTACATCCAAGGGAATGTTAAAACAGCGACTGTGATGGGAGATGCCTCAATGAATAGGCTTTCGGACGCGGGTTCAATTCCCGCCAGGTCCACTTTAAAAGTGCCGTATTTACGGCACTTTTTATTTTTTATGTTGCATTTCGTGTTGCATAGATGTGAAATGAGAATTTATCTTGTCTGTAAATTTCTTCTGTTCATCATTAATTACATTTCTATATACAGATTTCAAAACTGTATCTGTTTTCCAGCCACCTCTTGCCATGATGTATTGATCTGGAATACCAATAGCGTGCATAATAGATGCAGAGTAGTGCCGGAGATCATGAAAGCGAAAATGCGGAAGGCCGGCTTCTTCTAAAACTTTTCCGAATTTCTTTGAAATATCTTCCGGGTGCATATTCACAAGTCTGCCCTGTATGCCATCAAACTTTTCAATTACAAAATGCGGATATTCTACCACTCGGTTACTGGAAAGATTCTTGGGTGATTTGGTTATCATGCCGCCTTTATCTGAGCGGACGACAGACTTATTGATAGTAATGCTGTCTCCATGTATATCTTTATCGGTAAGAGCACAGATCTCTCCTCGGCGAAGCGTACCAAATGCGGCCAGGAGAACTGCTTTTTCCAGCTCAGAGCCTTCGATATACTTTAAAAGTTTCTCAATGTCTTTATCAGATGGCACGTAAAGCTCTGTATTCTTCTTTTCTGGGAGTTTTGTGTTTAACCTGAGAGAAGGTTCATACACATTCAAAACAGCCGAAATGAAGCCATGAGCGTTTGCTACGGACTTAGGTGAATGGGAGATGGAATATTCATTTGCCCATTCTTGTATATCGGAAGCTGTCAGCTTACGGATCCTAACTGTTAAAAGTTTTGTATAAGCATTTTTTACAAGAGTTTTATATCCGCGAAGAGTAGTAGTAGAAAGAATATTCTCTTTTGATTCAATATACTTTTCCATTGCCTCTTGCAAGGTGTAGTCAGTTCTACTCATACGCTCTTTAGTAGCAGCATATTCGGCAGCCATGCGCTCAGCTTCTCTTTTGCCTCTGTTCGATGGATCGTCACAGGTGAATGATTCATATACACGTTTCTTTTTTACAGATCCGTTGGGTTGCTGTACGAATTCATAATGAGAAAATATTTGTACTCTCCATGACCCAGACGGAAGCTTTTTTGCAGTTGCCATAGTATCTCCTCCTTAAAATTGGGTATAAAAATAACAGCCACACAAACGTTCGGCTTGTGTAACTGCTCCGAAGATGATACAATATCTTTGCGAAACTGAGTAGCATCTTCGGAAGCTACGTGCCGGTTCGGTGTTGGTAGCACTGGACCGGCTTTTTTACTTTATTTTTGCTTTACAAGTGAAACAATTGCTAAAATAACGTTAACTAAGCACCAAGTTGCCCAGATTCTTAAGTCAGAAAAACTTCCTGCTAATGCATAACCGAAAAAGGTAGCAATGCCAAATAATACAATAAGTGCGATGTTTCCACCTTTACCGCTCTTACGAGTCGCAATGGATACAATGCCTCCGGCAAGTAGCATGATAGCAACGATGATTCCGGCAGATCCGCTTACTTCACCTGTTTCACTTAAAGAATTACTAAGGCCAGCAGCGCATGACTGAAATGCAACCATAAAGAACAATACAATTGATAAGATTCCAGATACTAATTTCCAAGTTTTCATTTTATTCCCCTCCATGTTAAATTAAACATCAATTTCAAAAACAGCTGATTGCTTTTGACTATTGCTGTCGTAAGTATAAAAGTTAATCTTGAAACTTCCGGCATTATCAACACCGATGCATGCCTGAGCCTGACATGAGGCTCCAACAGGCGTTTCTTGTGGATACATTGAGATGTCTCCAGGATATGAATATCCCATTTTTCCAGTGCTGTCAACAATTCCATCGTCCAGACTTATGTACAATCCATTCATGATATCATCGTCATAGCCAAGATTTTCATAAGTATATGTTACAAGATAAACAGCAGCTGGATTTTTATCGCTGTATTCATTGCGATCATCAGTCGCTTCAACAGAGTCAACTGTAATTTTCCACTGTCCCTCTACTACATATGATTCTCCAATTTTATATGTATCTTGGGAAGTAGATTTGGCTCCGGATGAAGCCTCGTCAAGTTGTTTTTGAAGCTCATCTATTGTTTTTTGCATTTCTGAGATTTGAGCTTCGAGTTGTTCAATCTTATCATCTTTTTCATCTGCAAATACAGGTGGTGAAGAAGATAAGACAAGCGTGCCAGCTAATAGGATGGCAAAAATTCTCTTTTTCATCTTTTGATCCTCCTGAATGGAATATTTTATTAAAACGCCAAAGCGAATTAATTCATTAATATATGTGAAAACTTGTATGATAAATCATTTTACTACTATAAAACGTAATAAACAAGTATAATGAAGAGAATGATGAAATATCTTCTTTATAAAGATGTGTAGGCTATTTTGACTATTCAATAGAAATTAGCTTTATCACTGCTAATGGCTCGAAATAAATTATGTAATTATCGATAGATGTACATAATCCGTACTTTGACTTATAGCAATCAATAGCCTCCTTCAAATATTCTTCCGTAGCATCCAGATATTCAGCCATCTCATAAAGATTCCCACATCCTGCTTCATAAGCCCTGATCAGGCCGGCAAGCCCAATCTTTAGATTGTACCCATAAAGCCGAGCTCGATACTCCTGCTTTCGGCTTTCTGCCTTATTCTGGTCTAAAATGTTTCCGGAGCTGGTGCGATAATGCCCGATTTCTTCGGCAAGCACACAAGATTTTTCTGCTTGTGCTTCTATATCCTTTCGGATTGCTATGCGACTGCCGCGGATCAGGCCGTCATGCCCGGTAAGTGGCTGCTCTTTGACAAGCAATCCTTCCTGATCGGCAGCAGTCAGTAACTGTTCGTAATTCAATTGGGATCACCCCTTTAATAATTCAAAATAAAAGGCATTGTTGTAAGATTATTTATAAAAAGTAAAAAGCACCCATACATAATAGTATGAGTGCTTTTCAACCGTAATCAATACGGTTATCTCTGTACAAGTATACTACCATGCTACGAAAAATATTTCAAGCAAAATATAGAAAATATTCTAAATTTTTATTTATCAAATTTGTTATAATCAATATCATCTTTAGGCATATCTTTTAAAATATTAAGATCATTTAGATTTCGTATACCCATTTTACCACGAACATATTCGAAAGCATTTGGCTGGATATGTTGCTGAAGTTCAGAGAGCATATCATACAGCTTAGAAATAAACGTTTTATATTCAGAATTGGGCAAATAATATTTAAAATATACAATAAGATCAAATATTCTTTGACAAGTATCTCGTTTATATGCTGGACGCAAGTTACAGATATACTGCTCATTAATGCGGCCAGAGTTTCTATGAAATTTGTCACGATCTCTACACAGGCAGTAAATTCGTTCATTGTGAGCACAAGAATTTCGGATTTTTCTCATCCAATGCAAACTTCCAATTAATAATTTGACATTTGGCAGATTATTAATGTCTGACATGCCATATAATTGGCAAATGGAATGAGTGACATCAGTTTTGCTGTACTGAAGAACAGAGATAAAAGTTGAAAAATTTACAACTTTCAGCATGATCCATGTAGGAATTTGCTTATGATTTTCCATATAAAATTTAACATAATCTAAATGACTTTTGCTTAATTCACTATAAGCTGATGAGATTGTACTCATTTTGTTTTGTAAAGAATGTTTGGGATTGTAAGCATTGGTATCATACCATGCTATTTTACCATCATCATTACATTTGTCGAACTGATATCCAGTAAGGGTACGAACCTCTTCTTCGACTTGAGTTATGTACCGAAGAAGAAAAGAGCGTAATTCATCATCAAACTGTTTTACATAATACATTTGATCAACAGATGTGTTGGAAATATAAATATGATTTCCATCATTATCTGTGCCACAAACAAAAGGACTTTTGTAACCGTTTATGATATTAAAATATCCAGCTCTGATAAGAATGCGTTTATGATTAGAACCGGAACAAATTATTTTTTTATCATTTCGTAATTTCCGCATTTGCTGATTGTATGTTAGAAAATATTTATCATCAGACATTTTAATTTCCCTTCTATTCCCATTTACTATCATCATTCATAATATCCAGATCATGCTGAACACCCTCAGGAGTCTGTTCTACATCCGTTCGGGCATGGGCGGCAAGAAGATCTGCACAGGAATTATTTCTTTTGTATTTTTTTGTTAACTTTTCCTCATATGTACGTATTCGTTTTTTTAAGGCCTCTCTTGCCTCCTCCAATTCTTGCGTTCTCTGAAACTCGACATTTATAACAGTATCGATAATTTGACGACCATTTTCATCTAGTGCCCGATATTTTTTTATATGTTCAGCTTCAATGTAAGAAAGAGGAATATTTGAATCGGGATAAACACCATATATATCATTAATAGACACATTTAGTATTTTACATACTTCAAATAAAATATCTATAGTGGGACAATTAGCACCTTGTTCCCAATTGGAAATTCTTGAAGGCGTTACATCTAATCTTTTTGCGAGTTCTTTTTGAGAAAGTCCTGCGAGTTCGCGATACTTTACAATATTTTTTGAAATGTTTTGTTTTATAACTGTTCCATCAACGGACATATTGTATACCTCCTATAAACGAATCATATCACAGGGAATATGGAAATTCAATAATTAAATACAGAAAATCTGAATTATGTATTGACAATACAGAAAAACTGTTATAGTATCGAAATATACAGAAAATCTGTTTTTATACAGAAAAATTGAAAGAGAGGTGAAATTAAATGCTTGGAAATAGAATAAAAGATTATTTGGATGAAAAAGGAATTAAGTATTCATTTATATCCGGAAAAACAGGTATTCCGATGAATATATTGAGTCCAATGTTAAATGAAAAGAGGGAGATAAAGGCTGTAGAATATTTTGAAATATGCAATGCTTTAGGAGTTTCTCTTGAAACATTTGCAGATAACTCATGTAAGAAAAGAGCGGTGTAAATAAAATATATAACAAAAAACTGACAGGAGTGCCATCCTACCAGCCTTTGTCTAAATTTTTTTACCCTATGTATCTTGCAGACTAATCACTTAAACCCCAGTCTATTGCCGAAGCCCCGGACCGTTGTATACATGATTAGTCACACTTGTGGCACCAAATGTTTCTTTGAAATACCCTGCCACTTATGCAGTTTTAGTTCTGCGTGTTGAGTTAAAAAGATTAGTTGCCCATTAGTTGACAGATGTAGGATTTTTATTCGCGGGAATAAAAATGCTTAACGTACTTTGATAACGCAGGTTACTCTGCAGGCGACCTACAATAAGGAACAGGGCAAAGTCAAAAGTTTGGTCAAAATAAACCGCTCCTTTCATTGCCCGTATTTGGGTTTATGAAATAATTTTAGCATTATACGAAAAATAATTCAAGAAAAAATAATTTGGATATCCAGAAAGAGGTGAGATAAATGTCAACAATTACGATATCCATAATTGTATCAGCAATTACCGCCAAAATAGTAGCCACCTACTATTTTAAGAAAGTAGATGGCTATGTTAAAGAAATGTGTGAAATGACAAATAAAAATAATGAAAAAACGTTGTCTATTGTACACAAACTTCAAAGAAATCCTCCCCCAAAGGAGTAAGACGCCCAAAACACTTTTTGATTTCCAGTTTCTTTGCTAGGCATGGCAGTACCTATAATACCAGAATAGGAGAGCAAAGAGGAAAAGTCAATAATTTAGAGCATAAAGAATCAGCTTAGGAGGTGAGAAAGGGTGGATGGAGCAACAAAAAGAGTTTCTGAGTATATCAGACAAAAAGGATTTAACCTGTCAGATATATCAAGAAAAACTCATATTCCGTACATGGCATTGTACGACAGTCTCTTCAATGAAAAAAGAAATCGCGATTTGCGGGTAGATGAATTTCTGATTTTGTGCAATCACCTTGATGTTAATCCGATTATTTTTTCGGACGATCAGAGAAAGGCGGTTTAGATGGAAGAGATGATGAAAGAAATTGCCCGCCTGCGTAAGCAAATAAAAGTATTAGGAATAAGCTTAATGATTACACAGGTGAGCACAAGCATTTTGTTAATTACCTTGAGCTATAAGTATCTTCAACTGTTTTACGATTATCAAGATGTTCTTCGGATTTGTCAGAATTCTCTTGACATTGTGCGAGTTCTTCAACAGATTGTTTTAGCTCATTAATTGCTTTGAGTTTCTTCGCATCGGAAATTTCTGTATTGCTGACGAACTGTTCTAGAATTTCATTTTGGGTATGTAATAACTCATTTCGAATCAATTCACTTTCAGAGGGTTTGGATTGAAGATAGGAATTAACTGCCGGCACAATAATACCAGAAATAATAGCGACGATTAAAGTAATAATGGCAAAATAATTAGTTTCTGATATTTGACGTTTTTGAGTGTTGATAGGAGTAGCAATGGAAGTAGGTAAATTATAAGTTTCACATACTGCTGCATCAAGAACAATGCAGTCGTTATTTTGAGAAGCCCTATCCGAAGTCTCTGAGAAATCATAGGCGTTTGAAAGAGATGAAAAAATCAGTTCAGGAGTCACATTGTCAAGAATTGAAGAAAAGGGGCTGTCGCATTAGCAAATATTTTTGCTGGGCGGCAGCCCTGTTTTATGC
>CAJLTE010000013.1 GCA_905209435.1 uncultured Blautia sp. | reverse complement strand
AACTCATTTTTGATGATTTTTGGCTTTGAGTTGGAAAATCTTGGGAAGTTAGCATAAAAAGAAAACACATCGAAGATGCATCCCGAATACGGGACATCAGCCTTGATTATTCCAAGGAAGAAAAAGAGGAACTTCTGGAATGGCTCAAAAATAGTATTTAAAAAAATATGTTATGAGAAGTGAAATCAAAAAACAGAAGGAGAAATAAAGAAAACAGAATATACTTCTCATAACTTTTCTCTTCTCATAAGACTGGTTATGACATTCTACTCATACCCAGTCAATATACATTTTTTCACCAGGGATCCGTTCCACAGGCATAGATGTTTTTGAAATACCATAAGTATCTACCATAAAATCACGATACAGCTTATAAAACTGAGCAAGCTGGTAACCGTTGGGATTCTCTTTTTTATAATCAATCCATAGAAAACTCAAGTCGGCATGTTTTCCCATTTGGATCATCTGCCCATGTATTTTTTCAAAATCAGGTAATGGAATGTCCTTATGTCGAAGGTTTTCTTTTGGATAGATGAGATCAACCACCTTTGAGGCTGGCATCTGCCGAAGATCATCCAGTGATAATCCTGAATCATTGTAGCGGTTCATAATCAATGCGATCCCGCTCCGTCCGATCCGGTAACGTTTTTGTACGGTGTCATAACTGACTTTACTGAGTCGAAGTTCTATGACTCCAAGAATAGTATTGTAGTCGTGCATAATAGTTCCTCCTTTGCACTGTGATGAATAATAGTTACATCACAATAATAAAGGAAAAACGTACCGCTTTGAGCAGAAAACGCATACCGCTAAATCAGAATGAATGTACCGCTGATTTCAGAATAGGCGTACCGTTCGAGCAGAATTTGCAGTTATAGACAAGGAATATAAAAATTTTGGACAATTCTATAGTATTTTACAGAATAAAAAATATTTAAAATAATTCATCCAAACCAGGGATATTTTACAGCTCCGTCCGTCTAATCTATGTAAAAAGAAATGCCGGCAGACCAAAGAAGGTGGTGTTAAAGTGACCAAAGAACAATTAGGAACATTAATTCTCAACTCCGAGAGACAACTGTATTCTACTGCCAAAACAATTTTAGCTGATGATCATGATTGTGCGGATGCAATTCAGGAAACGATTGTCAAGGCGTTTTCTAAGATTAGCACATTGAGAAATGATAAGTATGCAAAAACATGGCTGATTCGTATATTGATCAATGAGTGTTATACCCTTTTAAGAAAATCAAGTAAACTGGTGCCTCTGGAGGGGATGAGCGAAATGGTGGAAGCGAATGTAGATAAGAATGTGGACTACAGTGATCTGTATAAAGCACTGAACTCTCTGAAAGAAGAACTGAGATTGCCAGTTATCCTGTATTATATCGAAGATTTCAATATAAAAGAGATAGCACAGGTTCTTGAGATAAGCGAAGGGGCAGTCCAGAAAAGACTTGCGAGAGCACGGGGAAAGCTTAAGCGTGATTTACAGGAAAGTGAGGGGCTGATCATATGAGATTAGAAGATATGAAAAATGGCATACCTGAAACTCCGGAATTTATTCATCTGATGATTCAGGATGAAGTAAAAAAACAGCTTCAGGATACAAAAGTAATTAATATTCGAACAGGAAGAAAGAAAAAATGGACAGGCAAAAAAATAGCTGCGGCAGTAGCAGCAGGTGCACTGGCAGCGTCAACAATAGTCTATGCAGGTACAAATTTATATCACATGTTTATAGAAAAACAGGGAAAATACAGCGTTTCAATCGGACTTGAGGCAAATGATAAGAATGGAAAAATTAATCTTCCGGCAGAAATCCATGACATAGATATTTCAGCGGGATATCTTCCGGAAGGCATGGAGTGGATCGATGAATTTCATCTGCAGTATCCGGAACATACAAATAACGGAGGATTCAGTTTTTCATCTGTACTTTTGGACAATGATGATATGGGAAAAGTAATGCGGGATAAAGATGTGGTTGATTATGAAAAAAGGACTTTTGGCAGTTATGAAGGTGTATATCTTAAATATAATAAACTCTGGGAAGAGTCTTATGATCAGAGAATTTATCTTTTTTGCCCGGATATATATCGTGTAATTACTATTTATATTGGCAGCGATGTATTAAAAGAAGATGCTGTCAAAGTGGCTGAGAATCTTGAGATCACAGAAAATGAGACAATGATAGAAACTGCTGATCTGTATACTTGGAGTGAACTGGTGTCACCTGAAGAAACATCGACAGATGAAGCGCTTACTTCTATTGAAGATGATAAACTGCCGATACATCAGATAGGTAATGAGTTCACTATATCAGGGACAGGCGAAGACAGCAATGGTAACTATATAGACGACAGTAAGATCTCAGTTTGTGTAGATTCTGTTCAGATAGCGGACGATCTGCAGCTGCTTGACAAGAATCGCGTGCCGGAAAAATTGCTGGATGAAGTCGGAGCGGATGGAAAATTGAAAGACAATACGTTATCTTATGTTAAATCCGGTGATGGCGTTGACTCTGTAGATGAGATTGTAAAAACAGAAGACGTGAAACAGAAACTTGTTTATGCAACAGTTATTTACACAAACAGGTCAGACAAGGAAATCACTCATATGTTGTATATTGGATCATTGATGCTGCTGAACCATGAAAATGGAATTTATGAAATTTATGATCCGGGAGAGCAGTCTGGCGATGGATTCGACCGTGTTATCTGGAATGGCGGGGCAAAAACCCCCGAAATGCAATATTATAGTGTGTCTGAAGATTATGGAAATGGTGGGAACTATATTTCTTCCCTGAAACCTGACGAAAGTGTGCAGGTAGATATGGCGTGGATTGTGGATGAGAATGATCTGGATCATATGTATCTTAATCTGAATGGGGATGGAGCAGCATATGAATTTTCAGATGCTACGTTAAAAATGGGACTGGTAGATATTTCTCAGTAGTCAGGCAGAGACGGAGAAGATTTTCCATAATAATTTGGTATAGAGAAAGACCTTGATGGTCTGGTCACCCAGACTATCAGGGTCTTTTTCTTATCTGGCAGTCATTCTGATCACTCCGCAGGCAATCTTTTCACCGGAATTTCCAGACGGCTGTGTCATGAAATCATCTGGTCTTGCATGAATAATCACTGTTCTTCCTATTATTTCCTCTACGCTGAAACGATTGGTAAGAAATAATAATACAGCAGAACCATCCACGCCAAAAAGCGGCGGCATATCTCCTGCATGATAAGGATGTTGACAGTTATCCGGATTGTAATGCATTCCTGCATTCGCAAATAGGTCTTTGGGAGTGCCACTGCACTGTGATCCTTCATGAATATGAAATGCAAAAATCGGGTTATCACAGTTGCCGTTTCCTTTTGGTAACCCACTTACTTCTGCACGGACAATAACGGAATCATTTAACTCGTAAAAGGAAACCTGGCCCCGGATCTCTTTATATTTTTCACTTCCATTTACAAACGCAACTGCATCTGGTCTTCGTGCAATAATTGCACACAGGTTATTGATTGTCCTCATAACTAAGCTATGCCTTTTTTATTCAGTATATGATTTTTATCCAATGTGTGCTCTTTTTTAACCAAATCAGGCAACAACACTGCCTGTTCTGCACTTGTCAGCAGGTAGTTTGGAACCTGAGCTATAGTTTAAAACAATAACTAACCCTAAAAAACCCTTATAACCATATTTATTGACATTATAATTCATTAATGCTATTATTTTCCAAACAGAAAACATACTAATTCGATAGGAATAATAGGTAGAGTAGACAATAAAGCACACGCGAGAACAAAGGACGACAAGATATGTATATTGAATTAAAACACATCAATAAATCTTTTGGAGATTTTCAGGCCTCCAAAGATGTGAATTTTGGAATTGAAAAAGGAAAACTGGTTGGTCTTCTTGGACCATCCGGAAGTGGAAAGACAACGATTCTCCGAATGCTTGCAGGGCTGGAGCATCAGGATTCCGGCGATATCTGTATTAATGGAAATGTGGTAAACGATCTCCCATCCAGTCAGAGAGGAATCGGATTCGTATTTCAGAACTATGCCTTATTTCCTTATCTTACAGTATATGACAATATTGCTTATGGATTAAAGATCCAGAAGAAAGATAAGAAATTTATCAAAAACAGAGTAGAAGAGCTGTTGGATCTGGTAGGACTTCCGGGACTGGAAAAGAGATATCCGGATCAGCTTTCCGGTGGTCAGAGACAGCGAATCGCACTGGCAAGAGCACTCGCACCAAATCCGGAGGTATTACTTCTGGATGAACCATTCGCAGCAATTGACGCGAAAGTACGACAGGAACTCCGGACCTGGCTGAGAGAAACCATTGATAAGATCGGAATTACAAGTATTTTCGTAACTCATGATCAGGATGAGGCCATTGAGGTGGCGGATGAGATCATTATTACTAATGAAGGTCGGATAGAGCAGATGGGAGATCCGGTAGAGATTTATCTTCATCCGAAAACTCCATTTGTTGCACAGTTTATCGGAAAATCATCCATCATTGAAGAATATGGTAAATTAAAAGGATTTGATTCGATCGGACCGGGAACAAAAGCAGTCATCCGACCAGAATTTATCGAGATCAAGAATTCAAAAGATGTGATAGAAGAAAGTTCTATCTACGAACATGCAACAGTAGAACAGAGTATTTTCAGAGGTAATTACTTCGAAGTACTGTTAAATATCAAAGGAATCACCGTAAGAACCAATTCTCCTCTGGTTAACGGACCATTAAAGAGTGGCGATAAGGTATGGGTGGTAATTAATCAGATGTATGTATTCGATGACAAAACGACCACAACACTGACAAACAAGGGACTGGATGCATCCAGTATGTACTATATCTAGGAAGGCGGCAGAAAATATGGCAGCACAGACAGTAAGCACAAAGAAAACAGGCAATTGGGATCTGCCTCTGAAAATCATCAAAACAGGAATTGTATCCTGGCTGATCGTTTTTCTGATCTGGGGACTTGGATCCCTGCAATATGATGAAATTTTTCTTCCCAGTCCGGCAGAGACATGGGAGGCGTTAAAAACGCTGGTAAAGGACGGAACTTTATGGGCGGATGTAGTAGCATCCATAAGCAGAGTATTAAAGGGATGGGGACTGGCAGTTGTTACGGCAGTACCGATCGGACTGGTAGTCGGACATTTCAAACCGATCCGCTGGATCGTAGAACCGATTTTAAGTCTGTTTCGTTTCATTCCGGCCATTGCACTGACTTCACTTTTTCTGATGTGGTTTGGTGTGGATGATACTTCAAAAGTAGCATTAATTCTGTATGCAGCATTTTTCCAGGTGCTGGTCAATACGATTGCAGGAGTGGTTGCTACTGATCCATCTCTGATGGAAGCTGCATCCTGTATGGGCGCCAGCCGGCTGAGAGTATTTTTCACTGTGGTACTGCCTTCTGCAGTTCCCAATATCTTCACCGGTATCCGACTGGGACTCAGCAGCAGTATCATCTGTGTGATTGCAGCAGAGATGCTGGTTGGCAACGATGGTCTTGGTTATCTGATACAGAGTTCCAAGATGTACTATAAAACAGCCTGGGCATTTGCGGGAATTGTTACTCTGGCATTGATCGGATTCGTAGCAGACCGTCTGCTTCAGCTTTTTGGAACAACATTTTTAAAACATTTTGGCGTGAAAAAGGCGTAATAAAAAAAGTGCAATAAAAAAGCATAATGAAAGAAGCGCAGCCACTGTAAGAAGTGAAAGAACTGCGGCATATAAAAAGAGGAGTACACAGGAGGGACGTTATTATGAAGAAAAGAGTTATCAGTCTGGCAGCTACAGCAGTGCTTGTTTTTGGAGTACTTTCCGGCTGCGGCAGTACATCATCTGACAACAGCACAACAACAAAAGAGACAACAGAAGAAACAGCATCCTCCGATGCATCTACATCCGATAGAAATCTGGTAACGGTAAGAGATGCAGTAATGACCGGTCAGCTTGATCAGTATGCTACGGAAGTAGGATTATGGCAGGGACTTTTTGAAAAATATGGTATCGACCTGAAGACAACCGAATTTGTAGCCGGTATCAATACGATTGATTCCGTAGTCAGCGGAACAGCCGATATTGGAATGATGGCTGATTATGCAGCAGTCAACCGTCTTGGAAATACGCTGGATGCTACAGATCTGAAGATTTTTTCACAGATTTCCGGCGGCGGAGTGGCACAGTCAGGTGGACTGTATGTGGATCCGAAATATGCGGATGATCTGGAGAGCCTGGATGGTTCAGAAGGATTCATGTATCAGGAAGGAACTGTATCTTACTATTACGCAAGTAAATGCATTGAATATCTGGGATTGGATGAGAGTAAACAGAATCTGATCAATACCGATTCTTCTCAGACCAGACTGGCACTGATCCAGAAAGGCGGTGCGTCTGCAGTGTATGCGAATGGTTCTGAAGCAAATTATATTGAAGATGCCGGATGGGTTCTGGCAGCAACTTCTCAGGAAATTGGTATTCAGACAGGAACTTATTTCCTGGCAACAGATAAATATATTTCTGAAAATAAAGAGGTGCTTGCGAAATTCCTGCAGGCAATTGATGAAAGTACACAGTATATCAGCGATCATCTGGACGAATCTGCTGAGTATCTGGAGGGCAAACTGGGAGTCAAAGCAGAAGACTTTAAAGCAAACTGGGAGAATTACAGTTTTGAACCTGGATTTTCAGAGGAAGCAACACAGCATCTGGAAGATATTGAAAAATGGGGATACGAACATGGAAGTTTCCCGAAAGATTACAATATTCGTGACTTTATCACTACGGAAGCAGTAGATATTGCGTATCCGGATAAGGTGACACTTAAATAGCAGACAAAGGAGAAATCATCATGATACAGGAACTGAATGTAAATAATTTTGACCAGGAGATTCAGAAAGACAAACCTGTGGTTGTAGAATTCTATACCACTGCATGCAGCCACTGCAAAAAACTGGCAGGTGCATTAAACAAACTTTCCGAAGAAAAGGGAGACGATGTTTTCTTTGGCAAATGCAACATTGATCAGGAATCATTGTTACAGAGCAGATTTGATATTTCGGCAGTACCGACACTGTTATTTATCAAAAATGGAGAGATAAAAAACAAACTGGTGGGTGAAGTTCATCCGCTGATCATACAGGAAGAAATTAAAAAACTTGCATAGAACAAAAAAGACAGAAGAGATAAAGATAAAAACAGGAGGCAAAGATCATGGGTTATCCAAGCGTATTTCCAACAGGAGTTTTAGTATATAACAAAGACAAAGCATATAACGGTTACACAATTTATCCATCAGCAAAAGGAGCACTTCTGATCGACATGAACGGAAATGAAGTGAATCTGTGGGCAGGTCTTGGCGGATTTCCAAACAAGATTCTCCCGGGTGGTTATGTAATGGGAACTACCGGAGAACGTGGCGGAAAATATGCATACCAGGATCAGCTGGATCTTGTACAGGTTGATTATGACGGAAATATCGTCTGGAAATTCGATCATAATGAACTGATCGCAGACCCGGGAAAAGAGCCGACCTGGCAGGCAAGACAGCACCATGATTATCAGAGAGAGGGAAATACTGTTGGATATTATTATCCGGGCGGTGAACCGAAAACTGACAGCGGAAACACAATTATCCTGACACATGAGAATGTATACAATCATGAGATTTCAGATAAAAAGCTGATTGATGACAAGATCATTGAAGTAGACTGGGAAGGAAATATCCTCTGGAGCTGGCGCGCTTCTGATCATTTTGACGAATTTGACTTTGATGAATCTGCAAAGAATGTGCTGTTCCGTAACCCTGGACTTCACGGAGAAGCCGGCGGTGACTGGATGCATATCAACTGCGTATCCGTACTTGGAGAAAATAAATGGTACGATGCAGGCGATGAGAGATTCCATCCGGACAACCTGATTTTTGATGCAAGAAATGCAAATATTCTGGCGATCATCAGCAAGAAAACAGGAGAAATCGTATGGCAGATCGGACCTGATTTTTCTAAGACAAAAGAACTCAGAAAACTGGGCTGGATCATTGGACAGCATCATTTCCATATGATTCCGAAAGGACTTCCGGGAGAAGGCAATCTGCTGGTATTTGATAATGGTGGAGAAGGTGGTTACGGAAATCCGAACCCATCCGCACCAACCGGAAACAACAACGCACACAGAGATTACTCCCGTGTTCTGGAATTTGATCCGATCACACTGGAAATTATCTGGCAGTATACACCACTGGAAGCAGGAAACCTGTTATTTACTGATGCTTCCAAATTCTACAGCTCCTATATCAGTTCCGCGCAGCGTCTGCCAAACGGAAACACACTGATCACTGAAGGTTCTGACGGACATCTGATCGAGGTGACACCAGAACATGAGATTGTATGGGAATATGTAAATCCTTACTTTAAAAATATCGGCGGAAACTTCAAGATGAACATGGTTTATCGTGCATACCGTGCACCGTATGAATGGGTACCGCAGGCAACTCACGGGGAAGAAGTATCAATCGAACCGCTGGATGTGGAAACTTTCCGTGTACCGGGAGCATCTAAAGGAGCAGGAACAGGAAAAGTAACTGTAGTTGAGGGAGTAGATCCAAATCGTTCCAGCGTAACCGGCATGAACGGAGATGACGACGACAGCGATGAAGAGAGACTTGATTTCTGCGTAGCTTCTGTAAAGAAAGGTGATCTGAAAGAAGAGAAATAGGGAACGAAAGATATGACATACGACGTAGGTATCATCGGCAGCGGTCCGGCAGGTTTAAGCGCAGCAATCTATGCAAAACGGGCAAACCTGTCAGCCGTAGTGATAGAAAAAGAATACGAGGGAACCGGACAGATCGCTGAGAGCGGCCAGGTAGACAACTACCTGGGACTGCCGGGAATCAGTGGATATGATCTGGGAGAACAGTTCCGGGAACATGCAGTGAAACTCGGAGTAGCTTTTCTGGAGCAGGAAGTAACAGAGATAAAAAAAGAAAACTCCGCAGTTTTTACAATTATATTCGAAGACGGATCATCAGTAGAAACAAAAACTGTGATCTATGCAGCAGGAGCCACACCGCGAAGAGCGAATATTCCGGGAGAACAGGAATATTCAGGAAAAGGTGTTTCCTACTGTGCAATCTGTGACGGATCTTTTTACAGGGGCAAAAAAGTTGCTGTCCTTGGCGGCGGAGATACAGCACTTGATGATGCTGTTTATCTGGCAGATCTGGCAGAACAGGTATATGTGATCCACAGAAGAAAAGAATTCCGTGGTGCAGCCACAACAGTGGAAAAACTGAGAAAAAAAGAAAATGTTACGTTTGTACTGGAACATCAGGTAAAGGAGATCACCGGAGCAGAAAAAGTAAACGGGGTAATTCTGGAAGACGGAACTGCAATAGCAGTGGATGGCGTGTTTGTAGCTTACGGATCAGTGCCTCAGACAGATCTGGTGAAAGAACTTGTGACACTGGATGCAGCTGGCTATGTGAAAGCAGAGGAAACAGGAGAAACCAGTCTGGCGGGTCTGTATGTGGCAGGAGATGCACGAACCAAGAAACTTCGCCAGGTAGTAACAGCAGTTTCGGATGGTGCCAATGCAGCAACTGCAGTGGTGGAATACCTGAAATAGAGGCAAGCGGATAAAATTGTCCGCTTCGCTGTTTGCTCATAACCAAACTGATTTTAGTTCATAACTGTGAAGATAGTAGGCAGTTACAAATGAAAGATAACAACAGGAAAGTAACGATCTGCAGGGATCATCCGAAAAGACACGTTACTGAGAGAGGAAAAAAAGAGTATGAGTTTTAATACAGATCTCCTCCATGCAGGAGTGGTTCGGGAAGCGAAGGGAGCAACTCTCACCCCGATCTATCAAAGCAGTGCGTTTGAACAGGACACCGCCGCAGATCTGGAAAAAATATTTGAAAATAAAGCGCCGGGATTTTGTTATACCCGTGTAGGGAATCCAACAGTAGCTGCATTTGAAAACAGGATCACAAAACTGGAGGGCGGTATGGCTTCTATTGCCTGTGCTTCTGGTATGGCAGCTATCATGAATGCTATTTTAAATATCGTGAGAAGCGGAGATGAGATTGTATCTTCCGCAAGTCTTTATGGAGGATCCATTGATCTTTTCCGGGATATCGAAGAATTTGGCATTACTACACGGTATGTAAAAAATAATGACTGGGAAGCAATCGAGGGAGCAATTAATGAACACACCCGTCTGATTTTTGCAGAGACGATTGGCAACCCCTGTCTGGATGTAACCGATGTGGAGCGGCTGGCACAGATCGCACATGAACATAAGATTCCACTGATTTTGGACAATACCACAGCAACGGCTTATCTTTTTCAGGGAATCAAGCATGGTGCGGACATTGTGGTCAATTCTTCTTCCAAATATATCAACGGAAGCAGTAATTCAATCAGTGGTATCCTGACTTACAGTGGAAAGTTTAAGTGGGATCCTGAGATGTATCCGCAGATTGCAGCTTACAGAAAGTTTGGTCCGCTTGCATATATTGCCAGATTGAGAAACAGCCTCTTCAGAGATACCGGAGCATGTCTGGCACCGATGAATGCTTATTTAAATCTGATCGGTATGGAAACTCTGGGCCTGCGAATGGAACGACAGTGTAATAATGCACTGGCGCTGGCACAGTGGCTGGAGGATACTTACCCATCCCTCACAGTTAATTATCCGGGACTGAAAAGCAGCAGCTGGAATGAAATTGCAGAGAAACAATTTACTAGAGGATACGGAGCAATCCTGACTCTCCGGGTAGGAAGTAAAGAAAAAGCATTTGCACTGATTGACGCACTGAAGATTCCATATACACTCTCAAATATTGGAGACACAAAGACACTGGTGATCCATCCTGGATCAACAATCAGTCTTCACAGTTCAGAGAAAGAAAAAGAAGATGCAGGTGTTTTTGAAGATCTGATCCGTGTGAGTGTGGGAATTGAAGATATTGAAGATCTGAAAGCAGATTTCGCTCAGGCGATAGAAAAGATTTAATAACTATTCAGCAGTCTATTGTAACTGTGAAGGCATTGAACAGTTATAAAATCTGAGAGTTGATACAAAGGAGAGAGAAAAATGGCACAGAAAGTAGATTATGCAGCCTTAAAAAAAGGCGGATATATGAGACAGAAACAGAAAGGTTACGGCTCTCTGCGACTGGCAGTGATCGGCGGTAACCTGACTGCTGAAAATATCAAAAAAGTAGCAGAAGTAGCTGAGAAATACGGCCGTGGTTATGTACATATGACATCCCGCCAGGGCATTGAAATTCCATTTATCAAAGTGGAAGAACTGGCAGAAGTTAAAGAAGAACTGGCAAAAGGCGGTGTGGGAACCGGTGTGTGCGGTCCTCGTGTCCGTACCATCACAGCTTGTCAGGGATCAGAAGTCTGTCCAAGCGGATGCATCGACACCTACACACTTGCAAAAGAACTGGATGCCAGATATTTTGGACGTGAGCTTCCTCATAAATTCAAGTTTGGTGTTACCGGATGTCAGAATAACTGTCTGAAAGCAGAAGAAAATGATGTCGGAATCAAAGGCGGTATGAACATCGAATATAAAGAAGATGATTGTATTTCCTGCGGTGTATGTGTAAAAGCCTGCAGACAGGATGCATTGAAGATGGTAGACGGCAAAGTAGAGCTGGACGCACAGAAATGTAATCACTGTGGCCGCTGCGTAAAGAGCTGTCCGGTGGATGCATGGGAAGGAACTCCTGGATATATCGTATCCTTTGGAGGAACTTTTGGAAATAACATTTATAAAGGAGAGGAATTGCTTCCATTGATTCCGGATAAGGAAACCCTGTTCCGTGTAACAGATGCAGCGATCACTTTCTTTGAGAAAAATGCAAATCCAAGCGAACGTTTCCGCAAGACCCTGCAGCGTGTGGGAGAGGATGATTTCCGCAAACAGCTGAAAGATGCGTATGAAGGACAGTGAAAGGAGAATATAATGGCTGAATTAGATTTTGAAGTAACCGATGAGGTTGATATTACCGATAAAGTATGCCCACTGACATTTGTAAAAGCAAAAGTAGCAATTGAAGAACTGGAAGATGGAGAAATCCTTGCTGTCCGTATGAATGACGGAGAACCGGTGCAGAATGTACCACGCAGCATGAAAGAAGAAGGACATAAAGTACTGAAGTTAGTCGATAACGAAGACGGCACTTACACCATGTATGTAAGAAAGGTGGAAGAATAATGGCAGTACGGGTAAGTAAAGCAGACTTTGAAGAAAAAGTATTAAAAGAGGCGCTTCCGGTTCTGGTAGATTTTTATTCTGATTCCTGTGTGGCGTGCAAAAAACTGGCGCCGGTCCTGGGAAATGCAGAAGATGATTTTGAAGATAAGATCAAAGTCTATAAAGTAAATACAAACTTTGATGCAGAACTGGCAGAGCAGTATGAAGTACAGGCAAATCCGACACTGATCTTTTTCCAGAACGGACAGGCGAAGGAACGGAAAACAGGAGCACTGAAACAGGCAGAATTAAACAGCTGGATCGAAGAACAGATTTAAGCAGATATAGAGGAGAAAAGATATGGTTATCACAGTAGCAGGAGAGAAAAAAGAAGTAAAAGACGGACTGACACTGCCGGAGCTTATCGAGCAGGAAAATGTAGAGACACCAGAGTATGTAACCGTTTCTATTAATGACGAATTTGTTGCAACAGAGGATAAAGAGTCTACTGTACTGAAAGAGGGAGACAATGTAGAATTCCTGTATTTCATGGGAGGTGGATGCTAAATGGCAATGACAGATGAACAGATCGAGCGTTATTCCCGTCACATTATTTTAAAAGAAGTGGGCGCAAAGGGACAGAAGAAGCTCCTGAAAGGCAAAGTGCTGATCATCGGAGCTGGTGGTCTTGGTGCACCTGCAGCCATGTATCTGGCTGCAGCAGGTGTGGGAACTATCGGTATTGTGGATGCAGATGAGGTGGATCTTTCCAACCTGCAGAGACAGATCATCCACAGCACTGCAGATATCGGAAAAGCAAAAGTAAAATCAGCAAAAGAAACCATGAATGCCATGAATCCGGATGTAGAGGTAAAGACCTACCGTATGTTCGTGGATGCATCCAACATTCGTGAGCTGATCCGTGAATATGACTTTATCATTGACGGAACAGATAACTTCCCGGCTAAATTCCTGATCAATGATGCATGTGTACTGGAAAAGAAACCATTTTCTCATGCAGGAATCATTCGATTCAAAGGTCAGCTGATGACTTATGTACCGGGAGAAGGACCATGTTATCGTTGTGTATTCAAAAATCCGCCGCCAAAGGATGCAGTACCGACCTGCAAACAGGCAGGTGTCATCGGAGCAATGGGCGGTGTTATTGGTTCTTTACAGGCGATGGAAGCAATTAAATATCTGATCGGAGTAGGTGATCTTCTGACTGGATCTCTTTTGACTTTTGATGCGCTGACAATGGAATTTCATAAGATTAAACTGCCGAAAGACACTCATAACTGTGCAGTATGTGGAGATCATCCGACAATTCTGGAACCAATTGATTACGAGCAGGAAGTCTGTGAGGAAACTGCAGGACGATTTGCAACAAGAGATGAGCAATAAATAGAGTAAGTCCCCACTTACTACGTATTGCCTTAGGTAGTTGAAGCAGGGGACTTACTTGATTCGGTTAAAAATCAGGCATAAACAGGAGAGAAATATGGCAATAATAAGAATGAGAGATCATCTCTATGATGAGATCGTTAATTATGCAAAAGAACATCTTCCGGAAGAAGCCTGTGGACTTCTGGCCGGTGTAGAGACTGAAGAGGGAAGAGAAATCCAAAAAGTATATTTCCTGGAAAATAAAGATCATGCCGAAGACCACTTTACTCTGGACCCAAGAGATCAGATGAATGCAATCAAAGATATGCGTGCCAACGGCCTGAAACCGCTGGGAAACTGGCATTCTCATCCATCATCTCCGTCCCGCCCGTCAGTGGAGGACATCCGTCTTGCTTTTGACTCAAAGGCAAGTTACCTGATCCTGTCACTGATGGCAGACTATCCGGTACTGAATAGCTTTCATATCGAAAACGGGGAATGGACGAAAGAGGATCTGAGGATTTATTCTGAGGAATATTATTTTTAGGGATTTACAGACAGGATAATAAAAGCAGAAATGTTTGAAGCGATTTTATTCGTGAAAGGCATTTCTGCTTTTCAATTTTTATTTAACCGAATCAAGTAAGTCTCTTGCTTCAATAGTGAAAAGCACTAACAACTATTTAGAAATCTATGATACAATGGGAAAAGCGAAATACAAATGAAAAGAGAGAAAAAAATGACACAAAAACAAAACACATTAACAAAAACCGGAATCGTAGCGCTCCTTGCCTGTGTTTGCTGTATTCTATGGGGTAGCGCAATTCCGGTGATCAAGACAGGTTATCGCCTGATGCAGGTGGATTCCGCAGATACTGCAAGCCAGATTGTCTTCGCGGGAGTACGTTTTACTCTGGCGGGGATTCTGGTGTTGGTCTTTGCATCCATCAGAGAAAAGAAAGTAATGATTCCGGATAAAGAGGTCCTGAAATATGCAGTTCCGGTATGTCTGGCGCAGACGGTGGGACAATATTTCTTTTTTTACATAGGTGTTGCACATACATCAGGAGTAAAAGGTGGTATTATTACCGGACTTGGAAACTTTATTGCAATTCTGATGTCCTGTCTGATTTTTCGAAATGAACAAATGACAGGCAGAAAAATTGCAGGATGTGTTCTGGGATTTGCCGGAGTTGTTGTGATCAACCTGATGGGGAATTCCCTGGATATGGGATTTAAGCTGACGGGAGAAGGATTTATTCTGATCGCGCAGTTATCCTATGGAATGTCTACGGTTCTGATTAACCTTTTTTCCAGAAAAGTATCTCCGGTAGTACTGAGCGGAACGCAGTTTACGATGGGCGGAATCGTCCTGACTTTGATCGGAGTGGGAATGGGCGGACATCTCGGAAATATTAGTGCCGGAGGTGTAACGATTATATTTTATCTGGCAATGGTTTCTGCGGTGGCGTATACGCTCTGGTCTGTATTGCTTGCATGGAATGATGTTTCGAAGGTCGCAATCTTTGGATTTGTCAATCCATTATGCAGTGTGATTCTGTCTGCGTTGATACTTGGAGAGATAAAACAGGCATTTAATATAGGAAGTCTGCTGGCGTTGATTCTGGTTTGCGCAGGAATTTATATTGTTAACTGTAAAGAAAATAAGAGGAAAATTTAATAATGTCACAAAAGAATCATGAAATAAGAGATGGACGCTTAGTACAGACTGATAGGAAATATTCCCATTTAAAACTAAGACAGAAAGAAAAAATTGCAGAATGGATGTTTCAGGAAACAAAAGATTATTATACTAAAAAATATACATTTCCAAATGACAAACAACTGTCAGAAGTAGTAGATAAAGTATATGAAAGAATTGAAAAAGCTGGAATATGGATTCCTTACGGAGAGGTTTTTAAACATTATAAATCCAAAAGATCTAGTGTTAACAAGCGGGTTAAAAGATTATTTAATGAAAAAGGGGAAAAACATATAGATCAGGTCTGCTTTATGAATATGTGCATGGTGTGCGACAATGCAGGAAATGTCCTGGCACTGGACAAAGTAAACGACAGCTACACAGGCACAACTTTTCCTGGCGGTCATGTGGAAAAGAACGAAATATTTAACGATTCCGTGATCCGTGAAGTTTGGGAAGAAACTGGATTAAAAATAGAGAATCCGAAACTGCGAGGGGTATATCATTGGCATAGAGACGGCATTCACAATGTACTTTTTCTCTATAAAACAGAAGAATTTACAGGGGAATTAAAAAGTTCCGAAGAGGGAAAGGTATACTGGATTCCATTAGAAGAACTGAAAAAACGTGAACTGGCTACAGGAATGGAATATGTGCTGGAAATTATAGAATCTGATCAGGTGAATGAATGCTATATGAAACGGGAAACGCAAGGGTATGTAGGAACGTTGTATTAGCAATGGAGAAAGCGCGTAACAATGTAAACATGAGAGAAGTAAATATTGTGAAAGGAATAAACAGAACTTATGAAACAAAAAGTAAGTTACATTTCTCAGATCTACGAATATTCAGCACGGACCGGTAATCTGAAAGCGGAGACTGTCGGTGTAGTAAAAGGTGAAAAACACTTTCCAGTTTTTGAGGGGAATCTGGTTTTTAAACCGCTTACGAAATCCAAACCATTTTCTACTCCTCTGTTTGCCTATGCAGAGGTATTCTGGTCATGGGTAATTAATGAGTATTTTGTTCCGGTTCCGCAGTATCAGCTTGCTGTTTGCAAAGGATATGAGGCAGAGACAGAGAAGTATTATGATTATGGAACTGTGTGCCCGATGATTTATGGAGAGGGCGAACACCTGATGAATCTGCTTGAGTTCTTTCGGAAGTATCCTGATGACAAGGTAAAGATAAATGATTATGTAAACTATTGCCAGATGTTCTATGATTATACACAGATTTTGGAAGCTGACTATTTTCAGACTTATCAGGAACTGGCAGAGGAGCTGGCGATGCAGATCCTTATTTCTATTCTGACGGGTGATCAGAATTACCATTACGAGAATATTGCATTTGTATGCAATGAAGCAGGAGAAATATTGCGGCTGGCACCGATGATTGATCATGAATTTTCTACATATTTTATGTTCCCGGACAGTATGTCCAGACATCTGTACTGGTTTGAGCAGTTGCAGAGATCTATTGCAGGAGATGAGGTACAGCCGGAAGAATATGCGGATTTTACGAATGAGAAAGAGCGCAGACTTATGGAAAAGAGTGCTACCTGTCTGCACAGAAATCTGATATATATTAAAGAACATTATCCGAAAGTAACAGACGTCTTTTTGAAAAAACTAGATAATCTGGAAGCAGATATTAGAGAAAATAAAGAAATGTTTTACATCCAGAAGAACCTGGATTATCCGGATCATGCAAATTCTAACGTTTATCTGACAGGTAAATCCAGATACAAAGACCATGATGAAGAAAAAGCGGAAATTTATGAAACTAAATATGGCGGAAGTGGAAAAGAGATACATTTTGATATCATAAACAGCCAGATCATTTATGAAGTAAAGAAAACCATACAGCAGATAAAAACAATGCTGATATCTTAAATAATTATAAAATCTGAGGTAACAGCTACATCAATCCAGATTCTTGTGTTATAATGTTCCACGTTTATTCAAAAAAAGGAAAATATCGTGTTTAACCGAAGGTGGATGTTTTTATCCGCTTGACATGAATCAGGAGAGGTAGTTAATTTATGCAAAAGAAAGTTCAGATCGTCAGCGATGGCTCGCTGGATCTTCCACAGGAACTTACGGAAGAGAAAGATATTGAAGTTGTTCCTTTTTATGTGTCTTTTGACAGTGAGACATATAAAAAAGAGGTAGTAGAAATAGGGATCAGGGATTTTTATCAGGAGATGGTGGATCATCCGGATGTATTTCCGAAATCATCTATGCCATCAGTAGATGATTTTTATCATGTATTTGAGAAGAGTGCGAAAGAGAACATTCCTGTTATCTGTATCTGTATTACGAAGAAATTCAGTGGTTCTCTGCAGTCTGCAACAGTGGCTAAAGGGATGATTGAAGAGAAGTATCCGCAGGCAAAGATCACAGTGATCGATTCTACGGTAAACACAGTTCTTCAGGGACTTTTTGTGCTGGAGGCGTGCAGACTGCGTGATATGGGAATGGATTATGAAGAGATTGTTGACAAGATTCTTCCGATCCGTGAGACCGGACGTATTCTTTTTACTGTTGGAAGCATTGACTATCTGCAGCATGGCGGCAGAATCGGAAAGCTTGCAGGAATTGCTGCAGGTGCGCTTGGAATTAAACCGATGATCACACTGAAAGAAGGAGAAATCTTTAGTTCAGGTCTTGCCAGAGGGCGCATCAGATCTATGAAGAAAGTTGTAGAGATGACGAGAGAATATCTGGATGAGGTCAATGCCAGACCGGGAGAATATAATTTCTGTATTGGTTATGGATATGATTATAAGGAAGCAGTGAAGTTTCGTGAAATGCTGAAAGATCTGGTGAAAGAACGTCTCGGAATCGAAGAAATCGGAATCTATCAGATTGGTGCAACGATTGGAGTTCACACAGGTCCATATCCAATTGGAATTGGAATCATAAAACATGCGAAATAAATACTGAGGGAAAATTCTGAATTTATTAGACAAGACAAGAAGTCCCCTGAATGTATTACTGAGGAAAGATAATACATTCAGGGGACTTTTGAATTTTATTTTTTACCATGCCCGACCAGATCACATTCCGGTTCTGCTGAGAAAAGAAAAGTGATGATAAACAGGATGGTGAATTATGTCGAAAAGTGTTATAATTTTATCAGTGTCTGTCAACAGACAAATCGAATAAAATGAAGTGACAGGTAAAAAGGAGGTAGCGCATTATGCCGTGCACAACAATATTAGTTGCTAAAAAAGCGTCCTATGATGGCTCTACTATGATCGCAAGAAATGATGATTCCGGTTCCGGACATTTTACAGCTAAGAAATTTGTGGTGACCCATCCGGAGCAACAGCTGCGTAAATATAAATCAGAGATTTCCCATGTGGAGATTGAACTGCCGGATAACCCAATGAGATATACATCTATGCCAAATGCTCTGAAAGGTGAAGGAATCTGGGCAGCAAGTGGAGTTAACGAAGCTAATGTGGGAATGACTGCTACAGAAACTATTACTTCCAATCCGCGTGTCCTTGGCGCAGATCCGCTGGTTGTTTATCAGCCTGCAGAGGACGGAAAAGAAGAAATTACCGGAGGGATTGGAGAAGAGGACATAGTTTACATTGTTCTTCCATATATTCATAGTGCCAGAGATGGTGTGAAACGTCTGGGAAGTCTTCTGGAGAAATATGGAACTTATGAGATGAATGGAATTGCTTTTCAGGATAAGGATGAGATCTGGTGGCTGGAGACAATCGGCGGACATCATTGGATGGCTCGCAGAGTTCCGGATAATATGTATGTTGTAATGCCAAATCAGCTGGGAATTGATTATTTTGATCTGAAAGATGCTCTTGGAGAACAGAAGGAATATATGTGTTCTGCAGACCTGAAAGAGTTTATTGAGAAATATCATCTGGATCTCTCTATGGATGGTGTGCTGAATCCGAGAGATGCTTTTGGCAGTCATGATGATGCGGATCATGTATATAATACACCGCGTGCATGGTTTATGGAGCGTTATCTGAATCCTCATACAAAGAAATGGGATGGTCCGGATGCAGACTTTATTCCGGCTTCTGATGATCTGCCATGGTGTATGGTGCCGGAGAAAAAGATTACAGTGGAAGACGTGAAATACGTTCTGTCTGCACATTTCCAGGGGACTCCTTATGATCCGTATGCTGCATACGGTGATAAATCAATGAAGGGTGCGTTTCGTTCTATTGGCATTAACAGAAATGATTTCCTGTCTGTGATCCAGATGCGCCCGGATCAGCCGGAGGATTCAGGTATCTTGGAGTGGGTTGCTTTTGCGTCTAATGCATTTAATGTATTGGTTCCATTTTATGCCGGAGTTACCACAACACCGGAATATCTTTCTAATACAACTGCAGAAGTTTCTACAGATAATTTTTACTGGTCAAGCCGAATGATCGCGGCTATGGCAGATGCTTCTTATAAAAACTCTGTATTCCACATTGAACGTTATCAGGAATATGTGATGGCGAAAGGTCATGAGCTGATCAATACATATGATGAGCTACTGGCAAAGGAATCTGACGGACAAAAGAGAATGAGTCTGAAGGAAGAAGCAAATGAAAAAATTGCAAAGATGCTGAAGGAAGCCACTGCGGATACGTTAAGCAAGGTCTTGTTCGAACTGAGCGGTCAGATGAAGAATGCTTATTCAAGATCGGATGCATAAAAGCCAAATGTTTGATTGGATTAAAGGGAGAAACAGATTGCAAATATCTATCCGATATCAGCTTATAATATAATTACCAAACAATAACGAGACGGAAGGAAAATCAGAACATGTACTATGTACCAGATGGCACTAAAGAGTGCGGATATTATGAATGCAAAAAATGCGGCAACCGTTTTCTGTCTATGCAGACTATGAAGAAGATTCCATGCCCGGAATGCGAGGCGGAGATCGATTATGAGATCGGACCGGATGAATCCCTGGAGGATGTAGTGGATACAGCGGAATTAATTGAGAAAATCGAAGGCGAGGAGGAAGTTGCAAAGATGGATGCACTTTTGAGCCTTGCATTAACCGGCGGAGATTATAACTGGATATGATATTGTCTAAGAGGCATATAAACGGGAAGCAGTTATCTGGTTATGAGCAGACACGATGAGGATGATTTTATTCAATTAAATGAGAGAGCGTAAACAGACATAAATAAAAAGACCACTGTGCATGGTTCCTGATATGATACCTCTTAAGTAGACAGGGGCATATCAGAACCTTGTAAAGTGGTCTTTTCTATTTTTAAATCATCTGTCACATGCAGAGAAATCTGTGAGCAGCCTTTTACCTATTAGATGTTTAACAGATCGCTGTATACTTTCAGAGCTCCATCAGTGTCATGTGCGAGAACACGTTTGGCAAGGACTTTACCAAGCTGCACACCTTCCTGATCGAAACTGTTCAGATTCCATATGAATCCCTGGAACATGATCTTGTTTTCGAAATGTGCAAGTAAAGCACCAAGTGCTGCAGGTGTAAGTTCCTCACCTACGATGATACTGGAAGGACGTCCGCCCTTAAAGTTCTTGTTCAGATTCTCATCTTTCTTACCGCATGCAAATGCTACGATCTGAGCAGCAACGTTTGCGCAGAGCTTCTGCTGACTTGTGCTGTTCTCGATATCTACATCTACACCAAGCTGGCTTTTCTTGAAGCCAATGAACTGAAGCGGAACAATATCAGTTCCCTGATGTAATAACTGATAGAAGGAATGCTGTCCGTTAGTACCTGGTTCACCAAAGATAACAGGTCCTGTTACGTAATTTACAGGTTCACCGAAACGGTTTACAGATTTACCGTTGGATTCCATATCACACTGCTGTAAATGTGCAGGGAAACGGCTTAATGCCTGAGAGTATGGAAGAACTGCTGTAGCAGGATATCCCTGTACGTTTCTTTCGTAAACACCGATCAGTGCATCCAGCATATCCGGGTTCTCAAGGATGTTCTTATTTGTTGCAAGCTTATCCTCAGCAGCAGCTCCGCCAAGGATCTGTGCAAATACTTCAGGACCGAATGCAAGGGAAAGGATCGCACCACCTACACCGGAAACAGAAGAGTAACGTCCGCCGATATAGTCATCCATAAAGATTGCTGTCAGATAATCTTCGCTCTTAGCCAGAGGAGATGTCTCACTTGTTACAGCAAGCATATGTTTGGACGGGTTTAATCCGGCTTTAACCAGAGCATTCTTTACAAATGCTTCGTTTGTCAGTGTTTCAAGAGTTGTACCGGATTTGGAAACGACGATGAACAGGGAATGAGCAAGATCTACAGAAGCAAGAACAGCAGCTGCATCATCAGGGTCTACGTTGCTGATGAATTTTGCTTCCATTTTAAATGTATTATTTGCTTTTGCCCAGTTTTCAAGAGCAATATATAATGCACGAGGACCTAAATCACTTCCGCCGATACCAATCTGTACGACAGTTGTGAATTTCTCGCCGTTTTCGTTAGTAATCTCACCTGCGTGAACTTTATTTGCAAAGTCAGCAGCTTTCTTCTGCTGTGCAACGTAGAATTCGCGTTTGTCAACACCGTCAACAACTACAGCGTCACCAAGCTGAGTACGTGCAAGGTGATGAAGAACCATACGTTTCTCACCTGTGTTGATCACAGCGCCATTGTATAATTCCTGGAATTTGTCAATAAGCTGAGCTTCGTCTGCCAGATCTGCAAGTGCGTTCAGGACTGTTTCATCAACCTGTTTTGCGGCATAATTATAAGCCAGACCGGCTGCCATTGGTGCGCTGTATTTCTTTACACGTTCAGCGCCATTTTCACCTGTCATGGCCTCTGCGATATTTACATGACCTTTCAGACCGGAAAGCTTGCTGTAGGAAGCAAGAGTGTCCAGATTTTTCCATGTTGCCATAATAATATTCCTCCTTTAGATAACTGTAACTGTAGGGATACAGTTGTTAATATTGATTATACTGAATAAATGTTTTAATTTCAATGCAAGGATGCAGGGATTTTAAATATATTTTTCGGAGTGCCTGAATATTTTTTCTGAAAAATTTAGATTTTTTAGAAAAATTTAACAAATTAAAGCGTAAACATTTTCCAGTACTATTAGCTTGAAACAGTATGAGAAAGTATGGTATAATTTCTTTTATATCTGCACAGCTAGAAAACATACGAAATAATAGCAGAAAAACAGCTACTGTTTATACAGTAACAAAAAATATCTCCACAAAGCGAAAAGCAATAAAAGGAAGAAAGGAAAAAAAATATGGCTAACGCTAAATACTTCTTAAAGAGATTTGCAATGGCATTGCTTACAATCTTTCTGGTAGCATGCCTTACATTTCTTCTGATGAACGCTGTGCCTGGAAGCCCGTGGCTCAGCGAGAAAACGCCATCTGCCGCAACACTGGCAGCGTTGAATGCGAAATATGGATTGGATAAGCCGGTTCATGTTCAGCTTTTTATGTATCTGAAAAATATTCTACATGGTGACTTTGGCGTGTCCCTGAAGATGCAGAAAAACCGCGCAGTTTTGGATATCATCGTTGAGATGTTCCCGGTATCTGCAAAGGTAGGTGCCCTTGCACTGTTATGGGCAATTATCGTAGGTGTACCTCTTGGATGTCTTGCTGCATTTAAGAGAGGAAAACTTACAGACAGTATTCTGAGAGTCATCTGTACTCTTGGTATTTCCATGCCGAGTTTCGTAGTTGCATCTGTTCTTCTCGTAACACTTACAGGAGACCGCTCAATGAATCTGTTCCCGTCCCTTTTTGATGCATCACAGGGGATCAGAGCTTATATCCTTCCGTGTTTTGCACTGGGCTTTTACCCGATGTGCTATACCGCACGCCAGACCCGTTCTGCTATGCTGGATTCCTTAAGCCAGGAATATATTAAAACAGCCAGAGCAAAAGGTCTTAAGAATAAGAAGATTATCTTCAAACATGCATTAAGAAATGCCCTGATCCCGGTTATTACTTACCTGGGACCGCAGGTTGCATTTACTTTATGCGGTGGTTTCGTAGTAGAGAGTGTATTCTCTATCCCGGGACTTGGACGTTATTTCGTACAGTCCATTCAGAACCGTGATTATCCGGTTATTATGGGAACTACGATTTTCCTTGCAACATTTATTATTCTGATGAATCTGGTCGTAGATATCCTCTATAAGGTAGCTGACCCGAGAATCAGCCTGACAAAGGGAGGAGACTGATCATGGCAGAGAATAAGAAGATTAAGAAATGTCCGGTAAGTCTTCAGCCGGATATTGAGAACCTTCTGCAGGAAATGACTGCGGATGATTTTGCACCTGCTTCCAGTCAGGAGAAAGAAGACTTTATCCAGGACCGCCAGAGTGTATCTTACTGGAAAGATGCCTGGAGAAGATTAAAGAAGAATGTTGTGGCAATGGTCGCACTTGGAGTCATTATATTCCTGTTCCTGTTTGCGTTTGTCGGACCACTTCTGATCCCATATGGATATGATGAATTTAACGATGGTGCTGAGAACCTGTTTCCATATCATTACACACTGGAAGACCAGCAGCGTGTAGATGAAGAGATTGCATCCAGAACCGAGAGTGAGGTTGTAGACATAGATGCGATGATCGAACAGGCAAAGGCAGAAGCAGAATCCAAAGGTGAGAAGTTTACCAAAAAAGATGAAGCAATCCTTCGTGCAAAAGCAAAAACAGCAGCAAAAGATACTAGCAGTGAGTCTGAAGAAAGTGTAGATCCTGATACAGTCCGTAAGGAACTGGGAATCAAGAAACATATCTTTGGCTATTCAAAAGAAGAACTGGAGCGAAAGGCATCCGGTGAGAAAGTATTCCCACATGTCTTTGGAACAGATATGTACGGACGTGATATTCTTGTCCGTGTTATGTATGGCGCACGAGTTTCTATGTCAGTTGGTGTATTTGCAGCACTTCTCGTACTGATCATTGGTGCACTGTACGGTGCGATCTCCGGTTACTGTGGCGGCAAGGTTGATGCAGTGATGCAGCGTATCGTAGAGCTGATCTATGCAGTTCCTGAAATGTTGGTCGTACTTCTGATCGCAACTGCACTGAAACCGATCCTGACAGAATATATCAACTCTCCGGGCGGCGGTCCGTTGAAATCCTTTGCCAATGTACTTGGTCCGAACCTGATCTCCATGTTCATTGCTTTCGGTCTTCTGTACTGGGTAACTATGAGCCGTATCATCCGTGGACAGGTACTTCAGCTGAAACAGCAGGAATATGTAACTGCAGCCAGAGCACTTGGTGCTTCAGGCGGACGTATCATCCGTCGTCATCTGCTTCCGAACTGTATCGGACAGATCGTTGTAACAACCTGCCTGCAGATTCCGTCTGCAATCTTCCTGGAGTCATTTCTTTCCTATCTTGGTGTTGGTGTATCTGCACCGCTTCCAAGCCTTGGATCTATGGCAACAGACGCATTAAGCGGTATGTATACATACACTTACAGACTGATCGTTCCGTCTGTAGTCCTCAGTGTAATGATTCTTGCATTTAACCTGTTCGGCGATGGTCTGCGTGATGCACTTGACCCGAAACTTAAGAAATAAGAGAGGAGGAGAATCATGTCTGAACAGAAAAATAAATTATTAGAAGTAAAAGACTTAAAAGTCTCCTTCTTTACACCGGCCGGTGAAGTTAAGGCAGTAGGAGGCATCTCCTACGATCTGGACTACGGCGAAGTTATGGGAGTAGTAGGAGAATCCGGTTCCGGTAAGAGCCAGGAAGCCTACTCCATTATGGGACTTCTTCAGTCTCCTGGTAAGGTTGTCGGAGGTTCCATTACTTTTGAAGGACAGGATGTCCTGTCTTTTACCAAAGACCAGATGACAGAATTCCGTGGAAGTAAAGTAGCGATGATCTTCCAGAATCCGATGACCTGTTTAAACCCGGTTTACACTATCGGAAATCAGTTAGTAGAAGCACTTCGTGCTCATGATAAAAAGATCAGCAAGGAAGAAGCTGAGAAGCGTGCCATGGAAATGATGGAAATGGTTGGTATTAATAATGTAGAGAAGCGTATGAAGCAGTACCCTCATGAGTTCTCCGGCGGTATGCGCCAGCGAGTTATGATCGCCATGGGCCTGATCTGTCATCCGCAGCTTCTGATTGCAGATGAACCGACCACAGCCCTGGATGTTACCATCCAGGCACAGATCCTTGATCTGATGAAAGACCTGCAGAAGAAGACAAAGATGGGAATCATTTTTATCACTCATAACCTGGGTGTTGTTGCAGATATTTGTGACAAGGTTTCCGTTATGTATGCAGGACGTATCGTAGAGCAGGGACCTGTTGATGATATTTTCTATGAACCTGCACATCCGTATACAAAAGGACTTCTGCGTTCCATGCCTCGTGTAGATGCAGAGAGTTATGAGCGACTGATCCCGATTGAGGGTACTCCGGTCGATATGCTGAATCCACCGGAAGGCTGTCCATTTGCACCACGATGTGAGCATTGCATGAAAATCTGTCTGAAGAAGATGCCTCCTTATGTGGAAGTAGGCGAAAAACACCGTTCAGCCTGCTGGCTGCGTGTTCAGGAACTGATGGGCAAGGAGGAGAACTGATATGGCAAATGAAGAAAAGAAACTTGTCGAGATAGAGAATTTACGTAAATACTTTCCGATTAAAGGGACAAACGGACCAGGCGTTCAGGCAGTTCAGGATGTTTCTCTTTATATTAAAAAAGGAGAAACTTTAGGTCTGGTAGGTGAGTCCGGATGTGGTAAAACAACTCTGGGAAGAACCATCCTCAGACTGTATGAGCCGACTGGCGGTAAAATCGTCTATGACGGACAGACGATCTTTGACAATCCGTTGGATAAGAATGGAAAGCCTCTCGGTAAAGCGAAATCTGTAAATATGCTTCCTTACCGTAAGAAAATGCAGATCATTTTCCAGGACCCGTCAGCGTCTTTGGATCCTCGTATGACTGTCGGAGAGATCATCGGTGAGGCAATTGATATTCATAAACTGGCTGCAAATAAGAAGGACCGTGCGGATATGATCAAAGGCCTGCTTGCAAGAGTAGGATTAAATACTGAGCATGCAAACCGCTATCCTCATGAGTTCTCCGGCGGACAGCAGCAGCGTGTCGGTATTGCCCGTGCACTTGCTGTAAAACCGGAATTCATCGTATGTGATGAGCCAATCTCCGCTTTGGATGTTTCTATTCAGTCACAGGTAGTAAATATGCTGGAGGATATGCAGGCAGAGATGGGACTGACTTATCTGTTCATTGCCCATGACCTGTCAGTTGTACGTCATATTTCCAACAGAATCGGTGTTATGTATCTGGGATCTCTGGTAGAGCTTGGCGAGAGCTATGAGCTGAACCGTCATCCGATCCATCCATATACACAGACACTTCTCTCTGCAGTTCCGGTACCGGATCCTAAGCTGAGCCGTACCAGAAAACGTATTATCCTTGAGGGAGATGTGCCGAGCCCGATGAATCCGCCGAGCGGATGCCGTTTCCACACCAGATGTCCATATGCGACACAGAAGTGCAGTGAGGAGATGCCGCAGTTCAAGGAACATGAACCTGGACACTGGGCAGCATGTCATCTTCTGGATAAATAATCTATTTGGTTAATTTTATCCGCTTGACAGTGAAATCTTTCTGCTGGGATTATTTGTCAGAGTGCTTTCGGAATATCAGAAAGTAGAATGAGAATTATTTGTGAACGGCAGCAAAGATAAAAAGAACAGAAAATATGTAATAATTAACAAAATTATTGGTGCAATTATGGATAAAATTGCGAAAGAAAAAACTTAACATAGGTATTTGGTTCCTGTATAATGGAATTTATAATACAAATCGCTTACTCTCATAGAGCGAAAACCACAATAAAGGAGGACAAGTAATGAGAAAGGCAAAAACAATTATGTCTCTGGCTCTGTCAGCAGCTCTGGTAGCAAGCATGGCAGCTACAGCACCTGTAATGGCAGCAGAGAGCGAATCAACAGACGGATTTAATCTGAACCTCTGTATCGCATCTGAACCACAGAGTATCGACCCTGCACTGAATACAGCAATGGATGGTTCTATCATGTGCCACCATATGTTCGAAGGTCTGATCAAATGGGCAGACGACGGTGAGGGAAATGCTGTTACAGTTCCAGGACAGGCTGAATCCTGGGATAAAGAGACAAACGATGACGGAACAGTAACTTATACTGTACATCTTCGTGACGGTATCAAATGGTCTGACGGACAGGCCGTAACAGCAGGAGACTTTGAGTACTCCTGGAAACGTCTGGCAAACCCTGAAACAGCAGCAGACTACTGCTACATGATCGACATGGTAAAAGGATATGCAGAAGTAGCTGACGGAAGTGCTGATCCTGATACCCTTGGAATCAAAGCTACTGATGATACTACTCTTCAGATCGATTTAACTTATGACTGCCCGTATTTTGAAGAGATCATGGCATTCCCGGCAACCTTCCCTGTTCGTAAAGATATGGTAGAGGGAAGCGAAAACTGGACATTTGATCCTGCAACTTATATCAGCAACGGACCTTACAAGATGAAAGAATGGTCTCATAACTCCTACATTCTTATGGAAAAGAATGAGAACTACTATGATTATGAGAACCTTGGACCGGACACAATTAAATTTGCACTTCTGGACGATAACAATGCGATCCTTAAAGGATACAACAACGGAGAACTTGATTTCATCGAGAACCTTCCGGTAGACGAAGTTGCTACTTACCTTGCATCCGGAGAACTTAATATTGCTGACTACATTGGAACATATTATGTATGCTTCAATACACAAGACGAAGTATTCTCTGACCCTGCAATCCGTAAAGCATTCTCACTTGTAATTGACCGTAACTATATCGTAGATAACGTTACTCAGTCCGGTGAAGTTCCTGCAACAGGATATGTTCCGGCTGGTATCTATGACGCAGACGGAGCAAGCGGAGATGACTTCCGTACAGTAGGCGGCGAATATTACAGCGTAGCTGAAGAAGATTATGAGAAGAACTGTGAAGAGGCCCGTCAGATCCTTGCAGATGCAGGATATCCAAACGGCGAAGGCTTCCCGACAGTTGAATATCTGTATAATACAGATGACAAACACAAAAAGATTGCTGAAGCACTTCAGAACATGTGGCAGAAAGAACTTGGCGTAACTGTAAATCTGGACAACCAGGACTGGAATGTATTCCTCCAGAACAGAAAGAATGGTGATTTCCAGATCGCACGTAACGGATGGATCGGTGACTACAATGATCCTTGCTCATTCCTTGATATGTGGTACACAGGCGGCGGAAACAATGACGCTCAGTACTCTAATCCGGATTACGATGCACAGATCGATGCAGCAAAAGCTACTTCTGATCAGACAGAACGTATGAAAGCATTCCATGCAGCAGAAGATATCCTCATCGGTGAGGACAATGTACTGGCTCCTCTGTACTTCTATACACAGCCATACATGCTGAAAGATAATATTAAAGGCATGTATTATACACCTCTTGGATACTTCTTCTTCGGATACACAACCCAGGAATAAGATCTGAGACAGAGAAAGTGGTTTTGCATTCTTGCATAAAAATGCATAATTTGTGAAAGTAAAAACAGCTCTATGCAGAAGAATTTAAGATTCTCTGTATGGAGCTGTTTTGCTTTATGCCATCACTTTTTTATGATAAAAGGGTAGAAGAAAAAAGTAAATTTGCAGTATATGTTTGCATAAAAAACCATTAAATGATATGATAAAAAGTAATCGATACTATTTGCCACTATTGTATCTGCAGGGGAGTTTTCTGAAAGAAAATAATCTGAAGCGATTTTTATCTGGAGAATTTTGAGATATAAAATCCGGCAGAATATGTACGGCAGTGATTTTACAGGGAGATACAGAAAATGGAATTTTGGGATATTTACGATAAGGATAAGAAGCCGACAGGACGTACAATGAAAAGGAATGACTGGTGTCTGAAGGACGGAGAGTATCATCTGACTGTGCTTGGTGTAGTAGCCAGACCCGATGGTACTTTTCTGATCACCAAACGTGTCATGACAAAAGCATGGGCACCAGGATGGTGGGAAGTATCCGGCGGTGCTGCACAGGCAGGAGAGGAATCTTATGAGGCTGTTCTGCGTGAGGTAAGAGAAGAAACAGGACTTGATGCAAGAAATGCAGATGGTGGTTATTTATTTACTTATAAGAGAGAGAATCTGGGTGAGGGTGACAATTATTTTGTGGATGTATATCGTTTTGTCATGGATGTTGATGAGAAAGATTTACATTTGCAGACAGAAGAAACTGACGGATATATGTTTGCCACAGTTGATCAGATCAAAGCATTTGCAGCAGAGGGAAAATTTCTACATTATGACAGCATAAAGAAAGCATTTGAAATGTAATTTCCGACATTGTTTGTTGATAATAGTCTGGGCGCTTTCTTTCTGCCATAAAACAGAAGATACAAAACAATGAGAGGAAAACAGCAATGAAAAAAAATCTTGAGTTTATAGGGGAGCAGTTAAAGAAACTGACAGCGATTCCAAGTCCGTCCGGTTATACGGAAAAAGCTGCAGAATATCTGCTGGAAACACTGAAAGAAATGGGATATGAACCGGAACTTTCCAATAAAGGAAATGTACTGGTGAACATTGGCGGTAAGGGAAATCCACTGATTCTGGCATCTCATGTTGATACGTTGGGGGCAATGGTACGCTCTATAAAGGATAATGGGCGTCTCCGTCCGACAACCCTGGGTGGTCACCAGTGGAGAACTGCGGACGGAGAGAACTGTACGGTTCATACCAGGGATGGCAGAGTTTATACAGGAGTGGTGCTGAATACAGAACCATCTTCTCATGTGGCAGATGAGAAAGTGGAACAGAAAGAAGAGAATATGGAAATCCTGCTGGATGAGAATGTGGATTCCAAAGATGACATCAAAGCACTGGGTATCCAGGTGGGAGACATCATTGCTATGGATCCCCGAACTGTGATCACTGAAAGCGGATATATTAAGAGCCGTTTCCTGGACGATAAACTTTCCGCGGCGATTCTGCTGGGACTGGCAAAGGCAGTGAAAGACGAGGGGCTTATATTGAAGCGTAAGGTGTCATTGCTTTTCACAGTATATGAAGAAGTTGGGCATGGCGGAAGTTATGTACCGGCAGACACAGAGGAAATGATCTCCGTGGATATGGGATGTGTGGGAGCCGACCTTGGATGCACAGAGCGCATGGTTTCTATCTGTGCCAAAGATTCCGGCGGTCCGTACAACTATAACCTCATCACTGCGCTGGTCAACACAGCGAAGGCACATGATCTGGACTTTGCGATTGATATTTATCCACATTATGGTTCTGATGTAGAGGCAACTCTCCGCGCCGGATATGATATCAGGCATGGTCTGATCGGACCGGGAGTTTATGCATCTCATAATTACGAGAGATCTCATATGGATGGGGTAAAGAATACGTATGAGCTTGTGAAGGCGTATGTGACGGAATAATACAAAAGTAATCGTTTCTGTTCTAATTGGAGAGGAATTGTTTCATTGAGTTAAATAAAAAAATCTGCAGAAGATATCATGTAACTGGTATCTTATCTGCAGATTTTTTGTCTGTATATACTGGGTTAAAATTTCAGTCTGAGATTTTTACAAAAATTAATTTATTTCATCGCATTCTTAATAGCAGCCAGCAGTTCATCATATTCTTCATAGGCCGGAAGCTCCGGGTGATCAGCTTTGATCTTATCTGTACTGCGGAACAGGAATCCTGCTTTGCTCGCCTGAATCATACCAAGGTCATTGTAGGAATCGCCGCTTGCGATTGTATCAAAACCAATAGACTGTAATGCTTTTACAGTACTTAACTTGGACTGTTCCACTCTCATCTTAAAGCCTGTTATTTCACCATTCTCAGCTACTTCAAGGGTATTGCAGAATAAAGTAGGTCTGCCAAGTTTCTCCATCAGTGGTGCTGCAAACTGTGTGAAAGTATCACTGATCAGGATCACCTGAGAGAAAGAACGAAGTTCATCCAGGAATTCTTTCGCACCTGGAAGCGGATCAATCTTTGCAATAACGTCCTGGATCTCTTTTAAACCAAGTCCGTGTTCTTTCAGAATCCCAAGTCTCCATTTCATAAGCTTATCATAATCCGGTTCATCACGGGTGGTTTTCTTTAATTCCGGGATTCCGCTTGCTTCTGCAAATGCGATCCAGATCTCTGGTACTAATACGCCTTCTACGTCAAGACATGTAATATACATAATGATAGTTCCTCCTCTTATCTATTTGTCAACTACTGTTGTTATGGAATGTTCCGCAGTTGTTGACAGTTACAGACTTTTGCGTTTTATCGCTGTACTTAATGAAACTATCTTAACATATTCTTATCTGGGTTGCAATTCCCAAATTGTGTAGTAAATTGCTGGTGTAATATTGATGTAAAACTATGGTGCTGACGTGGTTGAAGTTTATCCGGAAATTTTTCTCAAAAAGAAGTTGACAATTCATGGATACATCCCTATAATAGTAAAAAGTTAGGGAACGAACTATTAGGAAGCTAACTAATTGAAGAGCTATGAAATTTTCCACCCATAGAATTTACTTGTATGCAGGATATAGTCGGTGGGACTTTATCAGCTTAAAGGAGGTGTGAAGTGTGGATGAAGAGCTGAAAATCAAAGTAGAAGATATGCATATGGGAAGACTGATCGGTATTCTTTCCCATCAGATGGCGCGGAACAGGAATAATCCGTCAATTGTAATGGAATCGGATGAACTGACTGCGATGCAGAAGCATGTGTTGAAGTTTATTCTTCTGGAGACATTGCACCGCGACCTTTATCAGAAGGATATTGAAGAGGAATTTCAGATACGGAAATCAACTGCTACGGGTATCCTTCAGCTGATGGAGAAGAAAGGCTTTATTTATAGAGAATGTGCTAAGCAGGATGGACGTCTGAAGCGAATCGTACCTACTGATAAGGCAAAGGATATCCTTCTGGCAATCCTGGAGCATATTGATGAGACAGAGCGCTGCCTGGAAAAAGGAATTTCAAGGGAAGATGTAGTTTTGTGCAAACAGGTGCTGTGGATGATGCACAGGAATCTGGAAGAACTGCAGCAAAAACAAAGCAGTGATCCTAAAAAACGCTAATGGTAAAAAAACATAACTGTTCTGTATTTTTGCAGGTAGTCAAACTGCTGAACAGTTATATAAAATCTATAATTAAGGAGGACATCGACAAAGATGAATAAGAAACTTTTACGTTCTGTCCGGGAATACAAAAAGCAGACTGTACTGACTCCGATTCTTGTAATTCTGGAAGTATTGATGGAAGTTCTGATTCCGCTGGAGATGGCGAAGATCATCGATACAGGTATTGCAAATGGTGATATGAACTATATTATCCAGCGAGGAGTCATTCTTGTTGCAATGGCAATGCTTGCCCTGTTCTTCGGTGTACAGGCCGGAAATATGGCAGCAGTTGCAGCGGCAGGATTTGCGAAGAATTTACGACATGATATTTTTTATAAGGTGCAGGATTTCTCCTTCAAAAATATCGACCACTTTTCAACCTCAGGTCTTGTCACACGTATGACCACAGATATCACCAACGTACAGCAGGCATATATGATGAGTATCCGTCTCCTTGCCAGAGCACCGTTTATGATCATCCTGTCATGGATCATGACACTGACTATCAATAAACCAATCGCAATGCTGTTCCTGGTTGTTGTTCCGCTTCTGGGTGGCGCACTGATCTTTATTGCAAAGAAAGCACACCCGCATTTCATCAAAGTATTTGATGAGTATGACGTCCTGAATAACTCCGTGCAGGAGAATGTCAATGCGTCTCGTGTTGTAAAGGCTTTCGTAAGAGAAGATCATGAGATTGAGAAGTTCCATGGAATTTCCAGATACGTTTACACACTGTTTACTAAAGCTGAAAAGATCGTTGCATGGAACTCACCGGTTATGATGTTTACCATGTATACAGTGATCATTATCATTGTTGCTATCGGCGGAAGAGGAATCGTGTTCGGAACTATGGAAACCGGTGAACTGACAAGTATCATCGTTTATGCACTTCAGATCCTGATGTCTCTGAACATGGTAACTTTTGTATTCGTTATGTTGATGATTTCAGAAGCATCCACTGAGCGTATTACAGAAGTTCTGGATGAAGTTCCGGAAATGCAGGATAAAGCTGACGCGGTGAAAACTGTAGCTGATGGTTCTATTGACTTTAATCATGTAGACTTCAGCTATTCAGGTGAGGGCGGAAATCTTTCTCTGAAAGATGTAAACCTTCATATTAAATCAGGTCAGACCGTAGGTATTATCGGTGGTACTGGTAGTGCCAAATCTACTCTGGTACAGCTGATCCCGAGACTTTATGATGTTACAGGAGGTAATGTTCAGGTCGGTGGCGTAGATGTCCGTGATTATAACCTGGAAGTACTGCGAGATCAGGTTTCCATGGTACTGCAGAAAAACGTTCTGTTCTCAGGAAGTATTTATGAAAACATCCGCTGGGGTGATGAGACTGCCAGTGATGAAGAAGTTCAACGAGTTTGTAAGCTGGCTCAGGCAGACGGATTTGTCAATGAATTTCCGGATGGCTACAACACCATGATCGTTCAGGGCGGTAACAATGTATCCGGCGGTCAGAAACAGCGTCTGTGTATTGCCAGAGCGCTTCTTAAGAAACCGAAGATCCTGATCCTGGATGACTCTACCAGTGCGGTAGATACCAGAACGGATGCCCTGATCCGTAAGGCTTTCCGCGAGGAAATCCCAAACACAACAAGGATTATTATCGCACAGCGAGTTTCTTCTATTGAAGATGCAGACCAGATCATCGTACTGGATGATGGTAAGATCGTAGGTGTGGGTACATCAGAAGAACTGCTGAAAACAAACGACATTTACAGAGAAGTATATGAATCACAGGTCAAAGGAGGCGGAGACGATGAATAAAAAGAAAAAATTAGATCAGAATACCATCCAAACTGCCAAAAGACTTCTGAAATATATGACAGGAACACATAAAATACAGTTTATCATTGTATTTATCTGTATTTTCATCAGTTCTGTCGCAAGTATTGCAGTCTCTCTGTCTTTGAAATTCCTGCTGGATGATTTCATCATTCCGCTCATCGGACAGACAGATCCGAACTTCGCAGAGTTGTATAAAGCTCTTGCAGTACTTGGCACTATTTTTGCCTTGGGTGTAATTGCTACATTTATTTATACCAGAATGATGGTTTTCATCGGACAGGGTGTGCTCAAGAGCGTTCGTGATGACATGTTTGAGCATATGCAGACTCTCCCGATCCGCTATTTCGACCAGAATACAAACGGATCTATCATGAGCCTTTATACTAACGATACCGATACACTGAGACAGATGATCAGTCAGGCAATCCCGCAGGCACTGATGTCACTGTTCACCATTATTGTTACTTTTATTTCCATGCTGGTATTAAGTCCGCTGCTTACAATCCTGGCAGTTGTGATCATCTTTATCATGCTGAAAGTAACCAATAAAATTGGGTCTAACAGTGGTAAATATTTCATCCGTCAGCAGGTAGCTCTGGCAGATGTAACCGGATTCGTGGAAGAACGAATGAACGGTCAGCGTGTAGTAAAAGTATTTAACCATGAAGATAAGTCAAAAGTAGAGTTTGACAAACTTAACGACGCACTTTTCGAAAGTGCAGCAAATGCCAATAAATACGGAAACATGATGGGACCGGTGATCGGTAACATCGGTAATCTGCAGTTTGTACTGACAGCAGTACTTGGAGGACTTCTTTCTGTAACTGGTGTAGGAGGAATTACTCTTGGTGTTATGGCTTCCTATTTACAGTTCACAAAGAGCTTCACTCAGCCGTTTATGCAGGTGGCACAGCAGTTCAACGCCATCGTTATGGCACTTGCAGGTGCGGAACGTATCTTCAAACTCATTGATGAGAAACCAGAAGAGGATGAAGGTTACGTAGAACTGGTTAATGCAAAAAAAGATGTCAACGGCAACATCACAGAATGTAAAGAGAGAACCGGTATGTGGGCATGGAAACATCCGCATTCCGCAGATGGTTCTGTCACTTACACAGAACTGACAGGAGATGTTCGTTTCGAAGACGTCACCTTTGGATATAACCCGGATAAGGTCATTTTGAAAGACATTAGTCTCTTTGCAAAACCTGGACAGAAGCTTGCTTTTGTAGGTTCTACTGGTGCAGGAAAGACAACTATCACAAACCTGATCAACCGTTTCTACGATATTCAGGAAGGTAAGATCCGCTACGACGGAATCAACATTACCAAGATCAAGAAAGATGACCTGAGACGTTCTCTGGGAATCGTACTCCAGGATACTCATCTGTTCACGGGAACCATCAAGGAAAATATTCGTTATGGTAAACTGGATGCCACAGACGAGGAAGTATACGAGGCAGCAAGACTGGCTCATGCAGATCAGTTTATTAAGATGCTTCCAAAAGGATATGACACTATGCTGAGCGGAGATGGTGAAGAACTTTCTCAGGGCCAGCGCCAGCTTCTTTCTATTGCAAGAGCAGCTGTAGCTAATCCGCCGGTACTGATTCTGGATGAAGCAACTTCAAGTATCGATACCCGTACAGAGAGTATTGTACAGAAAGGTATGGATAACCTTATGAAAGGCCGTACTGTATTTGTAATCGCCCATCGCCTTTCAACGATCAGAAACAGTGATGCCATCATCGTACTGGATCATGGCAAGATTATTGAGAGAGGTGACCATGAGGATCTCATTAAGTTAAAGGGAACCTATTATCAGCTATATACTGGTAAGCTTGAATTGTCTTAAAAGTTCAACCAAACTGCAAAACAGTTACTTGGTTATGAGCAGGCAGTGATTAAGGAGTCAGCGATACAGGATGAAGATATTAATTTGATCATATAAGGGCATGGCAGATTTGGTGAAATCTGCCATGCCCTTGATTTATGTCAAGGAATACCTTATTTGTCGAACGAAATTTTAGAAAACCATATCTATGAGACCACCATGAGACCATTATAGTATATACTGAATAATAAGGTATCTGTTGTGATTATGTAAAACTATTGTCTGGAACTAAAAAAATATTTAGAAAAAGGCATATTTGAAAAGGGTTATACATATATTACCGGTGTCAGAGAAACTGATTCAAATGAATCTTGAAATAAACAAAAGACTACATGTAAGATACCGAAAGAATATAAAGGTTCAGCAAAATGAGCAACAGAAAGGAGAGAGTTTATGAAAAAGACAGCCAAATGGAAACGAATTCTTGCAGTCGTACTTACTGCTCTGATGGTACTGTGTAATCAGACCGTTTTATTTGCAGATACGACAGTGCAGGACACGGAACAGGAAACTGAGATCCGTGAAGAAGAACCGCAGGAGGTTGAACAGGATTCTGAGGATACAGAATATCAGGAGATAGAAGAATCAGAGACAGTTCAGCCTGAGGCAGAAGAGCCGGAAGCAGTTGAACCTGAGGCAGATCCGGAGCAGGATACTCAGGAACCAGTAACTGAAAACAAAACAGTTTACTATACAGTAAAATTCCTCGATAAAGATGGAAATGAAATTACCAGCCAGAGAATTGCAGAAGGTCAGTCTGCAACAGCGCCGGCAGCACCGGATGTTGACGGATATCGCTTTAATGGATGGGACAAAGCATTTGACAATGTAACTGAGGATCTTAAGGTACAGGCATTATATGTTAAGATCGGAGAGAAAGTTACATATACAATTAATTATCAGTTCAGCAATGGAACTGCAGCCAGTCAGCCGTGGGTTGCACAGCTTGAAGTTGGAACAGAGTACACCAACACTATTGTATCGCCGGAAATTACAGGTTTTACACCGGACCAGCCGTCTGTAGAATTCAGTGGAACAGTAGAAGCTGATCAGACAATTACAGTTACCTATTCAGGTGCAGAGACAACATATACAGTACAGCATATGTTACAGAATGCAGAGGATGATGAATATACTCTGGATTCTGATTCAACAGAAACAAAAAATGGAACAGTTGGACTTGATACAGCAGCAGAAGCGAAGTCTTATGATGGCTTTACAGCACTGCCGGTAAGCCAGGCAACGATCAATGCAGATGGAAGCACAGTTGTCAATGTATATTATGACAGAAATGTTTACCGTCTGACCTGGGATACAGATGGCGGAAGTTATGAACAGCCTGTAGATATCAGATATGGTGCAAAGATTAATGAGCCAGGTAATCCTACAAAATTAGGTTACACCTTTAAAGGATGGGAAGGAATGCCTGAGAATGGCAGAATGCCGTCACAGGATCTGGTAGTTAAAGCAATATGGAAAGCGAACCAGACTGCTCAGTATAAGGTTATCCACTGGCAGGAATCCCTGCAGGCTCCGGGAACTTATGAAGTAGCTCAGAACAGCGGCGGAAATGCAGCTATAGAAACTAAAACAGGAACAGTTGGCGATGTGATCAGCTATTCTCCTAAGTCTTATCAGGGATTTGAATTAGATTCTGAGAGAAGCAGCGGAGATGTAAAGATTACATCTGACGGTACTGCAGTAAAGAATGTTTATTATAACAGAAAAACATATAGCATTCATTTTTGTGTGGCAAAATCAAAGGATTGGTGGGGACGACCAAGCAACTGGGAGGAAGATAAAAGCTTACTTATAACTGCGAGATATGGCGAAGACGTTTCTTCTCAGTGGAATGATGCAGCACATAGTAAGTATCTGTGGGCAACAAAGCCAAGGTCAAATACATACTATACTCTGGTTTCCAATATGCCGGCACAGGATATTACAGTATATGCATACAATAATCAAACCGGCAAAAAGATTATTTACTATGTTGAAGATTTGGACGGAAGCAGAAAAGTATATGCTTCTTTTGACGCAGGAAGCGAAATGCATCTTACAGACGAAGATAAGATGCCGATTGATGGATTTACATTTAAATCTTGGCATCAGAATTCTGACAGAAATGGAAGAGATCTCTGGCTGTATTACACCAGAAATTCTTATACCATCACTTTCCAGAACTGTACAGGAGTTAACGATCTTTCTGTGAAGTTTGAAGCTCCTCTGAATAATCTTAAACCGGCAGACGGATCTGTGGGTACACCTGCAAATGTAGAGAGTGATTATACCTTTGCAGGATGGTATACATCACCAAGTTGCGAGGACGGCACAGAATTTGACTGGAGCGGCACAATGCCTTCTCATACAATTACTCTGTACGCTAAGTGGCAGGCACCGATTTATACCGTTACATTTGAAACAAACGGAGGAAGTCCGATCGATCCGATTTCTGTAGAGAAACATCAGGCTCTGGGAGATATTCCTGAGACTGTTAAGGAAAATGATGAATTCCTTGGATGGTATACAGACCCGGGTCTGAATTATAAATTTGTTGAAAGTCTTCAGATTGTAAAAGATATTACACTCTATGCAAAATGGAAAAATACAAGTGTATACAATTATTGTATTGTAGCTGTAACAAGAGATAAGGATGGTAATGAGACAGAAATTGCCAGAGGCTGGGAAGGTTCAGTAGTTCAGAACGGAACTGCAAATGTAACAGCTCCGGACATTGAAGGTTATTATCCAAAAGAAACATCCAAGAGTGTGATCGTTACAAAGGACGGACAGGAAATCAAATTTGTATATGAGCCTGTTGCAGCATGGACTTATACGATCAGATATGTAGATACTGACGGAAACGATATTGCAGATTCAGAGACAGTTAGTACCAGAAATACAGTAGAAACTGTAGTTTATAAGGCAATTGCCGGTTATCAGTTAATTTCCGATCCTGTTGTACAGGCTGAAAAAGGAAAAACTGATACAATTATCTTTAAGTATACAACCAATCAGGCAGTATACAGAATTGAACATTACAAACAGAGACCGGATGGAAGCTATGCTCTGGAAGAAACAGAGAATAAAGAAGCTGCAGCAATCGGTACATGGGTAACTGCAGAGCCTAAAGACTATACCGGATATACCTGCATTACTGATACAGATGAGAGAAGCGGTGCTGTTAAAGAAGGACTTGTACTGAAAGTATACTATAACAGACCTGACTTTACAGTTGGAAATTATACAGGTAAATATGATGGTGAATGGCATACTGCTGAGTTTGCAGGAACCGGAATAGAGGGAGATACCTACTATTATCAGACAGAAGATGGAACATGGACACCGTTTAATGATGTTTCAGAGCTTCCGCAGTATAAGGATGCAGATTCCTATCAGATTTCTGTCAAAGTTGTAAATGATGGCGCAGAAAGTGCACCTAAGACTGCAACAGTTTCAATTCTTCCAAGAGAGATTACTTTAACAAGTGGATCAGCTCAGAAAGTTTATGATAAAGAACCGTTGACAAATAATGAAGTTACAGTAACAGGTGATGGTTTCGTGGATGGTGAAGGAGCAGCTTATGATGTAACCGGAAGCCAGACAGATGTAGGAACTAGCAAGAATGCGTTTACTTACAGTTTCAGTGAAGGAACAAAGGAACAGAACTATAAAGTTACCAAGGTTGAGGGAAATCTTACTGTTGTACCAAGTGAAGACACAGTAACAGTAACTATTAAAGAAAACAGTGGAACAGAAAAATATGACGGAACAGAGAAAACTGTAACAGGTTATGAGGTTATCAGTATCAGCGATCCGAAATATCTGGAAACAGATTTCGCATTTGAAGGAAATGCAGAGGTAAAAGGAACTGATGCAGGTACCTACAATATGGAATTAAAACCAGAAGATTTCACAAACATCAACAAGAACTTTAAGAATGTTGTTTTCGTGATTGAAGACGGTACATTGACGATCACACAGAGAGAAGTAACTCTCACCAGTGCGGATGATTCCAAATCTTATGACGGAGAACCGCTTACCAACGATGAGATTACAGTAACAGGCGATGGTTTTGTTGAAGGTGAGGGAGCAACTTATAATGTAACCGGAAGCCAGACAGAAGTTGGTTCCAGTGAGAATGAGTTTACTTATGAATTGACTGAAGGAACAAAGGCAGCGAACTATATTATTATTCCTGTGTTTGGTACATTAACAGTTTCTGATAAGGATGTGCAGGGTGTTATAACAAAGACACATACCGGAGAGAAATTCAGATTAAATGATCAGGTAACATTTACAATTACGGTAAAGAATATTTACGCTGAGCCGCAGACAATTACTATTTCCGAGATTAACGGAGTAACATTTGACGGACCGAATGTATTTGAAAATGTTGAACCAGGCGCAGAAGTATCTGTAAATGCACTTTATACTATTACACAGGAAGATGTTGATAATGGTTCCTTTACCAATACTGCAACAGCATTGTTCAGCAATGGTCAGAGCTATACCGACACAGATACAGTAATAACAGAGCCGACTCCTGTAGCAAGCATTTCCATTGAGAAAACAGCTGAGCAGAAGGAAGGCGGATATGCAGCAGGCGATACTGTCACTTATACAATCCGTGTGGTAAATGATGGTGAGCAGCAGCTGACAGATATTCAGGTATCTGACCCGCTGACAGGCCTGAATGAAACAATCCAGTCTCTGGCTCCTGGTGAGGAAAAGATCTTCACAACAACATATACAGTTACAGAGCAGGATGTATTAGCAGGCAAGATTGTTAATGTGGCAACTGTAAAGGCAACAGATGAAGATGGTAAGACAGTAGAAGACGAGACAACAAAAGAGCTGGAAACTGAAGAGAAGAACAGTCATCTGACTGTAATCAAAACAACAACCAGCACTCCTGCAGATGGAAAGGCTTATTCTGTAGGTGAAAAAATCACTTATAAAATTACAGTAACAAATGATGGAAATATAACTGTTACAAACGTACAGGTAACTGATGAGCTGACAGGAAATGTCGGGGACCTTGCATGGACAGTTGATTCTATTGCTCCAGGTGAATCCAAAGAGTTTACTGCTGAGTATACAGTTACAGAGGCAGATGCAAAAGCTGGTAAGGTTCACAATGTAGCAACTGCTCAGGGAAGCACTGATGATCCTGAGAATCCAGAGGTACCGGTAACTCCAGGTGAAACAGAAGACCCGGTTAATCCGATGCCGACTGAAACTCCAAAACCAACTATTACTCCAACACCAGGGGCTACACAGACTCCAGTGGTTACCCCATCTACACCGAGTAATAATGGAACAACAACAAAAACAGCAGTAAAGACAGGAGATACAACACCGGTTGGTGCATTTGTAGGATTGTTTGCAGCAGCAGCGATCGTTGCCGGTGCAGCTGTATACTTCAAACGTCGTAAAAGAGATAAATAATTGAAATAAACTGCTGTAAATGTTACTGTTCACTTACAGTAAATTAACAAGAAGGGAAGTATGCTTCTGGCATGCTTCCCTTTTTTGTGATAAAATATTTACAGGATTTAACTGAACTGCAGAGCAGTTATCTGGTTATGAGTAAGTAACAACTGCGGATGATTCTATCCGTCTGATGGAATATAATAGTACAAATGAGGGCAAGATATGGAACCGGTCAGAATTAATTTAATGGGAACTTTTCAGATATCTTCAGGAGATGTAACATTAAGAGAGAAAGATATTCGCTCAGTGAGGGGAATTAAATTGTTGACATTTCTGGTTCTGAACAGAAAAAGAATTGTTACAATTCAGGAATTGGAAGAATTTCTGATTCGGCAGGAGACGGAAGGGAATTTTGAAAATGCGGATGGATATGTAAAGAATCTTGTCTATCGTGTAAGAAAAATATTGAAAGCAATAGGTCCATATCCTTATATTACAACAGGATACAAAAATTATGCCTGGAATCCGAAAATTCCTGTGATCGTAGATGTAGAAATTTTTAAACAGCAATATGAAAATGCCAGGAATTGTCCTGATCTGGAACAAAAGAAAATATTATATAAAGAACTTCTTTATTCCTGGAGGCCTCTTACTGGAGTACTTACAGATGAATACTGGATGATGGGAATTGATACATATTATACATCCGTTTTTCTGGAAGCAGTGAAAAATCTGGCCGGAATTCTGGAAAAAGAGAATAAATATAAAGAACTTGTACAGCTATGCCGATATGCAATGCCAGTAGAACCACTGGATGAAGATATCAGATTCTGGCTGATCAAGACATTGATCTTACAGAAAAGGACAGGTGAAGCATTAAAAGAGTGGGAAAATGCCCGGCGTGTATGGAAAAAACAACTGCAGGGATATTTTCCGGAGCGCTTGAATTCCCTGTACAAAGATATTATATCTTCCAGTATATCTAATGAACCGGATCCCATGAAAATATTAAGATCACTTATGAAATTTGCCAGAGAAAAACAGGGAGGTCGTTATTGTGCGCAGGAAATCTTTGAACAGCTGTGTTTATTTCTGGTCGGAAGGAATAAAGGGAGCGAAAACGAAGAATATCTGATTCTGTTTACGTTTGTTGCTGGTGATTTGGAAAAACAGGAAAAGAAACAGGGATTCACTCTGAGGAATGGGAGAAATAAATTTGTAGATATATTATTGAAAGATCTTGAGCATGGAGATGTTTTTACAGAATTAGGAACAAGGCAGTTTGCAGTATTGCCTGCAGAGTGCTCCGAGAAAAAATGTGAACAGACGGCAGGACGATTGATTGAGAAATTTGAAAAGAGTTATCCAGGTGGAAATATTGATATTTCCTATAAAATCATAAATCTATTTGAAGATGCTCAAAGCTGATATACTGATACAAATTGCTGATCTATTCTGCAATTATATATACAGAGAATGCTGAATTATATAGTAACCGAATCAGGCAAGCTGTGAATGCGAATATCCGCTTGACTTGTATGATAATTAATTAAGATAAGAGATGAGCTGTGACCACCATGGTGTGCTACCCTATATAGGATTTTATATTTTATTGTCCTATATGAAGGTAGTGTATCAAGGTGGATGCGTAGCTCATTTTTTATGTCATAGGAAATTACTCCGTAATGTTCCTATGACATAAAAAGCCCTCCGGGCAGGATCGCACTGCGTCGGAGAGGAATCATGTCGCTGAAGCGACCCGCCGCAGGCGGAGAATCCTGCAAGCAGGATTCTTTCTTGTAGAAATACATTATTGACAAATCAGACAAATAGTTCTAAAATACTTAGGAACCGAAGTAATATATAAGAACACGTTATTTGCATAAAACAAAGATTAAGTCAATAAACCTAAAAATCATGAAAAAGGATGTGACGCAAAACATGCAGACAGGAAAGATGATCAATCAGATTTCCAATCGTCTTCGAAGAAGATCCCGGACCGTTCAGGAGTCTATAGGAATCAGTGGAGCAAAGGGAAATATTCTGAATTATATCCTTGTAGAATCGGAGAACCATTCTGTTTATCAGAAGGAAATAGAGAAGGAATTTGGACTGAGACCATCTACGGCTACAGAAGTTCTGAAGAATCTGGAAAAAGACGGGTTGATTTGCCGTGTGCCGGAAGAACAGGATGGAAGGTATAAAAGGATAATTTTTACGGAAAAAGCGGAAGCGATCAGAGAGACATTGAAAGATGAGATTGAAGGTTCAGAGAAGTTACTGCTGGAAGGAATTTCGGAGGGAGAAAAGCAGGAGTTTCTGCGAATCGCACAGAGAATGCTGGATAATCTGGACAGACAGAATTAATAGTGAGAATTTTGATGCAGAAAACTTCAGATATGCTCTGACAGATTGAAAATATCTACTTGATTATATATGTATGTGCAGTAAAAGAAAAATTGAGAAAAGGAGTGATAAAAACAGTGGATGAAAATGAGTTAATGAGTAGTATGAAAGTATCGAAAGCCGTAGCAAAGATGGCTATTCCAAGCGTGATCAGCAGTCTGGTCACTGTAGTCTATAATATGGCTGATACATTCTTTGTAGGGCAGACCGGAGATCCGCTGCAGGTAGCGGCGGTCAGTTTGACAAATCCTATCTTTATTTTGCTGATGGCCTTTGCAAACATGTTCGGAATGGGCGGCAGTGCAGTGGCATCTATGGCAATGGGAGAGAAGAATGACAAGAGAGTAAAGAATACATCTTCTTTTGTAACCTGGGCATCATTGGCAGTTGGTGCGGTATTTGGTTTAATTCTGGTGTTTTTTATGCAGCCAATCCTGCATTTGTTTGGGGCTAATGAACAGACATATGCATTTGCCAGGGGATATACCTTACATATTTCTTACGGTGCACCGTTTATTATCTGGTCTGCAGCAGCAAGCTTCGTAGTTCGTGCAGAGGGCGCCAGCAAAGAAGCAATGATCGGAAGCATGATCGGCACAGTTGCTAACATTGTACTGGATCCGGTATTTATCAGCGGATTTGGAATGGGGGCAGCAGGTGCGGCGATTGCTACAACGATTGGAAATGTTCTTGCAAGTATTTATTATCTCTGGTACTTCCTGAAGAGAAGTAAGTGCTTTTCAATCAGCCTGAAGAACTTTACAATTAAAAATCAGGTAATGTCCAGAGTTTGTTCTATTGGGTTGCCGACTGCAATCTTTTCGGCATTAATGAGTGTTTCTACAATTGTACTGAATCAGATCCTTGTCGTATATGGAAATGCACCGGTTGCAGCTATTGGAATTGTGTTTAAAGCAAATATGTTTATCACGTTTCTGCAGATGGGGCTGGCAAATGGTGTACAGCCGCTGTTTGGATATAACTATGGTTCCGGTGACAGAAAACGTTTTATAGAGGTAGAACGCTTTACAAAAAAGTGCTGCCTGATCGTGGGAATCATTGCCACTCTTTTGTTTTTCGTCTTGCGTCAGCCGATTATTCAGATGTTCATCAGCGATGAAGAGGTCATTTACCATGGAGTGAAGATGCTCACTGCATATATGCTTTCCGGACCGGTGGTCGGAATTCTCTTTGTAAATATGAACTGTATGCAGTCAGTGGGAGATGCTCTTCCCGCAACTGTACTGTCTGTACTTCGTCAGGGGGTGCTTTTAATCCCTCTGTTGTATCTGCTCAATGCAGTTTCTGGATTGAATGGTGTAATCTATGCACAGGCGTTGACTGACTATGTGGCTGTAATATTATCTGTCTATTTGTGGAAACGGAAGAAAAATAAGATGAATATGAAATAAGGTGCTGCTTATATAAAAGAAAAATTAAACAATTAACTAAGCATGATGCTTCAATTGCAAAAAACAGTAATGACACTATTTTTATTGAGAAAACGTAACGTCTGTAGGCGTTGCGTTTTTTATGTTATAATGCTATGATTTGAAAAAAGATTTTAATTAAATCAAGGAAGTACTTTAATTAAAAAAAGTAATAAGTAGGCAGCGAAGAGGATAATCTTATTCTCATGATAGCTATAGGGTTTATAACAACAAAGGAGAGACATAAAATGGTAAAGATAGATTTAATTACCGGTTTTCTGGGTTCAGGGAAGACGACATTTATCAGGAAGTATGCGCAGTATCTGATGGATACAGGAAATAATATAGGGATTCTGGAGAATGATTATGGGGCAGTAAATGTGGATATGATGTTGCTGCAGGATCTGATGGGAGACAATTGTGAGCTGGAGATGATTTCCGGGGGATGTGATAAGGACTGCCACAGGAGGAGATTTAAGACGAAACTGATCGCTATGGGAATGTGCGGTTATGACCGTGTGATCGTAGAACCGTCGGGAATTTTTGATGTGGATGAGTTTTTTGACATTCTTCATGAAGAGCCGCTGAATCGCTGGTATCAGATTGGAAATGTGATCGCGATCGTGGATTCGAAGCTGGAGAGTGATCTGTCAGATGAGGCGGATTTTATTCTGGCTTCGGAGGTTGCGGATGCAGGGTGCATTGTGATGAGCAAGAGCCAGGAGGCAACACCGGAGGAAATCCAGGGGACGATTGAGCATGTGAATCGTGCATTGGAGAAAGTTCACTGCAGCAGGAGGTTTCACTGTGAAATGAATTATGAGGAAAGTAATGCAGGCAGTTTGGATAATCAAAGTAGCAGAACGGAAACTGCTGAAGAAGATACAGCTATGGCTAATGTTATCCACAAAAACTGGGATGAGATGTCGAAAGAGGACTTTGACCGGATCGCATCCTGTGGATATGAGATGGCAAGCTACCGAAAACCAGAGTTTGAGGCAGAGGATGCGTTTACTTCTCTGTACTTTATGAATGTAAAAATGACGGAAAAAGAGCTGCGGGAAGCTGCTGAGAAAATCCTGTCTGATCCGGCATGCGGGCATGTGTTCCGTATGAAGGGATTTATGAGAGTAGATGATGGGGAGAGTTCTGAAGAGTCTGGTCAGACGCAGGAAAATGGACAGCACTGGATCGAATTAAATGCCACCAAGAATGAAATTACGATCCGCCCACTCCATGTAGGGCAGGAGGTTCTGATCGTGATCGGGGAAGGGCTGCAGGAGGACAAAATTAAGTTTTACCTGAAAATTTGAAATTATAAAAAGGACACTTGAAAATTCAAGTGCCCCATTGTATAATCTACTTAGAAGATGACCGGAAGGTAGTTCCGGTTGCCCTCGGTAAATTTAATGTGTAAAGAATTTAAGCATCCCACCGCCCAAAGTTGGATGCTTATTTCTTTTTATGCTGGTCTATGTAGGTCAATGTCGTAAAAACTACTAACAGTAAAGTAAGGACTTCCATTGTGTTCATCAGGCATCCCTCCTTTCGTGGAACTGGAGGGCAAGGGTCGAAATTTCGCATCCGGGTCTGTTCAATTATACTAGCTCAGTATAACATGGAGAAAAGAAATGTACAAGTACGTCATGTTCTAATATTATAAATTGTAAATGATATAATAAAATTTATCATAAAAAACACAGAGCAGTTAAGTAAAAACCTAACCACTCTGTGTTTTTTATTTTTATGGAGTTTTGTAACCTTTTAGATTATTTAGTAAACAGATCAACCAGATCCTGAGCGTCGTCGTAACCCTGGCTCTTGAGTTCGTTTACGAACCATTCGTCTACACCGTCAACAGCTTCCTTGAAGGAATCGATATCCATATCAGATTTCTCTGTGAATGTCACGCCATTTTTGGATTCCCAACGTTCTTTGATATCGTTGTCGCTGGAACGGTTGATGTAACGTTCATACTCAACTGCTTTCTGACCACACTCGTCAACAACTGCCTGCTGTTCTGGTGTCAGGTCGTTGTAGATGTCTTCGTTAATGCAGAAGAACAGACAGTCATAAATAGCATCCCACATAGAGCAGTAAGGCTGAACTTCCTGGACACTTGCTGCGTCGATAGCCGGAAGTGGATTTTCCTCACCTTCAACAGTGTTCTGCTGAAGTGCTGTGTAAGTCTCAGACCAGTTCATGTTGGTGGCATCAGCACCCCATCTCTTGTAGCATTCCATCAGAAGGTTGGAACCTGCTACACGGACCTTCAGGTTCTTCATATCATCTACAGATTTGATTTCATGTTTGCTGTTTGTGATCTCGCGGAAACCGTTCTCTGCAATACCCATGCAGTGGAGTCCGTATTCGCCAAGGATTTCCTTCAGCTTCTCACCTGCTTCGCCGTCGAATTTCGCATCTGCATCATCGTAAGAATCATAGACAAACGGAAGAGAAACAACGTTGAAACGTGGGTCAAATGCAGAGTAGATCAGGTTGGAGT